>JACNKR010000040.1 GCA_014381925.1 Fidelibacterota bacterium | reverse complement strand
TACTGATATGAGTGGTGGAGAAAATTATGACCCTGAAGCGTTAATTGATGATGGTTCATGTGGGCTGGGTAATATAAATACAAATTTACCAGGTCAATTTTATTTAAGTGAGAATTATCCAAATCCATTTAATCCTATAACTCAAATTTCTTACACAATTCCAGAATATTCAAATGTTGAATTAGCAATTTATGATATTCAAGGTAATTTAGTAGAAATGATTTTTAAGGGTTCTCATAAGCCTGGAGAGTTTAAAGTAAAGATTATTGGTAATAATATGTCATCTGGTTTTTACATGACTGTATTAAAGGCTGGTGATTTGATATTAACTCAAAAAATGGTATTGTTAAAATAATCAGTTTATTTCAAATATTTAAAAGCCCTCGAATGAGGGCTTTTTTTGTATAAAGAATATTTTGTTTATGTCGATATTAAAAGTGAATAATTACATTTAATCTCTATTGGAGAATGCTTTGAAAATATTTATAATAACTATTTCTTTTTTTCTAATTTCATGTTCAAGTTATAGTGTGAAAACTTATAATGATGAATTTGATCATTATGAATGGATTCGTTTTGAAAACAATATTATTCCAGAAGATTACCTTGGAATTGATATTGAAATAAATCCGCAAAAGTGGGTTCAAGGGGAAACCGTAATTTATTCTTTACAAGTCATATTAAGAGGTATAGATGCTTTAGACGTTTCGAATGGATTTAGTTTTTTATTATCTACTGATGGAAAACGAATTAATTTAGGAAATAATGTTAATAAAGCATTTAGAGAAATGGTTTCAAAAAGTGAGGTGTATGAAGAAGCATGGTTTGAAATTGATAAAGAAATTTTATTTAATATAGCACTTTCGAAATCAACAAAATTTAAATTAATTGGAGAAACTGAATTTGTTCAAGGAGAATTTTCTTCATTTAATTTAAATACGTTTAATGAGTTTTACCGTAATCATGTTGATGATTCAATTTGGGAATTACCCTCTTTTGAAGATGATGTAAATGACAAAAAATTTAGTTTAAGAATCCCTTTAAATTTAAAACTTAAAACAACATTAAATTTATTTTCAGATATTTTACTACAAAATGGTTGGTCTGGAGAAATTTCAGAGTTTGAATGGGATTATCATATTGATGATATAAGTTTTATACAAAAAATTGATTTATTATTTGCTTTACCCATTGGAGAAAAGGAATATTATTATCCAGAATTCTCAATTTTTGAAGTAATGTTTACGGAACAGAATGTTATTCCATTGTCAACAAAAAATCAATTTCAAGAATATTCATGTTCAAAGTGCCCCCAATCATTCCCAATCAAAGATTATCCATTTTTATTCCCGAATAAAACGAATGAAGAAATAATGAATTATAGCAATTGGGCAGCATTTAGAAATGAAGGAAATATATATTTAGTTTTTGGAGTAGATAATAAACAACCTGTTAGTGAAATATTTGGCTATTTAAGTGAGTATTTCCAATCTGATACCAAAACGGATATTAAGTTATTAAAAGATAGAGTAAATAAAAATTATCAATTTAAAAAAGATAATAATGAAGCATATTTTTTAGTTCAGGAGTTTTTAAAAGAGAATGGATATTATCATGGCCCAATAGATGGATTATTTGGTAAAAAATCTCAAATTTCATTTCAGAAATTTTTAAGAAGTAAAGATTTTTATAATAATGAAATTACAGGTGAAAAGAATGAAGATTTCACGAATGCAATAATTGAGTATCAAAAATTTATGGAAGTAAAAGAAACAGGCTGGATAAATTTATCAATGGCTAAAAAAATGAATAAATAATATTTGTTTTATGATTTATTTATGCTATAATTTTAGTTAAATCTAATCGCTCATTACATGCTACTTACATGGCCTGGGACGGTGTAATGAGAAGGCAGGAGCCGAGAGAACCTTTCTCTCGGCTCTTTTTATACCTTCCAATTTTACCTTATTATTTATTTGAACCTAAATATTTTAAAAATTTATTATTGGTGGACAATATAAGTGATGTTGTTGAATCTACTGTCGAGGAATATGCATTTAAAGATTCTATAAAATTATAAAAATCAGGTGCCTTTTTATATGAATTAGCATAAATGCTAACTGCTTCAGCATCAGCTTGACCTCTTATTTTTTGAGCATCTAAATATGAACCAGATATAATTTCTTTCTCTTTTTGGATTTGCTGTCCTATGATTTCTTCTTTCTGACCTCGACCTTGAGCCCTATATTTTTCAGCAATGGTATTCTGTGCAGTTATCATTCGATTAAATAAATCTTGTTGAACTCTAGAATTATAGTCAATTCGTTTTAACTGAACATCAACCACTGTAATCCCTATATCTAATTCGATTAATTTTTCACTCACAGAATGTAATATATTCTGTGTTATTTCTCTTCTTGCTCCACTTATTTTAATATCTGCTATTTTATTTTCAACAGTATTCGTATTCATAAAATCAAAACTATCTTTTGGCATATCACGATCAGAGTAACGAACAATTTCTTCCATTACTTTTCCTGTAATTTCATTACGGATAGCACCATCAATTATATCATCTAATAATGATTGAGCAAGCATCTCATTTCGTGCTGATTTATAAAATTTTAAAGGATCTGAAATTACCCATCGAGCAAAACTATCTATAAAAATGTACTTATTATCTTTTGTTGGAATTTCTTCAGGTTTACCATCCCATTCTAAAATTCGTTTATCAAACTTGATTACAGTATTCATAATTGGTAATTTGAAATGTAACCCAGCATCTACAATGGGTTTATCACTTATTGGATCACCAAATTTTAATATTATAGCTTGTTCTCCTTCATTTAAAATATAAAATGAAGATGAAATTCCTATCAATATTGGAATAATTAATAATAAAAGTTGCTTTTTCATTTAATTACCTTTCTTTTGAAGGTTTAATAATGGAAGAAAATTTTCTAATTGTGCATCAATAATTATTTTATTTGGCACTTTTGATAATACTTTTCTCATCGTTTCTATATAAAGTCTATCTTTTGTAATTTGAGGTGATTTTTTATATTCTTTAGAAACATTATTAAACATTTCTACATCACCTTTAGCTTCATTTGTTCTTTGAATTGCATAACCTTCAGCTTCTTTTACGAGTCGTTTAGCTTTCCCTTCTGCTTGATAAATAATTTTATTAAAGTCTTTTCTTGCTTCATTTATCATTGCTTCTTGTTCTTGCTTTGCTCTATTTACTTCATTAAATGAATCGGATACTGGGCCAGGAGGGACTAATCCTTGAAGTTGAACTAATTGAATCGATATGCCTGAGTCATAAGAGTCTAATATTTTTTGCATTTCTTCTTTTGCCATAATATTAATATTTTCTCGTTCAGATTGTAATGCTTCTGTAAATGATCTATCTCCAACCATTAAACTCATTACTGTTTCAGAAACATCTCTAATTGTATTTCGCGGATCTTTAACTTTAAATAAATAATTCTTTGGATCTTTAATATTATATTGAACAATCCATTCAACTTCAGCAATATTTAAATCACCTGTTAACATCCAAGATTCATCTTGATAATTCTTTGTTGAATATTGTGTTCGTGTCCCAGATCTTCGAGTTCTAAATCCAAATTCTTCTTTGTATTGTCGAGCCACTTGTATTTTATAGACTTTATCTATTCCAAGTGGAAGTTTGAATTTTAAACCTGGAGTTGTTGTGCCTATATATTTTCCAAATCGGAGCACTACTCCGTTTTCATTTGCATCTACTTTATAAGCAGATGTGAAAATTCCTAATAATATTACCACACCAATTATGATAAATATTGGAGTTGATCCATTAATCAAATTTGGGGGTATATTAATATTAGGAGGTGTAAAGTTTGTATTGTCTGACATTGTTAACCTCGTTTATTATTTAAAAATTGAATAGGTAAAATTACTACTTATTTATTTTATGATTATGCTAAAATCCTATATATTGCCAATAATTAGAATTTAAATTCCAAATTTCTGAAATATTTATATCAATTTCACAAATAGGAAATTGTTTTTTTAGTTTGAAATATTTTTTTTGATTATTTTTAACAATTAATAATAATAAATCATTTTGAAAGTAGGGATTAATATTAATTGTAGATTGATTTGAATTTAAATTGAAATAATTCCTTTTATCCTTTACATTAAATCCGATATAAAAATTAAAATCTGATAAATTATTTAATATTTGAATTTCACATAACCCATTATTTAGAAGATGAACAAAAAGTGTATCTTCACTTAATATTAAAATATCAATTATTTTATTATCAAAAATAAAATTATTTGGAATTGATGAATTTATTTTTAATATTGAATCTAATAATTCAAAATCGACTTTTAATGAATCAAAGCCTTTTGAATAAAATGTATATGTGCTATTTTTCTTAATATTTATAGGTTTTTTAGGATTTACAAAATGTCCAAATGAATTAAATATTTCAAATTTTTCTGTAGTGAGTGGTTTAATATACAATTGTTTAGATTCAAATTGATCATTTATCCAGTTTGAAAAATTAAAAAATGAATAAATGAAAATTAAAAAAATGATTAATGAAATTAAAACAAATGAAATTGGTCCAGACTCAGGTTTCTTTTTGATGTTTTTCAAATATAGTTCAGAATTTCCGAGTAAATTATACTGAAGCCAACATGGGTTTGAATAGCCATATTTTTCAATAAATATTCGTTTTGTATTTAAAAGTGATGTTCCAATATCAGTTCCTTTTATAAATTCATTATAAAATAATACTGCAAGTTTTTTACTAAATTCGGTGTTTATTAATCCTGAAGTATATAAAATAGATTCCACACCATTTGTTTTTAATTGAAAAATATAGTTTGTATCATTTACCCTATTTTCAATTCCACATGTGTTACTAAATATAAAATCAGGGAAATTATTTAACTCAAAAAGAGTTGTGATGTCAATAATTTCATCTTCATTCCATTTCCAACCACTTTGATGTTGAGTTGTTTGAATATAGTGACCTGAATAATGAAATAATTTTGATGATGAAAATAATTCTGTAATTTCTTTTTTACTCTGGAACGGTCCTAAAATTGGTCCAGTAAATAATTGATTCCCATTTTCTAATATTGCTGAAATTTCAATTAATTCATTTTCAACCGATTCATTTATATCATTATCACAACTGAAATTACCAATTAAATTTATATGTTGTTGATTATTTTTATTTGAGGATGATGGGGGAGTTGGAATATTTCTAACGAATTGAAAATATTCAGATAAAAAATATTCTCCTGTATAAAAAAATTCAAATGGAATAAATCCTAAACTTTGATCAAATTCAATTACTATTTTTGGTGAAAGTGTTTTCTTTTCAATTTCAATATCATTTATAAATGATGAGAAGCATAAATTGAAAAGAGATTTGGAGTCTATTTTAAAATTATTAAATAGTTCAATCCGAAGATGAAGATTTTGGTTTATTTCATTTATTAGACTATTTAATCGCGTAGAAACACTTATTACTTCATTTAAATTACAAATATATTCAATTGTATTAGATGATTGATTTTTTTGGTATAAAATCCTGAAACTATCATTCTCAGTAGATATAAATTGGAACTTTAACATAGAGATTAGGAAATGTCTAAGTTTATTTCCCCAAGATTTTTCTTTTTATTTATTGAAATTTTATATCTACCTTTATTAATGAGCACTGATTTTGTAGATCCTGTTGAATCAGTTAATAGTGAGTTTAATATTTCATCATTTTGCACTAATTTAAATTGAATATTTTTTATTGGTAAGTCATTTTTAGCCTTCAATTTAAAATGAATTGAAATTGTTACCTCATCCATAGGTGTGCAAATGCAAGTAATAAAATAATTATTTAATTCATTTTTAAAAAATAATTCAGTATTTGTATTACTTCTAAATGCAGGCATTGGAGAAATAGGTGCTAAAAAGTCAAAACCAGAAATAATATCTAATCCATTACTTAAAATAGATATAGCAATATCCATTATATTTTTCTCTTCATAGCCTAACGTTGCTAAAATAGATTTATGAAGATGTGCGGGTGGTTTAGAAATAATTGGATTTGTTATAACTCGTTTTAATTCATTTACAAATGTTAATAAATCAGGATTTAATTCAATCAGTTGTTTTATTCTATTATTTTCAGATTTATTTAATTTTCCGTCAATATATGCTAATATTGTTTCCTGCTCAATATTTAAGTTCAATTCTATTAATAATTTTTTTAGTTCGTTATTCATAATTATTTGACGATGTAAATGTTAAATTTCTTCCAAAAATTGTTTTAATTTTTTTATTGCTCTAAATTTTACACTACTGATTGTATTTATTGATTTTTGAAGATGCTCAGCAATCTCTTTTTCTTTCATTTGATTAAAATAAAATAATTCAATTACGTGTTTTTCATTTTCCTTTAAACTTTTAATTGCTTGTTTAAGGCTATAAATATCAGCAAAGTCTGTAAAATGTGATGTAATCTCAATGTTTTCGATACTGTCATAGTTTTTAGATTTATTATAACCAGCAGATTTTATATAATCTAAAATTGTATTTACAGCTACTTTATAAAGAAATGTAGAAAATTTTGATTTACCTTCCCACATTCGAATCCGTTTTTTATTGTTTGAAAATAATTTTACTATTATTTCTTGAAATAAGTCTTCTCTATCCGATTCAGATAATTGATCATATTTATAAAGTGCACCCCAAATTAATGGTTCTATTAATTTAATAAATTCAATTACTGAAGAATTATTGTCCTTGAGTACTTTATTTATCAAAATTTTATTCAGATTGTTGAAAGATTGGCTCATATTACTATGCAATATTATTGACTTGAAAACAGTAAAAACAAAAGAATCTTATAAATTAATCATTTTTCTTTTTAAAAAGGGGGTAAATAGTTGAAATTTCAGTATGTTGCAAACCATATTATTTATGTTTTTCCTTGGGTTAACAATTTTTGGTGCAAAATTAGTATTTACAAAAAGTGGGAACCATGATGCTGATTTTATGATAAAATTATTTGGGTATTTATTATTAATGCCTGGGATCATTGGCTTTTTACAATTACTACCTTAAAAATAGATTGAAATTATGAAACAATTTGAAATTGAATATTGTGAAAAATGAAATTATCATCCAGAATTTGACCGGGTGTCAAAATTGATAAAAATGAATTTTTCAAATGTTATTGTTAATGGAAATATTAATCCTCCGAGAAGTGGTGCTTTTGAAGTTATTTTAAATAATAAACTAATATTTTCTAAATTTGAAATGAATAGATTTCCAACAGAAAATGAGATAAGTAAATGGTAAATTATGTTTAAATTTAGCTATAATTCTCTAGGAGATATTTTTTCCACTTCTCAAGCAAATGAATTTAAGCTTGCAAAAATTGGAATTGGGTTTATTTTCTTGGGAATTGTATTATATTTACTAAAAGAGTTACTTATTGGATTCGTCTCTTTTATATTATTTATCATTGGAGCAGGCTTTTTAATCAAAGCGTTTAAAGTCTGGAGATCAAATAATCAAATCCATATTAAATAAAATTATATATGTATAAACTATTAAAATTTAAAATATTATTATTTTTATCACTTATTTTCTTTTCCTGTGACTTAAGTTTTTTGATTCCAGACAAAGAAGAGCCTCAAATAAACTGGCAAGAATATAGGATAAACTCAAATCCATTTATCGAATTTAATTCAGATAATTTAGAAATTAATCCAGGGTATGAGATATTAGAATTCAAAGTAAAAGTAACTGACGAAGCAAGTGATATTGATAATGTTCAATTATATGTAGTAGAATTAGACTCCGTTGTTTATTCTACAAAATCAACTATTCAAACTGATATTTATGTATTAAAGTGGAATTCAACTCAAGTTGAGTTTCCAGATTCAGTTTATACTTTAAAAATAAAAGCCATGGATTCAAGTGAAAATGAGAAAATAAGCTCATCTTTAATTGTAAATTTAGATCAATCTATGGGAAACCCATTACCTCTGGATATTATTTCTGTAATTAATAAAGAAAATTCAAACTGTATTTATTGGGAATCTATTATAATCGATAGTATTCCAGATTTTTCACATTTTAATATATATATTTCTGATGAGTCTTCTGAAGAGAAATTAGACATTGAGTCTGATATTAATTCAAATTTTTATTGTCATAATGAATCTTCAGGTAATGAAATTTTGTATAATGTCGCCGTTGTTGATTCTTTTGGATTTGAGTCTGAGTTGACTGAATTTTATTCTAATATATTTGACTATTATCCAATACCAATAAATTTCACGCAAATTTCCTATGTTGGTGATTCTGTTATTTTTGATTGGACTGAATCTCCCGATGTTGATTTCGTTCGTTATGAATTATGGTTTGATTGTTCAGATTGTGAATTTTCAAATGAACCATTTTATGAAGTAACAAATATTAATCAAACTTCTTATGAATTAGGATTGTTCACTAATAATAATTCTGAATATTTATACCCTAACCGGTATAATGAATTTTGGGTAAAAGTAATTGATAATTCTGAACAAGCAAGTTCTGGTGATATTTATATGACCCCACCAAATAATTCACCTCAGGCCGTAAATATTAAATCAATTGATTATTCCGTAGAAGGAATAAATATAGAATGGTATTTAGGTGAATTGGATGTCTCTAATTTTAATTCGTATAATATTTATCATTCAATTTCTGAAACAAGTGATAAAATTAAGCTCACAAATGTTTTAGATATAAATACTTCAAATTTTAATTTAGATTCATCTTTTGTATCTGAAAATGGATTATTTTCTTTTAGTGAAAATTTCAGTCCATTTATAGAAAATTGGTTTTGGGTGGGTGTAGAAGATAAATTTGGAAATATTTCAATTGGTAGTGGTATGACAAATTTAATTGATATTCCACCACCAAAAGTTGAGATTACAAATTGGACATATTGGAAAGGAAATGACAATAGTGAAAATATTCCAGATACTATAATTGTTCATTGGGAAAGTGTTGAAAATTTGATATCAGATTTTAAATCATACACCGTATTTTCTTCTACAGTTTCAGATTCATTGGAAGATACACTTGGGCAGGTTTTAAATATTGATGAAAATAGTTTGTTAATGACTTATTTTTGGGATGAGGAGGTTTCATGTAATCAATCGGGTGAATTATTTTTTTGGGTTGAAGTAGAAGATGGTTGGGGACAAAAAACAATTTCTGAACATAGTTTGTTTTCTGAACAACCACCGGATAAACCCTATATTACAAGCATCTATTTTGAAAATGTAGATGCAGAAAATAGGCAGTATGTAATTGAATGGAATGGTAGTATGGATGAAGATTTTAAATCGTATTCATTATACTATAGACATGAAGAAGCATTTAGTTATAATGATGTATTCGATGAAAATTGCATTGAAGATAATTCTGATATTATAAAAGTTGGACCATTTATAGATAATCAATTGACGCAATATATTTATACTATGGAAGAAGAAGATTGGATAATGTATTTTTTAGTGGTTACGGAAGATGTGTGGGGACAAAAAAGTTTTAGCAGTCAAGAAGAATATGATGTGGCAGAAAAAGCAACGCCGTTTAATCAAATTGTATTTCAATCAAATAGAGATGGATTGAATAATGTTTTCAGTGTTGAATTAGATTTTGAAGATCCTGGATTTCCGAGATTACAATTATTTTCAAATGATGTGGGCGAAAGTTATTCTCCACGTTTTGAACCATGGGGAGCAAGAATTATTTTTTATGGACGAGAAAATGGAAACTTTGAAATATTTTCAATTGGGGCTGGTGGACGAGATTTACAAAACTTGACGAATCATCCTGGGAACGATTATAATCCTCAATTTACTTCAAATGGTTCTCGGATTATTTTTGAATCTGTACGAACAGGTAATTTTGAAATTTATAGTATGAATAAAGATGGTTCTGATTTAAATCAATTAACTTTTAATAATGGAAGTGATAAGGATTTCAATATTACAAATATTATTTCAGGTACTGATAAAATAGTATATTGTTCAACAATTGCTGGTAATTTAGAGATATTTGTAATGAATGAAGATGGGACACAAAAACAAAATATTACAAATCATCCTGAATCTGAATATGAACCAGATATTAATGATGATGGAAGCCAAATTATTTATATTGGTGAAGTGAATAATCAGGTTGATTTATTTTGGTATAATATAGAAACTGGTGATAGTCTAAAACTAACAAATGACAATTATATCGAACGCAACCCAAGATTTGTAATGGATGGATTTTCTCCAAATGGTGAAATGGGTAACTTTATCGTTTATGAAAGTAATCGTGATGGTTCATGGTCAATTTACTTTATAGAAATCCCAACAACTATTGATGGCTTTGAATCGAATATAATTGATGTAATTGAAAACAACAGTTCTAACCAAGTTAACCCAAGTTTTGCTAATATAATTCTGAATGATATTGATGGTGTATATATGGTTTATGAATCCGATGAAAATGGAACCAGTTCAATCTTTTTAACAGATGAAACTAATTCGGTTAATTATAAAATTAGTGATGAATTAGGTGATGATTTTTTACCACAAATTCAACCGTAATATTAAATTTGAATTGAATTTAACTTTTCAGCTTTAATAATATACCTTAGTGGAGCATCTCCAATATAATTAAATGGATAACACGTAATTAGCGTTAATTCAGTATAATCATATTGATGTAGCCACTTTGTATCCATTGGGTTTACAATATGTATTGAAATTACAACATAATTTACAACTGCTGTTTTGCTCTCTAAAATTATTTGATTACCTTCTAATAGCTTTTCTAATCCACTAAAAAATGAATCTCTATGACCTGCAATTACGCAATTACCTCTCATATTTGGTAAAGCTGTTTCATATATATGCCCGGAACCATATTCTAAACTTCCATTACTTGCACCTTCAATAATGATATGGTCAAATTTTATTTTTGGGATTATCAACCTTCCAATTGGGTATGTATTTGACCAAGACCACGGTTTTGTATTTTTCTGTGTAGATTTTGTTACTTCCCATGCTTTTTCTAAAAGGAATTGACCTATAAAACCTTTTGAATAAAATAGCAGGGAATTTCCAATTAGAAAACTCCCCACGATTAGGAACAAGAAAGAGAAATAATTAAATTTCATTTGTGTTTAAGTTTTAAAATTAAACTGATAAATATTGAAACCAATATGGAAAATATGCCAGTGAGAAATAAAATTGGATATTGAGTTGCTGTTTGAGGTAAAGTTTTTTTAATTGCCGCATCATTATCTATTTGTTTTGAGTTTCTATTTTCTGCCATTATTGGCTTTCGGCGGTTTGCACTTTTAAAAATGCCATCATAACTCCAACCATAAGGCATCTCAACAGGGATATTTTTTATATTATACGCTAATGAAGGATTTGTGATTTTATTTTCAATCGCAATAAATGATGTAAATTGAGTTATTATTTTAAATGATTTAGCAATATCAATTATCTGTTGTTTTGACTCTTGCCTACCTCTTCTAAAGTCATTCATTAATTCTTTAACTTTCATTCTTGCCCAAATTGTTGATATTCCTTCAGCAGGCTTTGCTTGATTTAGATCTAATGATAAATGTTGAATAAATCGATTTCCATTTAAATTTCCTGAAAATTTAACTTTTTCATCACTAATTTCATTTAATTTTCCAATGACAGTTAACGGTTGTCCTTTATATAAATCAGGAAGTGTTTTTGGATAAATTTCACAATCACTTGGTAATTCTAATAATAAATCCGTAATTATGGGATTTTCAATTTTGGAGAATAATTCAGTCACTTTTTCTTTTACTTGGCTTTGATTATGAATATACGTAAATGTCCCTTTTCCGAGTTCAGATATTTTTTCTAATAAATAACCATTTGATGCATGCCCAATTGCAAGTGTGAACAATCGGCTATTTCCTAATTTATTTTCAACTAAATTAAATAATTGATTTTCATTTCCAACAGAACCATCCGTTAAAAATACCACCATCTTCATTTTATCATTTTGTGGGGTGAAATCAAATCCTGCTTCTAATGCCGGTTGAGCCATTGTCCCACCATTTGCATGTAATTGATTAATGAAATTTATTCCACTTTGTTTATTTTCATCATTTGCCGGCAAAGAATTGGAATTAAATGATGAATACTTATTATTAAAAGCAATAATATTAAATGATTCTTCGGGTTTTAATCGCTTTAATATTTCAATTAATGCTGATTTTGCTTGAAGGATTTTAGTCCCTTGCATTGATCCTGAAATATCTAAAATAAATATTATTTCTTTATTGATTATTTTTATATTTCCTTTAATTTGTGGTGGCATTGCCATAAGTAAAAAATATTCTTCATTATTAAAAGTGGAAGTAAACAACGCCGCTTGTGGTTGGTTTTCTGGTTTAATTGAATATTCTAAAATAAAATCTTTATTTGGAATTATTGCTTGATGTTTTAAAGTGATATTATAAAGTCCATCAATAATTTCGCTTTCAATCTTATGAGTGGGACTTAATAATTTTTCAATCGATAATCCTGAATTTAATTTTATTGAGATATTCAAATTATTACCAGTACGCATACCTTCTGGAATAATTGGGGGAGTTATTCGAGAGGCATCTGGCACTATATCTGTATCCAATGCCCAGCCTGTTCCTGAATAACCTCTAATTGTATTTCCTGGAATAAACCGTGGTCCGACAACCATTGGGAACTTATATGAAAACTTTCCTTCTTCATAATATAATTTTTCAACTAATTTTAATCGAATAATGACATGTTCACCCGGTAAAATATTTGCAACGGAATTTGTGAATATATTTGGGCGTTCTTGTTCCGTAAGTCCTGCCTTTTTTCCTTGAGATTTTGCCTGTTCATATTTTTTTCGTGCTTCAACTTTTTCTTCAACTTCACCTTTTATATGTCTATCACCAATAATCATTTCCATATCTCTAACCGCACAATTAGCAGATAATGGAAAAACATAAATTGTTTCTATAATTTCATTCGTGTCATTAATGTAATGTTGATCAACTGTAGTGGACGCAATCATACCTTCTATATTAACATTAACGATTGTATTTAAGTTAGGCATTGGCTGGTAAAACCCACTTTCACCCTCTTTGATTACAAGCGTGCCTTCAGTAATATCAGAAAATTTCACGGGAGCTAAATTGGATTTTTGTTGAATATGGGTAATTATAGAATTTATATTATTCTTTTCTATTGGGTGAGTTTCATTTATTGTATTTCCAATAATCACAGATGTTAAAATAAATAAAATAGTTTTTGTTAAGAGCGCTTTCATTTTCAATCCTTTTTTGATTTCGTTAATTTTACTCTAATTTTTAGAGCTAATTAATAGACGATGTAATTATTATAATTCTTTCATATAAATATTAAATAAATAGAAATGAAGATTTTTCAATTATACATTGAACAAAGGATATGAATAACTATGCAAAATATCACAATTTTATTCAATAAATATTAAATTTAACTTGTATATATGCAATTATTATTTAGAAATTAGTTGAACGAGAATTCAATTAAATGATAATAATACCAGAAATTTTTAAAACTAATAATCCAATTGATGATTATTTGCATACCAAAATCGATATTAAATCATCCATTTGGCGTGAATATCTCTCTCATATAAAACTAATCCATCAAGATTATAACCTTAAAAAAATTGACCCTAATAAAAAATTAGATAATATTTATACTCATCATTCAATTTTAATTATTTTAGGTAGGGGTCGTTATCAAATCAGACATGGTGGTTTATTGAATGGTGCAAAATTAATAGGATATGCTTATAAATTAAATGAAAATAAAAATGATAATTTATCTGCGGTAATAATATTAGAAATGGTTTCGTTTTTAGGGATTATAGGAAATTTTGAAATTGCACGATTACTTTTACCTCAAATCTCTTTGATTTCAACGAATACATATTTATTAAAAATATCTCATTATTTTTTTTTAGTTCAAGATATGCGAACAGGGAATTTAAAAGACATTTCGCACCTTAACCAATCACTTGACTATTTTACAAAAATAAAATCCAATTCTTATATTTTATATCATCAAAAAATATTAGCGAATTATTATCGTCGAAAAGGGAACTATAAAAAAGCAAATTCTATTTATACTACTGCTATTGAAAATGCTAAACTTAAAAAATTAACTCATATTCAGTTGGCATTAACTCATGATAATGGTTTACTTCATTATTATATGAAATCAAATGAAACTGCGATTAATATTCTAACTGAATTAATAAAAATAACAACTCATATTTACACTTTAGCATTTATTCATTCTAGTTTAGGGTTTATTTATCAAAAGTTAAATCAATTGGATAATGCATTAATTCATTTTCAAAATGCATTTGAAAAAGTGATATTCAATAATATTTTCCAAATGGAACCTGGATTATGCTTGTATTTAGGCAGAATACATAAAGAAAAAAATAATATATCATTAGTACAATATTATTTTGAAAGAGGGTTTAATTCTGCACAAGATTTAGTAAAACAAAATTTTCCATATAATGGTGATAGATTAAATGCAATAGAGTCCTATATTCAGTTTTTAAAAGATTACCCCAATTTAATTGTAAGTCCATTAGATAATTTAGATTTTAGTTTTGCAATAAATAAAAATCTTGATGAAATACGAAAAATATTTCATTTTCATTTAATAGCTAAATTGATGTGTGAATTTGGATCTGTTCGTAAATCATCAAAATTTATAGATTTACCTGAAAGGACTTTTCATCATATAAAACAGCGTAGTATAAATCATAATATTCCAATCCCTGTATATTTAATTCATTATTTTATTACTAAAAATAATACAAATTGGAAAAATATTAATATTGAGTTTGATAGACAAATATTATTATTTCTAACTCAATATTATGGGAATAAACTAAATGCAAGTAACAAATTAAATATTAGTTATGCTCATTTTGTTAAAATTTCAAAAAGATGATGGGCTTAAATAATATCAACCACCCTGTTTCGAAAAAAAAGCTCATCGCATGCTCAATCTCTCCATTAAAAAGGAAAAGAAATAAGGTGAAGCCGACAGGGGAGGTCTAAATAAGTGATGAATATTGAGAAAAATCAAAATAATATTGATTTTAGGGATGAGAATGCTAAAACAAATATGGTCATTCTGAATGACATGAAAATAAAAAAATAGACATGGAGAAATAAGATGAAACACACACTACTCATATTATCAGTATTACTGCTGAATTTCACTTTTGCACAGGACTGCTATTCTAACACAGATTGCAATGATGGATCTGCATGCATTTCGTATCCAGGTGATTGTAATTTTGAAAATTTCCCCGGATATTGTTTGGAATTAATGGAGGATTGTAATGAAACAAGTGGCATTAGTTATTGTGATTGTAATGGAAACGATGTAGAATATATTTCTTCTCTTGAATGTGTGGGAAGTGGAGTCGATTATTATGGTGATTGTACACCACCATGTGATGAAGATATTTGTGTAGATTGGATTAATAATGAAATAATTACAGAAGAGGATGCTATTTTTTCATCCAATTTTTCAGGTGATATCGGTTGGACTTATGAAATTAGCCAAGATACAATTTGGATTAGACAGACTGTTCCGCAATTTGAAGGCGAAAAATTATTTGAATTCGTATTAAAAGATAATGGAATCAATAATCTCCCTGATTTTATTAGATTTTCAGTACATATTTATTGGATGATGCCTTATAATGAATATAGTTATGAACTTGAATTAGGTCAGATAGAATTTCAAGATTGGAATTTTAATGAATTACATACAGGGAAAATAACAAATAATTCCGTTGAACATCCTGAAGTATTTTACTTTTGGGCAGAGTCTGAAAATACTACCTGCAATTCCGACACAGATTGCGATGACGACTTTGCCTGCATCCCAAGTTTGGGTGATTGTGAATATGAAATTGCACCTGGAAGTTGTATAGATGTTGATTTTAATAATATTTGTACCACTGTAATTGATTATGTCTGTGGATGTGATGGGGTAACCTACGGAAATGAATGTAATGCTAATTCCATGTTTGGAGTGGGCATCGCCTACGAAGGGGAGTGTGAACCCGAAAATACTACCTGCAATTCCGACACAGATTGTGCTTACGGTTTCGCCTGCATCCCCCCAAGTGGCGACTGCAACTTTGCCACTGGTCCCGGTGAATGTATGGAACCGGGTGGAGCATGTTTTGATGATTGGGTACCAGTGTGTGGCTGTGATGGTGAAACTTATTCTAATGAATGTTACGCTCATCGTGATGGCATGGGCATCGCCTACGAAGGCGAGTGTGAAGAAGAAACCGATGTTACTTTCTATCTCGGTGATATTGACTATACCAATAATACGGTAGAGGTGTGGATGGAAAATTCAATTGATATTGGAGGTGCCCAATTATGGTTTAGTGGTTTTGATATTGGAGGTGCGAGTGGAGGTTTGGCGGGAGAATATGGCTGGATGTTTTCAGGACCAGCGAACTCAGTTATTTTATTTGATCTTCAAGGTGGCACCATACCACCGGGCAGTGGGATATTTTTCAATATTTATATAATAAATGTTCCCATAGAAGACCTTTGCATTACTCAAGCCGTCGCATCCGATATTTCTGAACAGGAATTAACAGTAAGTATTGGTGATTGTATTCCCTACGAAGAAACTGAAGTCACTCTCACTTTTGACTGCCCCGAATCAGTGGTGGCAGGCAGTGAAGAGAATGAAATTACAATAATGATGGAGAATAGTGTTGATGTAGATGGAATTCAAATTGAAATAGAATTTGATCCAAATATAATTGAAATTACAAATGTTATTACTAACAATCATTTGGGTTTTACTAGTTGGAGTTTTACCGATTCTTCACATATAAAGATTTTAGAATTTACTGGGACTGGTTGGTTTTTAACTCCAGGAATTAGAGAATTATATTTAATTGAATTTACTGGATTACATGAAGGTGAAAATCAGTTTAGCTTTTCAAATATACAAATGGCACACCCTTCTGGTAATCCCATTGAAAACATAGATTTTTCAGATTCTTGCACTATTCCTGTGGTTGAACCATTTACCGACCAATGTGTGGAATTATTTGGATTACCGTGGCCCGAATGTTTGGCAGAATCGGGATATGGCATCTATAATGGCAGTTGCGAAATAGTATATTGTGGTACTTTTGACGGATATGGCAATGATTGGTCGCCTTGGATTTATGATACAATGGAAGCATGTGAAGAGGCATGTCCACAAGAAATGGTACACTTTAGTATTGAAAACCAATTTGCCTTTACCGAAGATTCCATTGAAGTTGATATTATTATGGATAATAATTCAGGAAGCGGTGGCGGTATCCAAATGGAAATTTTATTTGATGACGAAATTTTAGGACTAAATAATGTCATCGCCGGTGCACAATATCCACCCGATTGGTTACTTAATTTTGGCGGAAATACAATTTTAGGTTATTCATTTAATACTACTTATTTATTAATGGGTAGTAATCAACAGTTATTACAAATGCAAATAACTGCATTAAATGAGGGAATGTCTATTATCTGTATGGAAGATATTACAGTCAGTGATCCCAATGGTCAACCTCATCCAACCTCATCTTATTGCGGTGTCATTCAAGTTGAGGATATGCCACTGCAACATTTCACCAATATCCTTAATGGATTTGAAAATGAATATATAAATTATGATGATGAAACGGGTGATGGTACAACGCCTATCATATTTATAGAAGAAAGTGATGGGGTAGATGTGGGCGATGAAATTGGACTCTTTGACATTGGTGGCGTAATAGGCGATGAATGTCCTCCTGAATATAGTGAAATATTGGTGGGTGCATCTATTTTTAATGGAGGACCTTTAGAAATCACCACTTATGGAGCAATTCAAAATTGTGATGAAGATTTATTGTTACCGGGATTTATTACTGGTAATGAATTTATTGTGAAAATATGGAAAGCCGCTGAAAATTTGGAATATCCTGCATATTATAATGGGCAAACAGGACAATTGACATGGACTCCAAACAATATGAATATCCCAATGTTGACGCCAGCTCCATTAATTTCTTATGATGTTAATTTGGATGGTGAGTTGAATGTTTTGGATATTATTTTAACCGTGAGTATAATTCTTGGTGAAGCAGAAGAATTGGATATTACTTGGGGACAGGAACACACTGCCGATACAAATTCGGATGGGTTAATAAATGTAATTGATATTTTAGTCATGGTGAATACTATTATGGAAGAATAAAAATTAGACACCTTAACTACCCCTCAATCCACTCATTGAGGAGGAGGTGAGGTTTGGCTTACAGAAAACAAGAGGTCTTTTATGGTTCATTATTTTATGAAAAAAGTAATAGCGACGCATGCGTCGCCACTACAAAATAAATTTACCATCTACATATTCTTAAAAAAAATGGGTATTTTAAATCATAACTCATAGCTCAAAATTCATAACTCATAATTGTAAGTTTTCATACTCCAGAGGAGTAAACTATTCGTAAAAATTCAATCAAATAAAAGATTAGCTCCATTGGAGAGGACTAATAGATATCTCTTACAGAGTTCATTTCATTTCATTTTAATTTATAATTCATAACTTATAATTCAAAATTGTACACCTCTCCGAGGTTAAGAAAAACCATATGATTAATAAAGTCCAAGTTGGTTTTGTATCGGTTCTTTATTTTATTAAAAAAGGTAATAACGACGTATGTGTCGCCACTACAAAATAAATTTACCATTTACATATTCTTAATAAAATGGGTATTTTTAGTCATAACTCATAATTGTACCCATCTAGCATATCCTAACCCGTTAAATACCGTAACGACAATTAGTTTTGGTGTGCCAGAGACTTTGCACGCGATGTCTCTACAAGTCTTTGATATTAACGGACGATTAATTAAACATTAATTGATGGTCAAATAGAAGCAGGTTTTCATACAATTGAATGGAATGCAGAGGGTTATCCAAGTGGTGTATATTTTGTTAAGTTGAATGCAGGCGATCCTTCAGCAAGCTCAGGACAAGGATTTACACAAACACAGAAATTGATGTTAGTGAAGTAGTTTTCATTTATAAATAATAAAATTGCAACCTGTAGGCAATCCCCTTTTAATTATTTTAAAATTTATTCTTTATAAACAAATAAAATATAAAATAGTTACAAGGTCTTTAAATTCTAATGCAAATGATGTCCCATATTATCTGATAGAATACAATGAATTAGAATTCAAGAAATATAACTGAATAAGTATTTGAAAATGATGCGTTAAAACACCGAAATTAATAGGCTAAAATCGAGATAGTTTTTGAAGAATATATCAGCTTTAAATATTAAAAATAAACGCGTATTAATTCGGGTGGACTTTAATGTTCCTTTAGATGAATCTGGGAAAATTATAAGTAACTTTAGAATTCGGTCTGCAATACCTACAATTAAATATTGTTTAACTCAGAATGCCTCAATTGTTTTGATGAGTCATTTAGGTCGCCCAAAAGGAACAAAAACACCGAAATTTTCTTTAAAACCACTGGCTGAAGAATTAGAATCATTGCTAAATACGGAAATATTTTTCTCTGAAGATTGTATAAGTGATGAATCAATTGAATTGTCAAAAGATCTTTTTCCCAAAGAAATTCATTTATTAGAGAACTTGCGATTTTATAATGAAGAAGTAGATAATGATAATGAGTTTTCCGCAAAATTAGCAGAACATGGTGAAGTGTTTATAAATGATGCTTTTGGAACTGCTCATCGTGAACATGCTTCAAATTATGGTATTTTAAATTATTTTGATGATAATGGCTATGGGTTTTTAGTTGATAAAGAATTGAAATATTTTGAGAGAAAATTATCAAATCCAGTTGAGCCATATACTGTAATTCTTGGAGGAGCAAAGGTCGTTGGAAAAATAGAGCTCATTGAAAGCCTTATGAAACAAGCGGATAATTTTTTAATTGGCGGTGCAATGGCAAACCCATTTTTAAAAATACTCGGAAAAAATGTTGGTGCAGTTAATATTGATGAAGAAAATTTAAATATTGCAAAATCAATATTAGAAAAAGCGAAGCAAAAAAATATAAATATTGTTTTACCTGTGGATGTAATTGCGTCAAATGAATTATCGGATGAAGCAGATTGGTCAGTTATGACACTTGAAGAATTACCTGCTAATTGCTATGGATTTGATATTGGACCTGAAACTTGTGCGATTTTTAATGAGTATTTGATTAATTCAAAAACAGTTTTTTGGAATGGGCCTGTCGGAATTGCAGAAATGCCTCAATATTCAATTGGAACTCAATCATTGGCATCAACTTTGAAATCTTTAACAGAAGAAGGTGTTATTACTGTAATTGGTGGTGGAGATACAGCTTCTATTTTAATGGCAAGTGGGCATGATGATAGTTTCTCACATATTTCAACAGGGGGTGGTGCATCAATTCAATTATTAAGTGGACATAAATTACCTGCTTTAACAGAAATGGAAGTTATTAATTCATGAAAAATTACTGCATTGCAAACTGGAAAATGAATCAATCAATAGATAATTGTAATGAATTTGCCAATTATATGAATGAAAATTTTAAATATAATTTTTCTGAAATGATAATTTGTCCGTCATATATTCATCTTAATTTAATGAACAAATTATTTACTCATTCAAAAATAAAAATTGGATCACAAAATATTTCTGAATATGTAAATGGAGCATTTACGGGTGAGATTTCCCCTGAAATGTTAATTGACTTAAATATAAATTGGTCGATTGTAGGACATTCTGAGAGAAGGCAAATATTTAATGAGTCTGATAAAATTGTCAATGCAAAACTCACTAATATAGTAAAAAACAGAATTAATCCAATTCTTTGCATTGGTGAAACATTGGAAAATAGACAGTCTGGAAATACAAATTCAATATTAAAAATGCAATTAGAAAAAGCATTAAATTCTATCGATTTTTCTGATGTAAATTTACTTATTGCGTATGAACCTGTTTGGGCAATTGGAACAAGTGTTCCTGCTGAATTAAATATAATTTCAGAGACACATGATGAGATAAGAAAATTGCTAACACAATATTTTTCTAATGATTGTTTTGTACCACTATTATATGGTGGTAGTGTAAATCCTGAAAATTGTTATGATATTTTAAATATTGAAAATGTGAATGGTTTTTTAATAGGTGGTGCTTCATTAAATCCACAAAAGTTTTTAAATGTATATAAACAAATGAATAAAATAGGAGTTAAATCTTTATGATTTATTATTTAATAGTAACAATTATGGTTATTATTTCGTTAATGTTAGTTGGTGTTATACTGTTACAACAAAGTAAAAGTGGTGGTATGGGAACAGCAATGGGACAGTCTGCAATGAGTGCTGCTTTTGGTGGACAAGGTGCAGATAAATTATTAACTAAAATAACTGCAGGGCTTGCAGGAACTTGGATGTTTCTTGCTTTATTAATTAACTTTTTAACACACCCAGATGTTGATTCTTCCATAAGTGTTGAATCAGTTGTGAGCCAAAGAGCAAATCCAACGGAACAAGTGGTCAGTGAACCTGTTACTTCTAATCCCTCTTTTAATGAAACAACTTCGTCAGATTCTGGAAAGTAAATTTCTGAATCGCTGAAGTGGTGAAATTGGTAAACACGCTGTCTTGAGGGGGCAGTGGGAGAAATCCTTTGCGGGTTCAAGTCCCGCCTTCAGCACGAACTTTGGAGAAAATTATGAAAATAACTAAATTTAAAATATTATTAATTATTTTATCATTAACATATGGTTCTAATATTGGTGAATTAAGGTTGCAATATGAAAATGGTGAATTCCTAATAGCATATAATTCTACTATGGAATTTGTTAATAATAATTCTGAAGATCCTTTGGGGTTTGTATTGGCTTCTGAAATTGCACTTTCATTAGATAGTTTAGGTAAGGCAAATGAATATTTATTAAAAGCGATTGATCTAGATAAAGCAAATGAATCATTTCGTAAACAATGGGCAAGTTTAGATTCTTTAAGACAGAAATTGAAGGAAGCAAATCGTAAAAATGATAGTGGATTAATTAACGATGCAATCATTGCTTATGAAGATATTATTGATTCAAATCCAAAATTTGCAATGCCATATCATCGGTTAGGGCGAATTTATTATTCAGAAAATAATTTTGATGACGCTGTTTATTATTTTAGAAAAGCGATTGAAGTAAATCCATTCAATAAATCATACCAAAATGATATTACAAATATTGCTAAAAAATTAGCACTTGAAGGTGATAAAATTTTTAAACGAAAAAATTATGAATCTGCAGTTGAGAAATATATTCAATCAACGAAAATTGACCCCACTTATACTGAGGCTTTTTATAGAGTAGGTAAAGCATATTATAAAATTGGAGATTTTGAATTATCTAAAACAAATCTAGAAAAAGCAATTGAAACGGATGATCGTCATGTTCAAAGTCTGAAATTATTAGGCGATATAGAATCTAAAGAAGGAAATGATGAAAAAGCAGTACATTGGTATGAAAAAGCTGTTGAAGCAAATTCAAATTATCATATTGCACATTATGCATTAGGAAAATCATTTTATCGGTTAGAAAAAAATGAATCGGCATTAATTGCATTAAATAGTGCTGTTATGGTTGATCCCACTTATGCAAAAGCGTATGAATTAATCGGAATTATTCATCAATCCAATGGTGAATTAGATGAATCTATTTCAAATTTTCAATTGGCGGTCGCAAATAATTCTAAAGCATATACTGCCAATTTTAGACTTGCATCGGTACTAAATGAATTAAAAAATTATTCTGAAGCAAAATTGGCAGCGAAAGCATGTATTGATATAAAACGAAAATATGCAGGTGCATGGTATGAATTGGGAGTTGCTGAGAAAAACTTGGGAAATAAAGCTGCTGCAAAAATAGCATTTAAAGAGGCTTCTAAAGATCGTAAATGGAAAAAAAATGCACAGTATGAAATTAAAATGTTAGATAAAGAATCTTAAATAATTTTCAAAAATAAATCGTATGTTAAGGGGCAATTTTTTGTCCCTTTTTTATATAGAATAGGTTGTAATGATAAAAGCGGTAATATTTGATTTAGATAATACATTGTTAGATTTTATGACAATGAAGTCGAGCGCAGTAAATGCGGGTGTTCGAGGTATGAAAGAAGCTGGACTCAATGTGGATACGGATGAAACCATTAAACATATATTTGATATTTATAATGAAAAAGGTTATGAGTATCAGGAAGTGTTTGATGATTTTATAAAACAGAAGATTGGCCATTTAGATTACCGAATTTTAGCGTCTGCAATAATGGCGTATCGTAAATCAAAGGAAGCTAATTTAATGTTATATCCCAATGTGAATCGGACTTTATTCATGTTATCTAAAATGGGCTTGAAATTAGGTGTTGTTTCGGATGCTCCGAGCCGAGAAGCATGGTTAAGGTTATGCTATGTCAATTTACATCATATTTTTGATGCTGTTGTAACTTTTGATGTTACAGGTGTACATAAACCTTTACCCGTTCCTTTTTTAAAAGTAACTGAGTTACTTGATATCCCACCAGAAGAAATGATTATGATAGGTGATTGGCCAGAAAGAGATGTAATTGGGGCAAAAGAAGTTGGGATGATGACTGCATTTGCAAAATATGGCGATACATTTGGTACTGAATATTCAGGTGCTGATTTTGATTTAAATGACATTTATGAATTAATTTCAATTGTAAATAAAATTAATAATTCATGATTTTTGTAGGTAATGATATTGTTGAGGTTAATCGAATTAAAGAACTAATTAATTCCTATAATCAGATATTTTTAGATAAAATATTTACTCCTAAAGAGCAGCAATTTTGTATTCAACGGAAAAACCCTAATATCCATTTTGCAGGTAGATTTGCTGCAAAAGAAGCAATTAAAAAAATATTACTTCAAATTTCAAAAAAACCAATTCCCTTAAATAAAATTGAAATATTAAGAGAAGTTGATTCAGCTCCATATATTTTTATTAATAATGAAGAAAATAAAGATATTAAAATTTCAATTTCGCATACAAATAATTATGCTACTGCTGTTGCTATTATGGATTATAAATGATTCCAATATTAACAAAATCTCAAGCATACCAATTAGATAAATCAACAATTGAGTCTGGGATTAGTTCTCAAGAAGAGTTAATGGATAATGCAGGATTTTCACTTGCCTGTCATATTTTAGAAAATACACCTAATCCATTTAATACACAAATTTTAGTAATTGTAGGAAAAGGAAATAATGGGGGTGATGGAATTATTACTCATCACTATTTGACCAAATGGGGGTGTAAATCAAAACTAATGTTTATTGATGAAGAAATTAAAAACTCATTTCTCCTTGGTAAATATAATATTTTAGAAAAATCTTATTTTATATATGATTCAACTATAAAAATTACTAACTATGATTTAATTATTGATGGGATTTTAGGGATAGGAATTTCGAGAAAATTAGATAAGAAAATGACTGAAATTATTAATAAAGTAAATTTATGTGAGAACATTTATTCAATTGATATTCCTTCAGGACTTTTTTGTGATTCAGGTAAAATAAAAGAAAATTCGATTTTGGCTCGTCAGACTCATACAATGGGATATCCGAAATTAGGTCAATTTATTAATGATGGTTTGAATGCTGTAGGGTTTTTACAAATTCATGATATTGGGTTCCCCGAATTTTCACCAATAATTTACTCATTAATTGAAGAAGAAGACATTGAAATAAACATAAAATTACCTCATGTTGGCTCTCATAAATATTCAAAAGGAAAATTAGTTGTAATTGGTGGCTCTGTAGAATATATAGGAGCATTGGAACTCGCTTCAAATGCAGGTTATAGGTCGGGGGCAGGGTATGTTAAAGCTCTTGTTCCATCTGAAATAAAAAATGTAATTAATAATAAAATTCCTGAATTAATTGTAAATTCTATTTCAAAACAAAATATTGAAAATGCAGTAAAATGGGGAGATGCATTTGTAATAGGACCAGGTTTGAAAATTGATAAAAATGATTTTCAATATATTTTAAATTTTATAAAAATAAGCGATAAACCAGTTGTTATTGATGCATCAGCTTTAAATTTTATTGGCTCAGAAGTATCAATAAATGATTTTCCTTTGCGAACTATATTTACACCACATAAAGGTGAGTTAATATATTTATCAAAAAATATTAAAACAAATTTCAATTTGCAACCGGTAGAATTTTTAGATGAACTTATCGAAAATTTAGGGAATAGATATTGTTTAATTAAAGGGCAACCTAACTATTTAGTCAATCCTGATGGAACAATTAATTTAATGAATCACGGGACACCTACATTATCTACAGCTGGAACAGGTGATGTGCTTGCAGGGTTAATTGGAGGGCTTTTATCGCAAGGATATTCTGAACAAAACGCAATGATTGTAGGAACATGGATTCATGCTGAATCTGCCTTAATTTTTGCAGAAAATTTTGGAGCAATAGGAATGATAGCAACAGATTTATTAGAATTTATTCCGTCAGCATTCGAGAAATATCTTGTTGATTGATAGAAAACCACAAAAGTTAATTTTTCTTTTCTATTTAATTTTAGTCGTTTTAATTTCTACTATTCCATCATCAATGTTACAAATTGGGAAACTATGGCGTTTTGATAAATATATTCATTTCATAGAATATTTATTTTTAGGTGCATTGTTATTAAATTGTATAACCCCAAAAAAATATTCACCAATTTTATTAATATTCACTTTATTATTTGTTATTATTTTTTCTGGAATAGATGAATTTATTGTTCAAAAATATTTTGGTCGAGGTCGATTTCCTGATTTAATGGATTGGAAAATGGACTCAATTGGTGCAGGAACAGGGATATTGATTCGTTATTTTATATCAAAAAAAATAACATGATAAAGTCATTATTCTTAAAAAACTTTGCCCTATTTAAAGAAACTCAAATTTTATTTGAAAATGGATTAAATATTATTACAGGTGAAACGGGAGCAGGAAAATCACTTTTATTAAAATCGCTAAAATTTTTGAGTGGCGAACGATTTTCAAAAGATTTTATTAGAAATAAAAAAGATAGATGTGTTCTTGAAGTTGAATATTTTATTGATGAGCCAATAATAATTCGTAGAGTATTTCATAGAGATGGAAAATCTAGAACATTTATAAATGATGAACCCGTGTCTATTGAAAAATTACGAGAGGTGTCAAATTTATTGCTTGACTATCATGGACAACATGAGAATCAAAAATTATTTAATCCGAATGAACAATTAAAAATATTAGACCAATTCGCAGGAAATAAAAAAAATGTTTCAGAAATTCAATCAATTTATCAATTATTAAAAAATAACTCTAAATTAATTTTAGATTTAGAAAAAAAGAAAAGAAATTTTCATAGGGAACAGGAAATTATTGAATTTCAATTAAATGAAATTAGCGAAATACAATTTAATCCTGAAGATGATATTAATATTACAAAAAAAATTAAAAAACTTTCCCATCAGACGGATATTAAGCAAAAATTAGAACACTCTATAAAACTATATAAATATGATATATTAGAAAAGATGAATCAAATAAGACGAAATATTGAATTTATTTCAAGTATTGATGAAGATTTTAAAACAGTTTTAGAAAGAGTTAATAATGTAGTTTTTGAATTAGATGATATTTCTAATGATATTGAAAAACAGACTATTAATCATATTCCCAATCAAAATGAAATTCAAGAATTAAATGATTCCTTAACTCACCTTGAAATGCTCAAACGAAAATATGGTGGATCACTTGAAGCTGTAATTGAATATCAAAATGAAATTATTAAAAAAATACAAAATGATTCAACTGTAAATGAAGATTTAAAAATTGCAAATAAAAATGATGCTGAATTAACTAAAAAATATAAAATTTTAAATAAGAAAATATCAATAAAGCGGGAATCATCAATTCCTAAATTAATTAAATTAATTGAAAAAAATATTTCTAAATTAGGAATGGAAAACACTAGTTTTCACATTGATTTATTAGAATTAAATGAAAAAGAATTTTATTTAAATGGTAATAATAAATGTGAATTTAAAATTTCTTCAAATAAATCTGATGATGCTAAATTATTAAACAAAATTGCATCTGGCGGAGAGATTTCGAGAATTCAATTAGCAATTAAAATGTTGAATATTGATGTAAATTCAAGGGAAGCTATTGTATTTGATGAAATAGATACAGGAATCTCAGGACGGATTGCAGAAATGACAGGGCAAGTAATGAAAGAAATTTCTAAATCTCAACAAGTTTTATGTATTACACATTTACCTCAAATTGCTGGACAGAGTGATTTTCATTTTGTACCTCAAAAAATAATTAATAAACATGATGTTGATATAAAAATAAAAAAATTAAATAGCACTGAAAAAATTGAAGAAATTGCTTCATTAATGAGTGGAAATAAAATTACTCAAACGAGTAAAGCGAGAGCAAAAGAAATATTAAAGGTATCAAAAAATGGATAAAATTATAGTTAAAGGTGGTAATCAACTAAATGGAAAAATAAAAATAGGCGGTGCAAAAAATGCAGTGCTGCCTATAATGACCGCATGTATATTGGCACCCGGGCAGTATAAATTAACAAATGTACCCAATTTGAAAGACACGCGTACAATGAGTGAGTTATTAAGAAGAATTGGAGCTGATGTAACTTATTCTAATCATTCTTTAATAATCAATACGGAAAATTGTAATACTCCAGAAGCACCCTATGATTTAGTAAAAACGATGCGAGCTTCATTTTATGTTCTTGGTCCATTATTATCACGATTCGGTATTTCAAAGGTATCTCTACCAGGTGGCTGTGCATGGGGACCTCGGCCTGTAGATTATCATTTAAAGGCATTTAAAGAATTAGGAGCATCCGTTGAATTAGATTCTGGATATATCATAGCGAAAGGGAAATTAATTGGTTGTACTATCAATTTTGAAAATGTAAGTGTTGGTGCAACAGGAAATGTATTAATGGGGGCGGTAACAGCAAAAGGGATAACTAAAATAAATAATGCTGCCAGAGAGCCTGAAATCACATTATTATGTGAGTTTTTAAATTTAATGGGTGCAAAAATTAAAGGATTAAACTCAAATACTTTAATTATTGAAGGAGTCGATAAATTATCACCTGTTAAAGAATTTGAAATAGTACCAGATAGAATTGAAGCAGGAACATTTTTAATTGCAACTGCAATATGTGGTGGGGAAATTGAATTAATAGATGCAAATCCTGACCACTTACAAACTGTTTTAAATTTATTAGTGAAAGCAGGTTCTGAAATAAATATTAAAGATGGAAATATTATTCTAAAATCTAATGGTAAAATTAAACATGTTGATATGGAAACAGAACCCTTTCCAGGTTTTCCTACAGATTTACAGGCTCAATGGATGGCATTAATGACATTGGCTGATGGCACTTCATTAATTGTTGATAATGTTTATGCAGATCGATTTACACATATTGCAGAACTTACAAGACTTGGTGCAATAATTAGTTTAGAAAAAAATAAAGCAACAATAACTGGTATAAAAAAATTAAAGGGTGCAGAAATTATGTCTACAGATATTAGGGCAAGTGCATCACTTATTATTGCAGCATTAGTTGCAAATGGTGAAAGTTCAATCTCAAGAATTTATCATATTGATAGAGGTTACGAGAAAATTGAAGAAAAATTCAGGTCATTAGGCGCAAATATTTGGAGAAAATCTGACAGAAATTAATAGTTTTGAGCTACGATTTGTTACAAAAATAATTGAAATGATTATTTGTATGAAAAACAAAAATGTAATAAGTTTAACATAAGATAAGAATTTAAATAATCATAATTAAAAAAGGAGAATGTTATGAAATATACAAAAAGTATCGTTATGTGTTTGGCAATAGGGTCAATGGTTTTTTCTGCTACAAAAGTAGATATGGTGAAAGCATTGAGTTCTACAGATTCAGATCATAATGTAACAATGTCAATTGATTCCGATAATCCAGTTTATGGAATTCAGTTTGAAATGAAATATAATACAAATGAGATTGCAGTTGTGAATAATTCATTATCTTCTACTGTAGAAGGTTTTAAATTTGATTATAGAGTGTTTGAAGAAGAAGGTAAAATTAGAGCATTAATGTTTAGTCTTGAAGGTGCTCAGTTAACAAATACTAATACTGTAACTGATCTTGTAAATATTGAATTCGAATCTGTAAATGGATTTAATGGAACAAGTAAAGTTGATTTTAATGAATTTATTATTGCAGGTCAACATGGTGAACAACTTGAGTCAAATGTTTCTTCATTTGAAGTTGATTTTAATCAAGTTTTAGTTCCTACAAAGACTGAATTAACAAAGAACTATCCAAATCCATTTAACCCAGTAACGAATATTGATTATTCGATTGCAATAGATGGATATGTTAGTTTAGTTGTTTATAATTTAAATGGTGCAGAAGTTAAAACATTATTAAATCAAAATATGACACCTGGTACTTACCAAGTTCAGTGGGATGGTACTAATAATTCTGGTGAAAATGTTGCAAGTGGTCGTTATATTGTAAAAATGAATACTAAAGATTATTCAAGTCAAATTAAAATGACATTACTAAAATAATCATAGTTTAAATTGATTTTAAAAGCCTCTAACTCGTTGGAGGCTTTTTTTATACACGGAATAAAATAAAAAATATAAATGAGTAAAAAAGTTGCAATAGTTGGAGCAGGAGAAGTTGGAAGTAATTTAGTTAAAGCATTGACTAAAGATGATTATGAAATTATTGTTGTAGATGTAAATTCACATAAATGTAAACGAATAACTGAAAAATATGATGTGAGTGCAATTGAAGGTGATGGGGCTTCTCAAAGAATATTGCAACAAATTGATATGGAATCGATTGATTATTTTTTTGCCTTAACTCGAATTGATGAAGTAAATTTAGTTGCATCTCGAATGGCCAAAAAAATGGGTGCAAAAAAAATAATTAGTCGATTACGAAATACTGAATATAGTCATAAAGATGCAATTATTACACCCGAGCAATTTGGAATTGATTTTGTAGCATATCCTGAAAAAGCAGCACAACGCGAAATTGAATTATTAATTAGGCAATCATCAACAGCTGAAGTTGAAGAATTTAAAAATGGAAGAATCACACTTGCGGGAATTGAAATTACTTCTACAAGTCCACTGATTGGTCGAACATTAACAAAAATTGAAGAAGCAAATCCTTATATTCCCCATAAAGTGGTTGTAATTTCAAGAGATGGAAATACATTTATTCCACATAAAAATGTAATATATAAAAATAATGATACTGTATTTTTTCTATGTAAATCAGAATACGCAAAAAAAATTCAACAAATGGCAGGAAAACCTGCAATCGATATTAATAGTATAATGATTTTAGGCGCAGGGAAAATTGGACGATTACTTGCAAAATCATTAGAACATGATTATAGTGTTAGATTGTTAGAAAAAAATTCTTCAAAAGCATGGGAAGTAAAAGAAAAATTTAAGGATGTTTTAGTACTTGATGAAGATGGTACAAATTTAGAATTTTTAGAATCCGAAAATGTAAAAGATTTAGATTGTTTTATTGCTGCTACCGAAAACGAACAGACTAATATAGTGTCTGGATTACTTGCAAAACATTTAGGAGTAAAACAAGTAATCGTACATATATCTACAACTGATTATTTACAAGCTGTGAGACATATTGGGTTTGATGCCGTTTTAAGTAAAAATATTTCTGCAGTAAATGAAGTTATTTGCTTTATGAAAAGTGATATGATTAAATCTATCACACGATTTGAAGATTTAGATACTGACTGCATGGAAATTAGAGTGAGAGATGATTCAAAATTTATTCGTAAAAAATATAACTTAGATAAAATTCCACAAGACATTGTATTGGGAGCAATTATTAGAGATGATAAAGTGATTGTACCTAATTCTAAAACAAACATACATCCTGAAGATGAGTTATTACTATTTACTAAACCTGAAAATTTATCAACAGCTGAACGCTTATTTAGATAAGAAAAATGCATAAAAAATCCATTTTATATATTATTGGATTAATTTTAGTTTTCCTTGGATTATCTATGTTATTTAGTGCATTAGTTGCATTGATTTACTCTGAAAATGATTTATTGCCAATTTTAAAATCAGCAGGGATAACAATTTTATGTGGTTTATTTTTTGTATTAATTACAAGAGAATATAAACCTGAAATTGCTGTGAAAGATGGATTTGTAATTGTTACTGTCGGCTGGATATTTATGGCAATCTTTAGTGCCCTCCCTTTTTGGATTTCAGGACAAATCCCTACATATACCGATTCATTTTTTGAAGCAATGTCTGGACTTACTACTACAGGTGCAAGTATTTTAGGACACCCTGATATAAATGAAATTGAAAATTTAACCCATGGTATATTATTTTGGAGAAGTTTTACACATTTTATTGGTGGTATGGGAATTATTGTATTTAGTATAGCGATGCTACCACTTTTAGGTATGGGTGGTGTTCAGTTGTTTAAGGCTGAAGTCGCGGGACCTGCCGCTGATAAATTAACTCCACGAGTAAAACAGACAGCTAAATTTCTTTGGAGTATTTATATTGGATTTATTTTTATTTTAACTCTTTTACTTTGGGCAGAAGGAATGACCTTTTTTGATTCAATTTGTCATGCTTTTGGCACAATGGCAACAGGTGGTTTCTCTACAAAAAATGCAAGTATTGGTGCATATAATTCTCCTATTATTGAATTTACAATTATTTTATTTATGTTCTTGGCAGCTACTAATTTCACATTGCATTATAGAACAATATTTCATAAAAAATTTTCATATTATAAAGATGCTGAATTCAAATTTTATGTGGGTGTTATCTCAATATTCACATTATCAATTGGATTAAATATCGCAATAAATCAATATGGATTTGGATTTGAAGCCTTTAGGCATGGGCTTTTTACAACCGTTTCATTAATCTCATCGACTGGATTTGGTACTGAAGATTTTGAAACATGGCCTCATTTATCTCAAACATTGATTTTCTTCCTTTTATTTATAGGCGGATCTGCAGGGTCAACAACAGGTGCATTAAAATTAATTCGAACAATTGTAGTGTTAAAATATTTAAAATTAGAAATGAAAAGAATAATGCACCCCAAAGGAGTTTTTTTATTGACCATTGGAGATAAGACAATTAAAGATAGTATTGTTAAAAACACCTTGGGATTTTATTTATTTTATATATTTATTTTTGGTTTTTGTGCAATTATATTATCAATTTTAGGATTAGATACAATTACTTCATTGAGCGCCAGTGCCTCATCAATTGGAAATATGGGTCCTGGGTTAGGTTCAATTGGACCTGCTGAAAATTGGGGACATTTTCCTCCATTAGCAAAATGGATATGTAGTTTTTGTATGCTATTAGGTAGGTTAGAAATATTTACAGTATTAATTTTATTTAATTATTCATTTTGGAAAGAGTAAATTATGGTAACTCTTGAAATTTTAGATACTATTTCAATTATTAAAATAGATAGACCAAAACAGCTTAATGCATTAAGTCAGACTGTAATTGAGTTATTAGATAATTGCTTTAATGAGGCAATAAATAATAATGAGGTAAAGGTGATAATTTTATCTGGGACTGGTAATAAAGCATTTATTGCAGGTGCAGATATAATAGAAATGAGTAAAATGACACCTAATCAAGCAAAAAAATATTCCATTTTAGGTCAAAAACTAACTCAAAAAATAGAAAATTCACCTAAACCTGTAATTGGTGCAATAAATGGTTTTGCATTGGGTGGTGGATGTGAATTTGCAATGGCATGTCATTTTAGATATGCATCTGATAATGCAAAATTTGGACAACCTGAAGTAGGTATTGGATTAATTGCAGGATTTGGTGGTACACAACGATTAAGAAGACTTGTTGGTAAAGGTATGGCAAATGAATTATTATTATCCGGGAAATTGATTGATGCAAATGAAGCATTACGAATTGGTCTAATTAATAAAATTGTTCCTCAAAATGAGTTGTTGAATGAATGTATTAAAATCGCCAATAAAATTAGACATAATAGTCCAAAAGCAATTGAATATACAATTAATGCATTAAATGAAGGTGACGATAATCCAATTTCTTTAGCACTTGAAATTGAAGCGAAATACTTTGAAAAAGTATTTAAAACGACAGATCGGTCGGAAGGGTTAAATGCTTTTATTGAAAAGCGAAAACCAACTTTTAAAGGAAAATAAATCTATGTTGATCTAAATAGTGTCTCTTCTCTATTAAACCAAGCTTTGCAAAATGTTAATGCACCAATTGCTATTATTACTTGTGATATAATTACAATGAGTAGAAAATAATTTGATAGCGTCCCAGCTAATAATTCTTTAGTTGCTAAGGTAATATTTAGGATTGGAATAAATGCAGTTGTAATACTTAATTCTATTCCAGGCATCATTCCTAAATAAACTGGAATTATTAATACAATCATAAATGGGTTTGCCAAACTTTGGGCTTCTTTAAATGATTTTGAAAATATTGAAATTGAAAGTAATAACGATCCAACAAATATATTTAATGGAATTAATAATAAGAATATTAATGCCATATTTTTTAATGTAATCATCTCAAAAATAATATTAAATAATTCCGGTGGTATCATTTCTGAATAAAAATGAAGCATACCTCCCAATCCTATCATCGAAACAAATGCAGATAATAACCCCGATAAAATTACCACCCCAAGTTTCCCAATAAGAATTGATTGTCTATTAGCCGATGAGGACAATAAAGTTTCTAAAGTACCTCTTTCTTTTTCACCAGCACCTAAGTCGATGGCTGGGTACATACTCCCCATATAACAAAAAATAATAAAGAAATAAGGGAGAAGGCCACCAATTGACTTACCTATTTTTTCTTGATTAGTTGCAATGTCTTGTTCTTCAACTTTTATTGGATGAAATAATGTTGGATCAATATTTAAATTTATCATACGTTTTGATGAAATTTGATCTGAAAAGTAATTTATTATTCCAGTTATTTTTTTATTCGCAATATTTAAGTCTTCGGTTGATTTAAATAAAATATTTATTAATCCTGTGTTTGTTAAGTAAATATTGGAATCAAACGTTGAATCAATTATTATTCCAAGGTCTATACTATCCAATTGAATAAAATTTTCGATCTCACTATTTTTTAATCCAGTAATAATATTAAAATCATTTCTTAAGTTTAAAGAGTCAAGTATAATATTACCATTTTGATTATCTATTACTGCAATATTTAAAATCTTATCATTTGCTTTTTCCATTTGATGAATCTGAACTTTGGTAATAAGCGCAATAATTCCTGGAATGAGAATAATTGGTAGAATAATCATAATTAATATTGTTCTTTTATCTCGGAGAATATCTATTAATTCTTTTTTAAAAATAATCCAAGCCATTAGTTATTAGCTTCCATTAATTTTAAAAACTCATTCTCAAAATCTTCACTATATTCAGAAATAAAATGTTGAAATGTATTATTAAATAGCATTTTTCCTTTATGGATTATTGCTAAATCTTCTGCTAACATGCGTACTTCACTCATGCGATGAGTTGAAAAAATAACCGTTTTACCTTTTTCTTTGCAGGATTTTATCAATTCTAAAATATTTTTAGCTGTTAAAATGTCCAAACCAGATGTTGGTTCATCAAATATAATTACATCAGGATCGTGAATGATAGTTCGAGCAATTGAAACCTTTTGCTTCATTCCTGTTGATAATGTGCCAATTCGTTGATTCTTAAATTCATTAATTTCTAATAAATCAAACAGTTCTAATTTATTTTGAAATAATTTTTGTTCATCAATTTGATTCAGTCTTGCAAAATAATCAATCATTTCATTTGGTGTTAATCGGTCATATAATCCTGTATTTCCTGTTAAAAACCCAATTTTTTTTCTTACAATTTCAGGAGAATCTAGTACATCATTATTGCAAACTTTAATTTCACCAGAAGTTGGTTTTAAAATAGTCGCAATCATTCGAAGTGTTGTTGTTTTCCCTGCACCATTAGGACCTAATAGTGTGAAAATTTTACTTGGTGAACAAGAAAATGAAATATTATCAACTGCTTTTATTGAACCTTTATTTGAAAAAGGAATAAGAGATTTTGTTGGTTTTAAATATTCTTTTGTTACATTAATTAATTTAATCATGATTTTAGAAATTTCTACTAATTAATCATCAGCGCCTGTTTTAGGAAATAAATTATCAAAAATATCTTTTATCTCCCGTGCTAAATAGGGTGGGTTCTGACCCGCTCTATCTGATACAATTTTATTATATTGTTTATTAAAATCATCTTCTGTTTTAACTTTAGAAAGTATATTTCTTTCTTTATCTCTTAAATTTAAATTCGCTGTCATTATTTACCTTAAATTGAAATTATTATTAAAATACTGTTCTGAAATTTAAGAGGTTTAATAGACATTAAATAATTACAAAAAGATTATAAATATTTAAATTGGAAAAACTAAAATCTGTAATAAATTATAGTAGAATTTAATATTTGAATTTTATATGAAAAAAGTATATTTAACTAAAAATACAACTTTTAATGGCCAAATTATTTCATTATTACCGAGTGTTACGGGTATTATATGTTCTCTTGGTTTGGTTGATAAAATTGTAGGAATTACATCTAAATGTGATATTGAGAATTCAAAACATGATATCCCTATATGTCTTGAAAATTTAGATTATGAAAATAAATTAAATATTAATTTAATTCGAGAATTAAGGCCAGATATTATATTTTTAAAAAAACAAGTCTATTTAGATTCAATTTATTTTTTTAATTCATTAAAGAAAAATGGCGATAACACTATTAAATATTTTTTTTATTCACCTCAATTATTAAATGACATATTTTTAAAAATTAAAAATATAGGGGAATTATTAGATTGCTTTGAAGGTGTATCTCGTTTATTATTAGATATGCGTATTAGAATTAAAACGATTGTTGAAGAGAATAATCGGAGAAAATTCACACCAAAGGTATTATTTTTAAATTGTAATAATTCAATAATTGTTGAAGGTAAATGGATTTCTGAAATTATTGAGATTGCTGGAGGTATGCCATTGTTTGATAATTCTGATAATGTTAATTCAAGAGAATATTCAGCTCAAATATTTAAACAAATTATTGAAAAAGATCCAGATTTTGTTTTAATTGGAATTTCGGGATTAAATATTTTTAAGTTTGAAGATAAAATGAAATTATTAACATCAAATCCTGAATGGGAATATTTAAAAGCAGTGCGAAAAAATAAGGTGTATATCGTTGATGTAAACCAATATTTTAACATACCTGGAATTAGTATTCTTAACTCAATTGAGATTATTTCAGAGATAATCCATCCTGAAAAATTTATTTATGAATTTGAAAAAATGGGATGGCTTCAATTAATTAAAAATTAATATATGGAAATTAAATGTTAAAAAATATATGGCTACAATTATCTGGCTTTGGAATTATGTTTGCAATTTTATCTTGGTTACAAGAGGCCAAATTATTACCAGGTGTAGAAGTCTTAGGTGTTTATAAGGGTTTGATTGCTCTTGGAACAGGATTGATATTATACTATTTTGTCGCTCGAAATATGGAGTAAAAAAATTAATCCTTTTTTTAATAAATTAATTTTAATTGTGGATGATGAAGATGATATTCGAGATTTATTAACTTATCATTTAATTAAATGTGGATATAAAGTGATATCAGCTGGAAATGGTATGGAAGCATTAAAAATTCTTAACCCATTACCTGATTTGATGGTTGTAGATATTATGATGCCAGAAATGAATGGTATAGAATTATGTCAAGAAATTAGAAATAATTCAATGACTAAAATTATACCATTTATTTTTCTCTCTGCAAGAGATACTGAAATTGATGAAATTTATGGTCTTAATACAGGTGCTGACGATTATTTAAAAAAACCAATTAGTTTGAAAGTTTTAGAATCTAGAATTCAATCATTGTTACGGCGAACATTAATTAATACAAATGAAATAGAATTTGGTCCGCTTAAATTAATTTTAGATGAATTCATTGTGAAAATAAATGAAGTAACGATCAACTTAACTCAGACTGAATTTGATATTGTAAAATTATTAGTTTCAAATCCGGATAAGGTTTATTCACGTGATGAATTAATTAATAGAGTTTTAGGAGCTGATGTTATTGTAACTGAGCGAACAATTGATGTTCATATTAGAAATATTAGGTCTAAATTTAAAGAATATTCAGATTGTATAAAATCTATGCGTGGGCGAGGTTATGTATTTAGAGATGATTTCGACAAGTAAACAATTATCAATTCGAATTGGAATTATTTCGACAATATTTCTAATACTTCTTTCCTTTTTTATAAATTATGTTTTAATAAGTTTTACATTTAAATATCAAATTATTATAATTCCATTATTATTTCTTTTTTTCATGATAGTGATATACAATGTAACTCAATATTATATTTCACCATTAAATAAAGTGGTGAGAGTTTTAAAAGAAATAAGAACTTCTTCAAGATATGTAAATACAGAAATAATCAATCCATATTGGAATGAAATAGAGTTAGAATTAAATAAATTAATAGATAAAATTAAAAACGATATTACCCGAATTGAATCACTGGGGAAAACACGAACACAATTTTTAGCAAATGTTTCTCATGAGTTAAAAACACCAATTTTTACATTAAAAGGGTATGTCGAAATTCTATTAGATGGTGCTATTGATGATAAAAATGTAAATAAAGAATTTTTACATAAAATTAAATCTCAAGCATATCGATTAGAAGCTATTTTTACAGATTTAATTGATATTACAAGAATTGAATCTGGGGAATTACATATGAAATTTGACTGGTTAAATTTTAATGAATTTTTATTCTGGGTAAAAGAAAATTTTGAACATTTAGCAAATGATAGAGGGTTAAAATTATCAATACCTCAAAAAATTAATTTTGAAGTATTTGCAGATAAAAATAGATTACAAACCGTATTTTCTAATTTAATTACAAATGCAATAAATTATTCTGACCAAGGAATAATTCGTTTATCTGTTAAAACCGAAACAGATAAATTGATGATAAAAGTTTTAGATAATGGAATTGGAATTCTACCAGAAAACCAAAAAAGAATTTTTGAGCGGTTTTATAGAGAAGATCCAAATAGATCAAGAAAAACGGGGGGGAGTGGTCTTGGATTAGCAATTGTGAAACATATATTAGATGCACATCAAACGGATATATTAATTGAAAGTCAAAAACATATTGGTACGACAATTGGATTTTTATTACCATTTAGAAATCCAATTAAATAACTTTATTTTTAATTAATATTCTCTTAATAATTTCTTAACATTTAAATTTTAATTTAGGGTATGATATTAACAAAAGATTTTATGAAAAATGAGAAATTAATAACATTTCTTAAAATATTAGGTGTGATATTTGCTCTTTATATGTTCCTTGTGGGAATTAAGGGGCTATCTACTGGAATTAAGCATTTAGGGGGTGATTTTGCAAAAACAGTAATGTCAACCACAAGTGATCCATTCATCGCATTATTTATTGGGATATTAGCAACTACATTATTTCAAAGTTCCTCTACAACAACATCTTTAATTGTTGGAATGGTGAGTGGAGGTGCTTTAACATTATCAGGTGCAATACCAATGATAATGGGTGCAAATATTGGAACTACTGTAACAAATACAATTGTTTCAATTGGCCATATAAATAGAGGTAATGAGTTTAAAAGGGCATTTGCTGCATCCACAGTCCATGACTTTTTTAATATTATGGCGGTATTAATTATTTTTCCTATTGAAATGACATTCGGTATTTTAGAAAAAGCATCCACAGGGTTAGGTACATTATTATTTGGAAAAGTTAGTACGGCTCAAGTTTTTAATAGTCCAGTAAAAAAGGCTGTTAAATGGGGAGCAAAGCAAATAGAATCTATTACTTTTGATAATAATATTGCCTTTATTATTTTGAGTGTTGTTATTACTTTTATAATGCTATATTTAATTGTAAAACTTTTACGCAGTTTAGTACTTAAAAAGGTAGAAGTATTCTTTGACCAATATATTTTTAAAACTGCATTGCGAGGATTAATTTTTGGAATGTTTTTAACAATATCAGTTCAAAGTTCTTCAATTACAACTTCAATGATTGTTCCTTTGGCGGGTGCAGGAGTACTATCGTTGACTCAAATTTTTCCTTATACACTAGGGGCAAACATTGGTACTACTGTGACTGCATTATTGGCTTCTTTAACATTAGATGCTACTGCAATGGTTGCTGCCTTCAGCCATTTATTTTTTAATTTATTAGCAATTGGGATTATTTATCCAATTCCTGCGATCAGAAATATACCAATTAAACTTGCTGAATGGATTTCTGATGTTGCTATAAAAAACAAGTTTATACCCATTATTTATTTATTTATTTTATTTATTTTTATTCCATTAACCATAATTTCACTAGGAGGAAATTAGATGTTTAAACAAATCTATGAACTTTTTAACTCAGACAGTCTTTATGAGCAGGCATTACTTGAATGTCATGAAATGCTAGATATTGATGCAACCATGTTTAACGAGTCTGTAAAGTCATTAAGAAAATCAGATACCGCTGAAATTCCAATTGATATTTATAGTATGGATCAAAAAATTAATGCGTTTGAACGAGATATTAGACGAAAAATCATGACTCATTTAGCAATTAGTGGCCGGGAAGATTTAGGTTCAGGATTAGTAATGGTAAGTATTGTTATTGATATTGAACGAATTGGCGATTATACCAAAAATATTTATGATTTGGCTGTGAATTATCCAAAACGATTAGAAGGAGGGATATATGAAAAGCAATTAATCAAAATAGAAGAAAATACTAAACAACTTTTTAATCAATCGGTAATTTCATTTAAAGAGCAAAATATTGAGCTTGGACGAGAATTAATGAAAAATTATAAAACTGAAATTTCTACTCAATGTGATGATATTACAAATTGTTTGATATCTGGAAAAACGAAGGATATTGATCCTGCTCAAAGTGCAACTCTTGCACTTTATGCTCGATATTTAAAACGAATTTCAGCCCATTCAAGGAATTTAATTTCGAGTATTGTAAATCCGTTTGAACGAATAGGGTATCCTGAATAAAAGAAATTCTTTCGTAAATGGGATCACCCCAATATAAATATTTAATCAATTTGTCCCATTAATTAAAAATTTACTACCTCTGATATCGAATTTTTCTTTTTATTTACATATTTGATATATTCTTCCTACAAAATAAAAATTAGGTGCATGCTTCTTTTGAATATCCTATTTTGCTAAAATATTGGCATGTACAATTGTAGAAACTTGTAAATATAAATTACTCTCATTTTTTAAATCCCAACGTCTCAATTTCCCCATCTTTCTTTTCAAATAATATTTAAACTCTTTTCGTGTTGGAATGCTTTGATTTTAGTTTTTGTAATATTTTTTGTTTTGAATGTTTAATGACTTTATACATTACATATATCTTTTACACTTCAAAAAAAGAGGAGTTTGATTGCTATAAGTGTTTAGATTTTTTTTGTAGAATTATAGCTTGTTTAATTTTATACCATATTAAATATTGCATTTGTAAAAAAAATATCACTAATAGATAAGATGGTAATAATATAGTAATTTATCTATAGTAATAATGATGAAAATTAAGGGATTTAATGTTTAGAAACGCAATAATAATATTTTATACTTTGAGTTTAATGTTTGGAGTCGAAAAATATTCATTGGTAATTATACCTGAAATCACGCAAAATAAAATGACAATCCTTGCTCAACATGGGTTTGATTTAGATCATGGAATTAATTTTAGAGAAAATCAAATTGAACTTGTCGTTACGTGGACAGAAATTAAAGAGTTAACAGAACTTGAAATTGATTATACTATTCAGCATGATGATTTAGAGGGTTTTTATGCATCACGGTTAACTACGGATACATCTCGTGAATTTGAAAATGGATCAATGGGTGGATATTATACATTTTCTGAAGTAGAACAAAATTTAGACCAACTCACTTCTGAATGTTCACATATTATTTCAGAAAAAACATCAATTGGTCAATCATTAGAGGGACGAGATATTTGGATGGTTCGGTTGAGCGATAATCCTAATAGTGATGAAAATGAACCTGAAGTTCTTTATACAGGATTACATCATGCAAGAGAGCCAATGAGTTATATGAATTTATTTTACTTTATGAATTATTTATGTGAAAATTATGATTCTGATGTAGAAATTAGAAATTTAGTAAATAATAGAGAATTGTATTTCATCCCCGTTGTAAATCCTGATGGATTAGTATATAATGAACTAATTGAACCAAATGGAGGTGGATTACAGCGAAAAAATTCATTAGAAACCTGTAGCAATAATAATGATGATAACCGTTGGGACGGTATAGATTTAAATAGAAATTATGGTCTAAATTGGGGGTATGATGACCAAGGTTCAAGTCCTGATGGCTGTGATCAGACCTATCGAGGTCCCGGTCCGTTTTCTGAACCTGAGACGAATGCGATAAAAAATTTCGTTGAAGAACATGATTTTAAAATTGCTTTAAATTATCATAGTTATAGTAATATTTTAATTTATCCTTATGGTTGGGAATACAATTTATATCCTGTTGAAGAAGATATGGAGATTTTTACAGAATTTGGGACTGAAATGACACAGTATAATGGTTATGAAATGGGGACAGCACCTGAATTACTTTACCCTGTTAATGGTGAAGCATGTGATTGGATGTATGGTGAACATGGGATTATAGCTTATACACCAGAAATCGGCTCTTATTTAGATGGATTTTGGCCTGCAACGGATAGAATTGTACCATTAGCGGAGGATAATTTATATGCAAATAAATTTATTGCAATTGCATCAGGGCCATTCTATGAATCATTATCAACTATCACATCTGGACCCTATATTACAGGTGAAGAATATTCAGTAGATGTAACCATAAAAAATAAAGGATTGACTAATTCTTCTGGTGATTTAATTTTAAATATAGAAACATCTTGGGAATTACAAGTAGAACTGAATGAGATTAATTTAAATTCATTAAATAGTAGAGATGAAATACATCTTGACCAATTATTTAGTTTTACTATTTCTGAAAATGTAATTGAGGGTACGCTTGCAAATTTATCATTGATTTTACATGATGACGAGGGAATAGAATTTAAACAATCATTTGATATTTTAATTGGTGTTCCTCAAGTAATTGATTCTGAAGAATTTGAAGATGATGAAAATATGAATTGGTTTGTTGGCCAATTTAATGATGATGCGGTTTCTGGTATTTGGGAATTGGGAATTCCGAATGGAACTGAATTAAATGGGGTAACTATTCAACCATATTCTGATCATTCATTAATTGGAAGTTCGTGTTTTGTAACTGGAAATGGAGTTGGAAGTTCAAATCCAGGCTATGATGATGTAGATGGTGGCAGGACAACATTATATTCACCTGTTTATAATTTGAATGATTATTCAGTTGCATTTATTAGCTATTGGAGATGGTTTAATAATGATATGAGTGATAATCCTGGAAATGATAGATGGATTGTTGAAGTTACAAATGATGGAGGTGGTTCATGGAGTGAATTGGAAAGTACAACGGAATCAATTCATGAATGGGTAAATAAACAATTTGTATTAACATTACCTGAATTTGAGTTAACTTCAATTGTCCAATTCAGATTTATTGCAGAAGACATCTATCATCCGGGTGATAATGGAAGTGGAGGATCATTGGTAGAAGGAGCACTCGATGATTTTGAAATTTCGGTATTTTCAGATTCACCTATTATGCTTGGAGATGTAAATGGTGATCAACTTATAAATATTGTAGATGTTATTTCAGTGATAAATTTTATACTAAATTATTCAATTCCAACAGAAACTCAAGAATATGTTGCAGATTTTAATCAAAGTGGTGAAATAAATATTTTGGATGTAGTTTCAATAGTTAATTTAATACTTGGGATTTAATGAATTTTCAAATGAATTTACATTTAAAGCCGAATTTATTATTCGGCTTTTTTATTATAAAAATTTAATTTCAACTCCAAATAAGAAATAATATTGTTTAATTTATGATATGAAAAAATATAAAATATTTACAATATTAGTATTGGTAACAATAATGATGAGTTCGCAAAAAGGAAATAAAAAAAATGGTTTAGAATACGATGGAAATGGTCGACTAATATTGCCAAGCAAAGAAATAATAGTTCAATTACCCAAAGATGGAGGTGAAATTTTTAATCGTTTAATTTTTGAAAGTTCACCCTATCTATTACAACATTCAGCAAACCCTGTTTATTGGTATCCATGGAGTGAAGAAGCCTTTTTAGAAGCCGAAAAACGCGATGTCCCTATATTTCTTTCAATTGGATATTCAACATGTCACTGGTGTCATGTAATGGAACATGAGTCATTTGAAGATGAAGAAGTTGCCCGTTTAATGAATGAATCATTTGTTAATATAAAGGTTGATCGCGAAGAAAGACCAGATATTGATAAGTTATATATGGATGTTACTCAAATGGTTACGGGGCGAGGTGGTTGGCCGATGACAGTAATAATGACTCCCCAAAGAGAACCATTTTTTGCAGGTACCTATTTTCCTAAACATAGTCGCTACAAACGGCAAGGAATGATGGAATTAATCCCACAAATAAAAGGAGTTTGGGACACCAATAGAAGTGATATTTTATCGGATGCGAAAAATTTAACAAATCGTTTAAAAAATAGTTATATAACTTCAAAAAATAAAGATGTAGTAAATAATAATATATTACAAAGTGCTTTCAACCAATTTTCTTCAAAATTTGATCCTGAATGGGGTGGATTTGGGAAGGCACCAAAATTTCCAAAAGCACATGATTATATATATTTATTGAGGTACTGGAAAGAATCCAGAAATCCAATGGCATTAAAAATGGTAGAAAAATCATTAAAAGAAATGAGAAAAGGGGGAATGTATGATCATATTGGATTTGGTTTTCATCGTTATTCTACAGATAAAGAATGGTTAGCACCTCATTTTGAAAAAATGCTTTATGATCAAGCTATTTTAATTATGGCATATTCCGAAGCGTGGCGAGCAACGGGTAAAATTGAATATAGAAATGTGGTAGAAGAAATTATATCCTATGTTATTAGAGATATGACTGCTGAAAATGGTGGGTTTTATTCTGCAGAAGATGCCGATAGTGAAGGTGAAGAAGGATTATTTTATCTTTGGACGACTGAAGAAATTGAGACTTTATTAGGAAGTGAAGAAGGAATTCAATTTAATGCGCTTTTTAATTTTAAATCAGGTGGAAATTGGGTAGAAGGTAAAAGACATGGCCGCACAAATATTCCTCATTTGAGATTAGATATCCAAGAAGTTTCAAACAATTTAAATATAGATCAAACTCAATTAATGAGCTCTTTAGAATTATGGCGTGAGCATTTATTTGCGATTCGTGAATATCGTGTTCACCCTCAAAAAGATGATAAAATTTTAACAGATTGGAATGGATTGATGATTTCTGCCCTTGCTTATGCAGGACGAGCATTAAATGAAAAATCATATATTGATTATGCCGAACGGGCAATGGATTTTATATTAAGTGAAATGAAAAATGAAGATGGAAGCTTAAAAAAACGATTTCGAAAAGGTGAGTCTGGATTGTCTGCTGTATTAGACGATTATGCATTTATAGTTTGGGGATTAATTGAGCTTTATCAATCCAATTTTGATTTAAAATATTTAGATGAAGCGATAATACTTTCTGATTATCAAATTAGTCATTTTTGGGATGATATTGGAAATGGGTTTTATTTTTCCGCAGATAATGGAGAAGTATTATTATCACGACCTAAAGAATATTATGATGGAGCAATACCAGCTGGAAATTCAGTATCTGCATATAATTTTATACGATTAGGACGAATACTTTCTAATTCAAATTATGAAGAATTATCACATCAAGTTATTGAATCGAATGCGAAGAATTTAAATAGATATCCTTCAGGATATTCAATGTTGTTACAAGCAATAAGTTTTTCAAATAAATCAAATGAAGTTATTATTTTTGAAGGAAAAAATGAAACAAAAAATAAAGAAATGCTTAATGGTGTAAATGATATTTATAAACCAAATATGATTGTAATTTTAGTCACAAAAGAAAATTTTTATAAATTGAAGGAAAAGATGGATTACCTAAATTATTTTCCTGAAAATCAAAATGATGACCCAATGGTATATGTATGTGAAAATTATACATGTAAATTACCAACTTCTAACTTAGAAAAGGTTATTCAATTATTAACTGTCGAATAATTAAATAAAATATGTCCCTTAATCCCTATAATTTAAACGAAAATGTTGCAATACGAGCATGTGCTGGTGCTGGAAAAACATATACGCTTGCTTGGCGATATATGGCTATTCTTGATGATTTTGCAAAGAAATCCATAAATGAATTAGAAGAAAATTGGCTTGGTCCTTCAAATATTTTGGTAATAACATTTACTAAAAAAGCGACTGCTGAATTAAATCAGCGAATTATTGAAATATTATCTAATATTATAAATGGTGAAAATAAAGATTTCCCTGTTCAATTAAATAATTTTAATTATTCATATAGTATTTGGTTACAAAAACAATTATTAAATTCCAAAATTATGACTTTAGATTCATTTTGCATGTCAATTTTAAAAGATAATCCTATTTTATCAGGAATTGATCCCAATATTAAAATGATGGATGAATTCGAAGCCTCCCAGTTTTATGAAAATTGCTATTCTAAGTTTACACTTAATTTATCAGACACAGACTTTAAATTATTAATTAAAAATTTTGGTGCAAATAATATTAAAGAATTATTCATTGATTCATTAAATAATCAATTAGAAATTCCTCAATTAATTAAACGCTATAGTAGATCTGAAAATGAAATATTAAATAATTGGATAAATGATTATCAACCCAATTTAGATTTATCTCAACTTATTAATTCAATCTTCGATTGTGCTAATATAATTATCCATTCAAATTTGACAGAAGACATAAAAGAAAAATGGAAAGAAATTTATAGTTGTACATCAACATATAATAAAGTAAATCCTGATGATAAATTAGTTTACTTTAAGATAAATATTTTTCCATTATTAATTACAAAAGCAGGAACGCCGAGAGCAAGTCTTGGGAAAACAGGGAATAAAGCTCAATGGAAAAAAGCTGGATTAGATAAAGTAGAATTTGATGATTTAGCATCGATTCTTAAAATAAATTTATCAAAACTAGATACAGATGCCGTATTGTCAATCTTTACTGATGAAGATTTAAAACATGCTAAACTTATTAAATTAATGTTGAAATTAATTAATGATTGGTTTAAGATTGTAGATCAAAATAAATCAAAACTACGAGTTGTAACTTTCCCAGATTTATTAAATAAATCCTTGAAAATTCTTCGAATAAATTCAGATTTAAAAAAGAAATTATCAGAAAATTATCATCATATCATGGTGGATGAATTTCAAGATACCACTCATTCTCATTGGGAGTTAATTAAATCTATTTCAGAGGTTGATGGAATATTAAGGAAGAAAGGGTTGTTTATTGTTGGTGATGAAAAACAATCAATTTATAGATTTAATCAAGCCGATGTAACAACCTTTAGTAAGGCAATTTCTGATATAAAAAATGTACTCCCCAAATTTAATCCTGATTGTTTAGATTGGAATTTTAGATCAACTAATGAATTAATATCTAATTGTATAAATCCTTTATTTAAAAAGATTTTTATTAATGATGACGATAAAAAACTACCTTACATGGCAACCCACCAAAAAACAATATCACATGTAAGTAGCCCAAATAAAGTTATGCCATCAACAATTAATAATCCATTTACTTCATTCAATTTAGATTTAATGTTATTAGATGAAAACGAAGATGATTTTAAAAAAGATATTATAGCATATCCATTACATATTGCAAGCCAAGTTAAAGAAATACTTGATATAAATAATGGTAAATATATAGATAACAATTTAGTTGCTATTTTATTAAATGCGGTAAAGCCTGTAATAAATTCTTATACAGAAGCTTTTTCTCGACTGGGAATAAAAGTTGAAATAGTTGCTGGTGCTTCGTTTTACCAAAGTCAAGAGATTATGGATGTTGAAATGTTAATCTCACTATTATTAAATCCCGAAGATAATTTGGCAATGTGTGGAATATTGAAATCACCAATATTCTCTTTTACAGATTCTGAAATTCATGAAATGATTATTGATAGAAAAAATATCTCTATTTATCAATATTTGGAAATTAATTATCATAATATCATTATGGAAATTAATGAGTGGATTATTAACTCAAAGACAATTCCAATAGATCGATTATTAAATAATATTTTTAATAACCCAAAATGTAATTTAGGATATTTATCTGAACATAATGGAGAACAGCGATTAGCAAATATAAATAAAATGATATCGATTATCCATAATTGGTCATTAGCTGGTGATAGCCTTGAAAAAATAAGAGAAACATTAAAAGGGTATATATCGAAAGAAGTTTCTGAAGAAAATTTCCCAATTTCTAAAAATACGAAAGCAGTGATAATGTCGATTCATAAATCAAAAGGATTGGCATTTCCATTTGTAATTATTCCTGAAATTCAAAAATCATTTAATTTAAGTAATAAATCTAGAATGTTTATTGATTTTTTATTTGATAAAAGCGGTAATAGAGTGATGGAACCAGCATTTATACCTCGGAAAGAAAATTGGGAATCCCAAAAATATGCTTTAACTCACCAGATGAAAATTCAATTAAATAAAGAATTATTTGAAGAGAAAAAACGACTATTATATGTAGGAATAACAAGAGCAAAATATGGTGTCATTTTATCTGGTTTTTTAAAGAAAAAAGATATTGAAAAAGAAAGTGGGTTAGAATTTGAAAATTCTAAGTCTTGGCTCGATTGGTTAAGAGCAATTTATCCAATAGATTCGATGATAAATAAAGGTGAATTTAATAAAAATATTGAATATGGTCCCCAAATAAAAATAAATAGCTATAAACGAATAGAAAATAATTTAGATAAAAAAAGAATTGAATCTATTGATATTTTACCTATTCAAAATGAAAGATATTTACCTACGTTTTTTCAAAAAAGTGTAACTCAATTATTTAATTTAAAATCAAATCATACAAATACAACTCAAACTGATAATCAAAACACGCCTGAAAAAGGAATATTAATTCATAAAATATTAGAAATGGGGTGGTTGGAATTAAATGATATAAAAAAGATTAATGAATGGATTCAAAAAAAAGGCGTAGATTTTCAACGAAAAATTAATGATTTAGATTTAAAATTATTAATTAAAAAATTACAACAGAATAAACATATTTTATTTATTCAATCCTTACCTGAAAATGAATGTTTTCCAGAATTGTGGTTACAATCTATAATTTCTTCCTCTGATGAAAAAATAATTATTTTATTAACAGGAATAATTGATGTGCTTTACAAAAGAAATAATCAATGGTATGTACTTGATTATAAATCTGGTGATAGCAGCAAAAATAATGAAGCTTATACTAAACAAATCCAAGCTTATCTACAATTAGTTAACCATGTTTTTGGTATTGAAGCAATTGGACAAATATTATATTTAGAAGATAATAAATTAATTACTATTTCAAATAATAAATCATTGTTTTCTCATTTAGAACAATTTGATAATAATAGTTTTAAATTTAATCCATCAATAATTGGCATGCGAGATATACAAACTCCTTTAATTAAAAAGTCAAATAAAACGACGATTATTCTTTCAAATTCAAAAAGAAAAAGGGATTTTTGGTTTTATTTATTGATAGATAAAAAACTAAACCCTAATATAAATATTATAACATATGTTGATTTTAAAAACCAATTTATTACAAATAATATAAAATTGCCCCCACCATTAGTAAAAAGACAAATTATAATAAATATTTTTAATAATAAATTGGGTGAATTTAATTTAAAAAACCGTCCAGGTATTGTAGATATGATTTATGAAGCATATGAATCTTACTTTAAAACGAGTTGTTATATTGTTAATGATTTACGAAAAAAATATAATTTATATATTCATAAATTAAAAAAATATGGGTTTTCAATAGGTGAGGTGATAAGTGAAAATTTAGATTTTGGACTAGATAAAAATACTGATTATTTATTTGAAACCCCTGCTGTTGTTACTTTAGAAGATAAAAATATAGTTAATCAGTTGAAGAATAATGAAAAAATAATCGAATTTCCTATTTTTAATGAAGTACCCGTTGAAAAAAATCAAGAATTTTTATTAAATCAGTTTAAAAAATCAAAAAATAAATGGATGCAGTTTAATACAATCCGAGATGAAATACACTTTATTGGTAAAAAAATAATTGACCTAAATAAAAAAGGTGCATTATATAATCAAATTTCAATTATTTTACCATCAATGGAGGAATATTTACCAATTCTTGTAGGATTATTTAGAAGCCAAGGAATTCCTCTTTCAATAAGAAAAACTGAACCAATAAGTGAAAAACCAATTATTATTTCATTATTATCATATTGTACACTTTTTAATAGTAATATGTTTAATTGGATAGATATCAAAAGTTGGTTTGAAAGTTCTTTATTTCAAATTATTTATAGCGATTCATCTATTTCTTCTGAAGTTATTTATGAATTGGATTTGTTATTACGAAAAAAGGGTTTACTTAAATTTAAATTAAGTCAATTAGATGAAATGAAATCATCGTTGAAAAACTTTGAAAATATTGATTCCATTGAATTATTAATTGATTTTTTAAGTCATGTAAAATCCAGTTCTCAAAAAAATTCTATTTCAATTATATTAAATCAATTACAGAATTCAAACTACAAAACAGAATTAATTGAATCTGATAAAATCGCTTTAGATGCATTTATTAAATTAATAAATGAAATACAATCTCAAATTGATGAACATCATTTTAATCTATCTAATGTTGAAATATTAAATGAAATAAATCATTTCATTACTAAAATTGAATTTTCACCCAATTCAACTGATTTTGGGGTCGAAATTATATCAATTATGGATAGTCAGAATATAGCAAATCGATTTATATTTATTCCTGGAATGTCACGAGATGTGTTTCCTGTACGGAAAAAACAAAACCCCTTTATAACATTAAATGATAATTTACATGAAGATGCAAATTTCCAAATATTTATATCCTGGTTCAAAAGTGTGAAAAATATATATTTATCCTACCCCAAAATAAATGATAAAAATGAATTATTAGAACCGACTATTTTCATGAACGGTATTAATCCAAAAATTATGAACGATTCAATATTATTTGATTCAGAAATTAATTTAATAAATACAATTGGCAAATTAATTAATCCTAAAACTGAATCAAAATCACTATTAAAAGTAATAAACAGGCATAATGCATTCGTAAATAATAATATCCCCGAAGAATATTTTGGTAAAATACAAAATTATAATTTTAAAAATATGAACCGCGAATTTTCTGCAACTTCTTTTGATGAACTGTTTTTCACACCATATCTTTATTTATTAAAAAGAAATTGGAAATTATATGAAATTGACAATAATGTATCAAGTAGCCTGACAAAAGGTGATTTTATACATCGCGTTTTTGAAATCTTTGGCAATCAAAATGGATGGGAAATAAATCGAAAAGCTAAAGTAAAAGGAACTGCGTTATTAGATGAAGTTATAAAAATAGAAAAAAAGAAAATTGATAAAAATTTATTACCTATTATTGATGAACTCTCATTAAGTAATCCAACAATTTGGGAGTTGATTTTAAAAGAGGAATTATCATTTTATCCTACATTATTACATTATAAATCTGAATTAGAATTTGGAAGCGATAATTCTAACTCAACCCCTTTTTTAATTATAAATCATCCTGAAATTGGTGAAATAAAATTTAAAGGTAAAATTGATAGAATTGATAAATCAAAAGATGAAAAAAATATTATTATTCAAGATTTTAAAACTGGAGAAATAATATGGGGAGATTTATCTAAAGATATGTCTCGTCAATTATTTATTTATTATTTAGTTGTTAAACAATTATTTCCTGAAGCGAGAATAGCTGTCTCATATCGAAAAGTAAAAAATATTACTACTCGAAATTTTGGATTTTATAATAGTTTTATAATTGATGATGATATAAATTCTTATGAAGATATAAATATTAAAAATAATAATAATCATATATATATTAAAAATGAAAACGATATAAAGGATGAGATTATTTCTGCAATGTCTCCGATAATTTCAGGGCTTTTTAATCCATTTTCAAAAAAATATATGCATTCAAGAATTGATAGCTATTATTATTTAAAAAATGTTGCAAGATTAGAAACAATAAAATTCTTTTTATCTTAATATCTGTTTAAATATTTAATAATTAATCAAATAAATTTATCATTATGGAAACTGACGAATATTTTAATTTTTCGCAATATTTTTCTTCAGGAATAACAGCTGTTCTGTCAAAAAATAGCACTATTCCTAAAAGTTTATCGCATAAAGATAAAATAAAACATTTATCCCAGAAGTTGAATGTAAATTTTGCTTCAATCGCAATTCCAAATCAAATACATTCAAATCATTGTAAAATTATAAAAAATTGTGGGATATATCAAAATGTAGATGGGTTAATCACTCAAAATTCAGAGTTGATTTTATGTCTATCTGTGGCTGATTGCTGTCCCATTTTTATTGAAGATAAAAAAAATAATAGAATTGGATTAATCCATTCAGGGTGGGAAGGGACAGTGAATAAAATTGTAATTAATGCTGTAAATTCATTCTTAAATTTAGGAAGTAAAATTAATGATTTAATTATTTTTTTAGGGCCATCAATTGGTAAATGTTGTTATGAAGTTGGAATTAAAGTTAGTGATCTATTTATCAATAATTGCAAAATAAGGATAAATTCATCTAAGTATTTAATTGATATTAAAGGCCAAATAAAATTTGATTTAATAAAATATGGATTTCATAATGAGCAAATTATTTCATCTAATATTTGTACTTTTGAAAATATGAATTGTGAGAGTTATAGAAGAGATGGTGAATCTTCAGGGAGAATGATTGCTTTTATGGGGCAGTATAATATATAAATAGCTATGGATTTAATAAATTTAATTATTTTAGGTGCAATTCAGGGAATAACGGAGTTTTTACCCGTTTCAAGCTCGGGACATTTAGTATTGGCAAAAAAAATATTGGGGATTAATTCTCCAGGAACAATTATTGAGGTTATATTACATTTTGGATCTTTAACTGCAATTTTAGTTTTTTATATGAATGACATTTTAGAATTGATAAAAAATATTATAAAATTTGATGCTAATGCTTTAAAATTTTCATTTTTCATAATTATTGGAATTATTCCTGCTGGGGTCGTTGGTGTATTTTTTAAAGATTTTTTCACAGCATTTTATAATGACACTTTTTATACAAGTATATTTTTAATAATAACTGGAATTTTATTATTTCTTTCCAAATTTATGGAACATAAGCAGACTCCATTTCGTATTAAGTCCGTTTTTATGATTGGATTAATACAAGCATTTTCAATATTTCCAGGTATATCTCGATCTGGTATGACAATTACTACTGCTCTTTTTTTGGGTATAAATCGTAATGATGCCTTTAAGTTTTCATTCTTTTTAGCAATACCAATTATTTTAGGTGCAACCATTTTAGAAATTCCACATTTATATAACCTCGGAAATTCTCAGTCAATTTCTTTATTTATTGGTTTTCTTGTTTCCGCAACTACGGGATATTTTGCATTAAAATTACTTTATAAAATTGTGATTAATAATACTTTTTGGATGTTTTCATTTTATTGTTTTTTTATTGGAATATTAGGTATGCTTTATGCCAGATAAATATGGATTATTTTCCATCAAAGAAACTTTTAATGAAATTAAAAATCATTCAGTAAATCCTATATATTTACTTATTGGAAATGATGCATATTTACAATCTTTTTTTATAAACCATTTAACTAAATTATTTAGTAAAGAAAAAATACCAAAATTTGTTTATTCATTTAACGAAGATGATGGTGATTTGATATTAAATGAAATTACAGGTATTTCATTATTTTCTGAGCCTAAGATTTTTATAATTAGAGGGTTAAGGAAAATTAAAAAATCTCATTTAAGTGATTTGCTTGCTTGGCATAAACGGCCTAATCCTAATAATTGTGTAGTTTTAATTAAAAATGAATTTGATATTAAAAATTCAATTATTAAGGAGATAAAAAAAGAAATAAAATTGATTGATGTACGAACTCCCTTTCAAAATAAAATCAGGGAATGGGTTGAATATATTTTACGAATTAAAAAAATTAAATTAAAACAAACAGAAATTGAAATTCTAATTGAAAATTGTGGTGATTCAATTGCAAATATAGAAAATGAAATTGAAAAATTTATATTAAGTGACAGTAGTTCATCGGATTTAAGTATTAAAGAGTCTTTAATTTCTACCAATTTTCAAGATTACCCTATATGGAAATTAACTGATTCAATAGGAAAGAAAGATTTTAAACAATCAATAAAAATATACAATTCATTATGGATGAATAATGTTTCGTTGAGTCAAATTATATATAATTTAAATAATCTATTTCAAGGAATTTTATGGTCGATTATTGGTATTAAAAATAATAATAAATATAGTTTAAATTATTTTATACAGAAAAATATGAATTTATACATAAATAGATTTAGATTAAATGAGATAAAAGCAGTTTTAACAGAATTAAGAAAAATGGATTATAAAATTAAAACATTACCAATGTCTGAAAAGGAATTAATGATACCATTTATAGTAAAGATTTGTAAGGGGATTCATGGATTCGTTTGAATTTACAGATGAACAATTAATTGCTAAATTTCAAGATGGCAATGTGGGAGCCTATACCGAACTTGTTGAAAGATATAAAGAACGCCTTTTTAATTTTATTTATCGGTTTTTATATGATGTCGATAAAGCTGAAGATATTTTACAAGATACTTTTATTAAATTATATACACATAAACATTCATATCGTGAAATTGCTAAATTTTCAACATGGTTATATACAATTGCAGGGAATTTAGCGAAAACAGAATTAAGAAAATTAAAAAGAAGAAAAACATATTCAGTTAGTGATTTATCTCGATATGACCAGGAATTTATTATTAAAAGCCCTGACGGTTCAGCTGAAATTGATGCAGAAGCTATTACTGTTGAGAAAAAAATTCAATATGCATTAAATCAACTTCCAAAAGATTTTAAAACAATAATTATTTTAAGGGATATACAGGAACTTTCTTATGAGGACATAAGTAAAATTGTCGATGTTCCGATAGGTACTGTTAAATCCAGAATTAATCGAGGGCGTTTAAAACTTCAAAAACTACTAACAAATAAAGGAGAAAGAATAATCTGAATGAACTGTTATGAATTTGAATTAAATTTATCTGATTTTATAGAAGGTGAATTAAAACAAAAAGATAATTTTAATTTTAAAACCCATAAAAATATTTGTAATTCATGTAGTAAAAAACTAGAATCAATGCTTACATTAATTTCAAATATGAGGCGGATGCGAACAGTTTCTGTACCATCTAACTTTACAAGAGAATTACATTATAAAATTTCTAATCTTGATAATTATAATATTAAAAATTCATGGCGATTTTTAGATATATTTAATCTTGGATTAAAACCTAATCATACAATTGCATTTGGACTTTCAATTATTATGATAATAACTAGTATAGTTTATTTTTCTAAAATTGATCAAATTCCAAATGTAAAAATAGCTGATTTTAAAACCCCCGAATCTGTGAGATTAAATAATAATAGCCATTTTGCTAATGAATTACAGAGTTTAAAGGATCCTATATTGAAAGATTCTCTTAATAAAGTAAATAGTAATAAAAATAATAATTTAAGGCAAAACGATACACCTCCAATTAAAGTTGTGAATAGTCGTAAATAAAAAATTGTTCTTTTGGTCAGAATAGTATAATTTAAATAAATTACTATCAAATGAAATTAATGACATTTAAAGAAAGGGTTTTTTGAGAAACATATTCAAATATATTTCACCCCTAATTTTCTTAATTATTTTTTTAATAATTTTACTAGAAATTAATTATTTAACTCATGAGAATCAAATCATCAATGCAAATTTTATTGGTTTGATTTTTAGTATATTGGGTTTGTTTTATTCTGTTATTGTATGGAATAAATTTATGGCTAATTATAATAATTTAATCCAAAATTCTATGTTGGATGGAATGACTGGACTTTTTACCCATAAATTTTTTATGGATCGTCTTGAATCTGAATTAGGACGTGCTAAACGACACAAGGAAAAATTAACCTTACTTTTTTTAGATTTAGATAAATTTAAAAGAATTAATGATACATATGGGCATTTATTTGGTGATTTAGTAATAAAAGAAACAGCTAACTTAATTAAAAATAATGTTAGAACTCATGATACTGTTGCTCGTTATGGAGGTGAGGAGTTTGCTGTTGTTTTAGTTAATACCTCAAAAGAAGAATGTTTAAAAACAGTTGAACGAATTAGGTCTAATATTGAAGACTATAATTTTTCGAATGATGAAATAAATGAAAATATGACAATTAGTATTGGTTTAGCTGAATTTCCAAGTGATTCTCAAGAATCTAGAGGCTTGATTAGATTTGCAGATGAAATGATGTATGAAGTTAAAAAATTAGGTGGAAATATGGCAAAATAGTTTTAATTTATGGCTATAATATTTTTATATAAATTGGAAATTAGGACATGGCGAAAAAACAATCATTTGGGGATAAAGTTGGAAAACAGAACCGAAATGCAAAAACAAATATAAAATTTGTTAAATCAAGTTTAACATCGAAGGGTAATATTAGGTTTTCTGATGAAATAGTTGGAATTCCTGAAGGCGAAAATGTCGAAAATTACTTAAAGAATTTAATTGCTGATAGTAAATAATTAGTTTATTAAATTAGTTTGAAAAAGGAGGCATTTGCCTCCTTTTTTTTTATATTAAATAATGAATAAAATTTTTAAGTTAAAATATATATTAATTAAATTCTTCTTTTTTTCTTTGATGATTGCACAATCAGGAGATGCAATGGAATATTATATTAATGGTGAAATTTCAAAGTTAGAATTTGATTATGAAAATGCAATTAATAATTTTATAAAAGCATCTGAATTAGATTCTAATTCAATTATTATTTTTAATAATTTAGCTGTATGTTATAAAGAAATAGGTGAAATTAATAAAGCAAAAAAATACTTTAATAAATCTCTATTAAATTCTAATTACTCTGCAAGTTTAGGAGTTGAAGTTTTGAATTTTTATGAAGAATTGCAGGATACTTTAGCTTCTTCAAAATTATTACTAGATTTAATAAATCATAATCCCGAAAATATAGAATTATTATATCGTAAAATTAGAAGTCTTTTTAATAAGAAAAATTATGTTGAAATTCTTCATGTTTACAAGCAAATCTATCTATTAGACCCTGATAATAGTGATATTTTACCTAAATTAGTTGATATTGCTTTAACATTAAACTTAGAAACTTATCTTGAAAAAGACTTAATTGAAATTGCTACAAAACTTCCTGAAAATACTGAATCCTTATTAGCATTGGCTGGGTTAAAAATTGCATCTAAAGAATTTGTTGAAAGTATAAACTATTTAGATATAGCATACCACATATCTAAGGATAAACATATTTTATTAAAAATTATTGATATTTCCTTATTGGTCAACAATTCTGATAATATTGAAAAATATTTAAATTTATATGAAGAGACCTTTGGTTTATCTCCTCCATTTATAAAGTATAAAATTGAAAATGAGATTAGTAAAAAACAATATTATAGTGCTTTAAAATTAATAGTTGAATTAATTAATAACGATGATTTAGACACTAAGTTATATGATAGATTTATATTAATTTCAAATGAATTAAACGAATTAGATATTGCCTATAGTAAAATAAGTGATCAATTTAAAAAATTTCCTAATAATATTCTATTTCCAATATTATTGGGAGAAATAAATGAATTACAAAATTATAATAATGATGCATTGAATTGGTATATTTTATCGCTAAACATAGATAAGGAAAATAATTATTTAAGACATCGTATTGCTAACTTAAGTGAATCATTAAAACAATATCAATTATCTGATAGCCTTTTTAATATTATTATCTCAAAAAATCAAAATGATGCGAGTGGATTAAATAATTATGCTTATAGCTTATGTGAAAGAAATAACCCTGATTTAGAATATGCATTATTACTATCAAAAAAGTCAATATTGCTTGAACCTGAAAATGCAGCATTCTTGGATACAATCGGTTGGATTTATTTTAAATTAGATAAACCTATGGATGCACTTCCATATATTGTAAAAAGTTCTGAAATAGATAATGAAAGTGTTTTAATATTAAGCCATTTAGCAGAAATTTATTTATTATTAAATCAAAAAAAAGAAGCACTGATAATTTTAAATAGGATTTTAGATCTAGAGCCAGGGAATAAAAATATTTTAAATAAAATTGAAGAGATAAGTAATGAATAAATTTATTAGTATTATTATACCAGTTTATAATGAAGTAGATTCAATTAAAGATTTATATGCTGAGATAATAAAAGTAATTCATATTTATAATAAATATGAAATAATATTCATTGATGATGGTAGTTCAGATAATTCGGTTGGGGTAATTCGTGGAATTGCTTCTGATGATAATCGCGTCAAATTAGTTCGGTTTTATAAGAATTTTGGTAAAGCAGACGCACTTTCTGAAGGGTTTATGATTTCTAAGGGTGATTATATCATAACGATGGATGCAGATTTGCAAGATGATCCTGCAGAAATACCAAATTTAATAAATAAACTCGATGATGGTTGGGATATGGTTTCAGGTTGGAAAAAAAATAGAAAAGATCCATTAGAAAAAAAAATTCCATCAAAATTATTTAATAAAGTAACCTGTTTATTAACAGGTGTAAATATTCATGATTTTAATTGTGGCTTAAAGGGGTATCGTAAAGAGGTAATAAAATCGATTGAATTATATGGTGGATTACATCGTTATATTCCAGCATTAGCTAAACAAATGGGCTATACCGTTTCAGAAATTATTGTCAACCATCGTGAGCGAAAATTTGGTGAAACAAAATATGGTGGTGCAAGATATTTCCATGGTTTTTTTGATTTACTTACTGTATTATTTTTAGGTAGTTATCTTAGACGACCATTACATTTTTTTGGAAAATTGGGTTTAATAATGTTTCTTGGTGGAATTGGTATTTCTACATATTTAACTGTAGGCTGGTTTAATGGTATTTGGATTGGTGATAGACCAATATTTTTTCTAGGGATATTATTAATTATTTTATCTGTTCAATTTTTCTCAATTGGTTTTTTAGGTGATATTGTTGTTAAACTTGTTGGTCAAAATAAAAATAGAGTATTAGAAATATTTTCTAGAGAAGAAGATTGAAAATTGCATTAATTAGTGTTGCGCCTCCATTTAGGGGTGGAATTTCTGCTCATACTTCTCAACTTATTCAAACACTAGCTTTAAAACATGAAATAATTTGTTATAATTATAAACGACAATATCCTTCTTTTCTTTTTCCCGGGGAAACACAATATTTAAATCCAAAAGAATATATTAAACAGTCTATAGAATGTATCGATTCAATTAATCCATTTACATGGTTTAAAGTTGCAAGAACAATTAAAAAAAGTGGATTTAATGTAGTTATTTTTAGATTTTGGAATCCATTTTTTGCACCAATGTTAGTTACTATTGCAAGGCGCATAAAGAGGATGAATAATATAAAATTGATTGGGTTATATGATAATCTCCTACCTCATGAAGCCCAATTTTATGATCGTAAATTTACTAATTCCTTTATATCAGAAATGGATGGTCATATTGTTCAATCATCAAAAGTTGAATTAGAATTATTGAATTTAGATAATAATGCAAAGGTATGTACACTTTTTCACCCACTTTATACAAAATATGGAAAAAGTAAACTAAAAGTAAATTCTCGTGAAAAATTAGGAATTAAAGCAAAGTTTACAATTTTATATTTTGGGCTTGTTCGGAAATATAAGGGACTTGATATTTTAATAGAAGCAACTTCAATTCTTAATGAACAGAGGAGTGATTTTGAAGTTTTAGCTGTTGGAGAATCTTATGATGACTCAGAACCTTTATTAACTTCAATTAGTAATTTAAAAATTGAGAATATATTTAGATGGGAAAATAAATTTATTCCTGATGATGAAATAAGTGATTATTTTTCTGCTTGTGATATTGTTGTATTACCATATCGGTCTGCATCTCAAAGTGGAATTGTCCAAATTGCATATCATTTTAATAAGCCGGTAATTGTAACAAATGTAGGTGGATTGCCTGAAATAGTAGAAAAAGGTAAAAGTGGTGATATTGTAGAGCCAGAAAACCCTAAAAAACTAGCCAATATTATTTCAATGTATTTAGATGAAAAAAAAATAGATAATATGTCAAATTATATTAATTCATTTAAAAATAAATTTTCATGGAATTCTTTTGCAGAAAAAATGATAGATTTTATAAATTTGATATGATTCCTAAAATTACAATTATAGTTTTAAATTGGAATAGATCAAATGATACAATTAATTGTTTGAAAAGTTTAGAAGCTGTTAATGATGAAAATTTTAAAATTTTGCTTGTGGATAATAATTCAAAAATAGATTCTGTTAAAAATATTTTATTAAAATTTCCCAACATAAATTTATTACAGTTAGATAAAAATTATGGATATTCTGGAGGGAATAATAGGGGCTTTGAACATATAAGTAATGATACTGAATTTATTTGCTTTTTAAATAATGATGTAATAGTTGACCCTAATTTTTTATCAAATTTTAGAAATGGTTTAAAACAATTTGGAGAAAATTATATTTTTGGACCTAAGATTTATTTCGAATATCCATCAGAAAGAATTTGGTATGGAGGAGGGGTGGTAAATTTACAGAAAGGTCAGATTTACCATAAATATATTGGACAAAAAGATAATAATCATAATTCTAAAAATTGTAAAACTGAATATGTTACAGGGTGTTGTCTTTTAATTTCTAAAAATAATTTTAAATTATTAAATGGATTTGATGAGTCTTTTAATATGTATGCAGAAGATGTTGACCTTTGTTTGAGAGCTGATAAATTGAATATAAAATGTAAATATATTCCAAATTCTAAAATATGGCATAAAGTTTCAGCTTCAACTGGAGGACGATTTTCAATTCAAAAATATATAAAAAAAATAAGTTCAATTCAAAAATTAGTAAAAATTCATAACTCTGAACTCAATCCATTATTAATTACTTTAAAGTCTATTTATAATTCAATTTTTCATAGTGAAAAATAAAGTGGACTATTTTGGTCGTAATTAATCTTGTTCTGATTTAATTGATTTTGGTAAATTTAGTATATAGATTTTAAGAGTTTTTTATACTATTTATTTTTTAATTATTTTATAGAGAAAAAATGGCACAAGCGAATATTTTAAATGAAACAATTACAATTGAAACAAAAGCTGCAAAAAGATTAAAAGTGGTAATGGGGGCTGAAGGGAAAGCAGATTTTGCATTGAGAATGTCGGTTGTAGGTGGTGGTTGTTCAGGGATGACTTACAATATGTCTTTTGATGATAAGCAAGGAGAGTTTGATAAAGTATTTGAAAGTGAAGGTGTGAAAATATTTTGTGATTTAAAAAGTTGGTTATATCTAAAAGGTACAAAAATTGACTATTCTGATGATATGCTAACAGGTGGGTTTAAAATTAATAATCCAAATGCTTCACGAACCTGTGGGTGTGGAACTAGTTTTTCAGCATAATTATTTTAAATAAAGACTAAATAATGCCAGAAAAAATAATTACTGATTCTATAAACCAAGAATATAAATATGGTTTTGTAACTGATATTGAACAAGAGAAAATTCCTCCTGGTTTAAATGAAGATGTTGTAAAATTAATTTCAAAGAAAAAAAATGAACCAGAATGGCTTTGTGAGTGGCGTTTAAAAGCATATCGACATTGGTTGAAAATGGTTGAACCTGATTGGGCAAAAGTAAATTATCCCAAAATAGATTTTAATGAAATTAGTTATTTTGCAGCACCTAAAAAGAAATTAAATAGTCTTGATGAAGTAGATTCTGAAATATTGGATACTTATAATAAACTTGGAATCCCACTTCAAGAGCAAAAAATGCTAGCGGGGGTTGCTGTTGATGCTGTTTTTGATAGTGTTTCAGTTGCCACTACATTTAAAGATGATTTATTTAAACAGGGTATTATTTTTTGTTCATTTTCAGAAGCAGTACAAGATCATCCTGAATTAATTAAAAAATATTTAGGTACCGTTGTTCCAATTACAGATAATTTCTATGCTGCATTAAATTCGGCAGTATTCAGTGACGGTTCATTTTGTTATATCCCAAAAGGTGTAAAGTGTCCTATGGAACTATCAACCTATTTTAGAATAAATGCATCTAATACAGGGCAATTTGAACGAACTTTATTAGTTGCAGATGAAGGAGCTTATGTCAGTTATCTTGAAGGTTGTACGGCACCACAACGAGACGAAAATCAATTGCATGCTGCTGTTGTTGAATTAATTGCAATGGAAAATGCTCAAATTAAATATTCAACAGTGCAAAATTGGTACCCCGGTGATAAAAATGGAAAAGGTGGGATATATAATTTTGTGACAAAGCGTGGAATTTGTAAAGGAGATAATTCTAAAATTTCCTGGACTCAAGTAGAAACAGGATCTGCAATTACTTGGAAATACCCAAGTTGTATTTTAAAAGGAAATAACTCGATAGGGGAGTTCTATTCTGTTGCTTTAACAAATAATAGACAGCAAGCAGACACCGGAACAAAAATGATACATATAGGTAAACACACAAAAAGCACTATTATATCTAAAGGAATTTCTGCAGGGTTTGGCCAGCAGACATATCGAGGTGAAGTACGAATTAATAAGAATGCAGATAATGCACGAAATTATTCTCAATGTGACTCAATATTAATTGGTGATAAATGTGGTGCACATACTTTTCCATATATTGATGTTCGAAATACGACGGCTCAAATGGAACATGAGGCTACCACTTCTAATATTGGGGAAGACCAACTATTTTATTGTAATCAAAGAGGAATTTCTACTGAAGATGCAATTGCAATGATTGTAAATGGTTTTTGTAAAGAAGTATTTAAAGAGCTCCCGATGGAATTTGCAGTTGAAGCACAGAAATTATTAGAAATTAGTTTAGAAGGAAGTGTTGGATAATATTTAATGAAAATAAAAAATAATGCTTAATATAAAAAATTTACATGCTTCTATTGAAGAAAAGAAAATTCTTAAAGGAATAAATTTAATTGTCAATCCTGGTGAATTACATGTCATTATGGGGCCAAATGGAGCAGGGAAAAGTACACTTGCAAGTGTATTAACAGGGAAGGATAAATTTAACATTGATAATGGTGAAATCCTTTTTGATGGGCAAATTATAAATGAATTACCTCCTGAAGAAAGAGCTTGTAAAGGCATGTTTATGTCTTTTCAATATCCTATTGCGATACCTGGTGTAAATAATATGTATTTTTTAAAGGAAGCGTTAAATTCACAAAAAAAATACAGAGGCGAAACTCAATTAGATTCAATCGATTTTTTGGGTGAAATGAAGACTAAACTAAAATATGTTGGCTTAGAAGAGTCTTTTATTCATAGGCCTGTAAATGATGGTTTTTCAGGTGGTGAAAAAAAACGAAATGAAATATTACAAATGATTACGCTTGAACCCAAACTAAGTATTTTAGATGAAACAGATTCGGGACTAGATATTGATGCATTGAAAATTATTTCTGAAGGAATAAATAATTTTAGAAATAAAGATAGATCTTTTATATTAATTACCCATTATCAACGAATGCTTGATTATTTAAAACCAGATTTTGTACATGTTATGATTCAGGGAGAGATAGTAAAGTCCGGTGATAAATCACTTGCTCTAGAATTAGAAAATAAAGGGTACTCTTGGATATTAAATGAAAAAGTAGAAACTTCTCAATCTTAATGGAAAATCAGGTTGTAGAATTTTCATTTTTTGATGAAATTAATAAAAAAGCTAATATAATTTGTGATGATAAATCTAAATTAAATCCCAAAAGTGAACGCTGGCGTTTTACCCCGATACGAGAATATAATGCTTTAACATTTTCAAATTTACAAAATACTAATATTAATTTAGATTCCATCCAATCATATAGATTTAAAAATGTAATTCTATTTGTCATTATGAATGGAAAAATAGATTTACAATTGTCTGATTCTATCCCAAATGGAGTCCAAATAGAAAATTTAAATAAAATGGCTCAGAATTATTCAGGAAGGATTAAAAGTTCATTTACTAAAATTTCTAATATTCAGGAAAATTATTTTTCTGCAGAAAATATTACACAATTTAATAATGGTTTATTTATAAATGTTGAATCAAATATAGTAATTGAAAAACCAATTCAATTACTAAATATCCAAACAGAAACCAACAGTTTTCCACGCTTCTTAATTAATGGTGAAGAAAATTCACAATTCAATATAATTGAACAATATATTAATTTGACAAAAAGCGAATCAAAATCAAATTCAGTTGTTGAAATTTCATTACAAAATGGTTCAAATTTAAATCATATTTGTTTACAAAATGGAACGAAAAGTCATTGGAATTTTTATAGTTTAGCAGTAAATCAATACAAAAATAGTTTATTTACAAGTTCCATTATTTCACTTTCTGGTAAACGAATTATAAATGATATTAATTGTAATTTAATTGAAGAAGGTGTTTCAACTGATATTTCTGGATTATATTTAATTGATAATAATTCACATTGTGATAATCATACAAAAATTAACCATATTGCACCCTTTACATATAGTAATGAAAATTTTAAGGGAATTATATCAGGTGAAGCAAGTGGGGTTTTTAATGGGTTAATTAAAGTATTGCCGGATGCTCAAAAAATTAATTCATCACTGACAAATCGAAATTTATTATTATCTAATGATTCTAAAATGAATAGTAATCCACAGTTAGAAATTTATGCGGATGATGTAAAATGTTCTCATGGTTCAACAATTGGGCAAATTGATGGAGAAGCATTGTTTTATATGCAGTCGAGAGGAATATCAAAATCTAATGCAACTAAAATTCTTGTCAAAGGATTTGCAGATGAAATATTAAATAAAATAAAAATAAAATCAATTATTGATTATATTGAACCTAAAATTGAACAACTAATGAGGAATAGTTAATGGATGAGTTAAGAGAATTATATCAACAACTCATTTTAGATCACAATCAAAACCCTAGAAACTTTAGAGAAATTGAAAATTATGATTTTCATAAAAAAGGATATAACCCATTATGTGGAGATCAATTAGAAATTTTTATTAATATAAAAGATGATATAATTTCTGAATTGTCTTTTACGGGGATGGGTTGTGCTATTTCAAAAGCCTCTGCTTCTATTATGACTGAAACATTAACTGGGAAATCCCTTTCAGAGGCAAATTTACTATTTAAACAATTTAGAGAAATGGCAATGAATGGAAAAATTACAGATGGATTGCCATTAAAATTGTCAGTTTTAAGTGGGATTTATAAATATCCTTCTCGAGTAAAATGTGCACTACTTGCTTGGCATACAATGCACCAAAGTTTTGATACGCAAAATATTGTTGATGCAAAAACGGAATAAATATAATGATTGAGAAAAATCAAACAATAAGACTTAACCGAAATTGTGAAGCTGAATTAATACCTTCGGGAGATAAAATAAATTTATTAAAAGGTGAAGTTGTAAAAGTGACTCAATCTTTAGGTGGTAACTATACTTTATTTATAAATGGTAATTTAGTTAAAATTAGAGGGAAAGATGCTGATGTAATCGGATTAGAAGCCGAGGATGACCATATTCAAGATATTGAAGAACATGCGAAAAAAGAAGTTGAAGAGCATTTAATTTGGGAAAAAATGAAAGCGTGTTTTGACCCTGAGATTCCTGTAAATATTGTAGATTTGGGATTAATCTACGATTTAAAAATAACTCCACTAGAAAATATCGGTAATAAAATAGAAATTAAAATGACACTTACTGCACCTGGGTGTGGCATGGGACCATCAATTGCAAGTGATGTAAAATATAAAGTTAGTATGGTTCCTGGTGTTACTGAAGTTGGTGTTGAAATAGTTTGGGAACCAGCATGGAATAAGGATATGATGACGGATGCTGCAAAACTTCAACTTGGAATGTTATAGTAAATATGCAATTAAACCCTAATGTTATTAAAGAGGATTTCCCTCTTTTTAAAAAACATACTAGCCTTGCTTTTTTAGATAATGCCTCGACCACTCAAAAACCACAATGTGTTATTGATAAAGTAAATGAATATTATAATGAATATAATTCAAATGTACACAGAGGAATTTATCAAATTGGTGAAAAAGCAACTTATGAATATGAATCGGTTAGAGGAAAACTCCTTCAGCTTGTATCTGCAAATGATAATTACTCTGCAATATATACGAGTGGAACAACTGAATCTTTAAATTTATTGGCTCATTCATTATCTAAATTGGTTTTAAAAGTAGGTGATGAAATATTAATTACAGAAATGGAACATCATTCAAATATTGTTCCGTGGCAGATAGCATGTGAAAAATATGGATGTACATTAAAATATATTCCAATTACTGAAAAGGGCGAATGGGATATCTCTCAAATTGATTCATTAATAACTCAAAAAACTAAAATTGTTTCAATGATACATCAGTCAAATGTATTTGGTACAATTAATCCTGTTAAAAAAATCACTGAATTGGCCAAAGCTGTGGGTGCAAAAGTTATTCTTGATTCAGCACAAAGTATTCCACATGGAAATGTCAATATTGTAGATTTAAACTGTGATTTCCTTGTATTTTCAGGTCATAAAATGTTGGGACCTACAGGTGTTGGGATATTAATTGGTAAAACTGAAATATTAAATATGATGCCACCATTTATGGGTGGTGGAGAAATGATTTATACAGTGTCTATGGAAAGTTCAACATGGAATGAAGTACCTTGGAAATTTGAAGCAGGAACACCCAATATTGCTCAAGTAATTGGATTAGGGGCAGCAATAGATTACCTAAATAATATAGGTATGGATAATATACATGCTTACGAAAAAAAAATATTAGCAATTGCAGAAAAAAAACTATCGCAAGTTCCCGGATTAAAAATATTTGGAAATCCTCAAAAAAAGGGTACCGTCATTAGTTTTGAATTAGACGGTATTCATCCTCATGATTTAGCTCAAATATTAGATGAACACAATGTTGCAGTTAGAGCTGGACATCATTGTGCCCAACCCATAATGAATAAATTAAATGTACCTGCCACTATTAGAGCTAGTTTTTATATTTACAATTCAGAAAAAGATATTAATCAACTTGTAAATGGATTAAATTCAGCGTTGAAATTTTTCTCAATTCAATAAATAAGTTAATTTAATAATTAATTAACTTTTAAAGTGAGAGCTTAGTAAAGAATTAATCAATAATAATCCGACCCGTATTTTTTTAATAATTAACAAATTAAAACCAATTAAATTTTAGTAATTCATTCGTAATTTTATGGTCTAAATAGGAGATAGTTTTTGGATATTTTATTCGCACAAGAAGCAACAGGACAATCATTTTCATTTGCAAGTTTTTTGCCAATGATTATAATTTTTGCAATTTTATATTTTATGATTCTACGTCCACAAAGTCAACAACGAAAAAAACATTTAAGTTACATAGATTCATTAAAAAAGGGTGATAAAATTATTACCCGTGGTGGATTAATATGTACGGTAAAGTCTTTTCAAGGGAAAAATGATTCTTTAGTTTTAATCGATGTTGGCAATGGTACATCACTTACAATTGCAAGAGGATATATTGCAGGAGCACCAGATCAAAATTTAACACCAAAAGAAGGCTAATTTTAAATGGCTGTATTACCAGTTGTTAAATATGGTGACTCTATACTTCGAAAAAAAGTAAACAAAGTTGATATAAATGAAATAGGACAATTAACTAATTTAATAGATGATATGTTTGATACGATGTATGAGGAAGAAGGCATTGGATTAGCTGCAAATCAAGTAGGAGTTAATTTAAATTTAATGATTATTGATGTAACTCACTTGGATGAATATAAAGATTTAGAACCTATTGTTTTTATTAATACAGAAGTTTTACAAGAAAATGGAAGCATAGAGCTTGAAGAAGGTTGTTTAAGTATTCCAGAAATAAGAGCTACAATTCCTAGAGCAGAATCTATTGTTATTCGATATATTGATGAATTGGGTCAATCGAATACAACAGAATTTAACGGTATGTTCTGTCGAGTAATTTTACATGAATTAGATCATTTAAATGGTAAATTTTTTACAGATTATTTATCATCTGCAAAGCGAAAGTTAGTTCATAGTAAACTATTAGAAATTGCAGAAGATGGATACCCTTCAACTGGAGTTGTTCTTTAAATTGAATAATAAATTCCTTTGTCTCGGGTTTATTTTTAAGAAATATTAATAAATAATGAATAATATAATTTTCATGGGAACGCCAGATTTTGCGATTCCAGCACTAAATGCAATACATTATTCCCAGCATCAAATTTGTGCTGTAATTACGAATCCAGATAAACCATATGGCCGAGGCAGAAAGCTAAGACCTTCTGCAATTAAATTGACAGCTCAGAAGTTAAATTATCCAATTCTCCAACCTGAAAAATTAAATGATTCTAACTTTTTATTAAAAATTGAACAATTAAAACCAACTTTAATGGTTGTAGTTGCATTTAAAAAATTACCTCAATCATTATACAATTTAGCAACTCATGGTGCTATAAATATACATGCATCATTATTACCAAAATATAGAGGTGCTGCACCAATACATCATGCAATTTTAAATGGTGATAATGAAACAGGTGTAACCACATTTCAAATTAATGACAAAATTGATACAGGCAATATTATTTGCCAAGAAAAAATAAGTATAAAAAGTGATGAAACTACTGGTTCACTTTGGACTAAATTATCACAGTTAGGACAAGTTGCAATTTTAAAAACTTTGGATCAATTAGAATTAGGGGAAATTAAGTATATTTCACAAGAAAATAGGCTTGCTACAAATGCCCCTAAAATTTATCCTGAAGATTTAAAAATAGATTGGAATAAACCTGCAACTCAAATACATAATCAAATTCGTGCATTTTCACCTAAACCGGGTGCATTTACCATATTAAATGGTAAACGAATAAAGCTATTTTCTACATCTGTTGTTGAACCACTTAATGAACAAAAAAAGGATCAACCAGGTAGAATTAGAATAAATAAAAATAATATAACAATAATGACAGGTAATGGAATACTCAATATTTCAGAAATCCAATCGGAGGGAAAACCAAGGATGGATGTAAAAAGTTATTTGTCAGGAAATAAAATAGAAAAGGAGGCAATATGCCTGTAAGTAAGAAAGTCTTAAGACCAAGAAGACTAGCGTGGCAAATTATATATAAAGCATTAGATAGAGATAGAAGGCTCTCTGATATTACTTTAGAACTATTATCGAAAACAAATTTCACTGATAGAGAAAAACGATTTACGGTTGAGTTAGTTCAAGGCACAATTAGAATGAGAGGTCGATTAGATTATGAACTTAAAAAAGTGTATAATAATGATTGGGATGAATTATTATTAAAAGTAAAAGTATTACTTTGGTTAGGTGCATACCAAATGAAATTCATGGATGGAATTCCACCTTATGCAGCAGTTTCAACAAGTGTTACACTTGCAAAAGCAATTCATATAAATACAGCAGGCCTAGTAAATGCAATTTTAAGAATATATAGTTCCGTTTGCGATGAACAAATGGATGAACCAGAAGATGAAACCGAATGGGCTGAATATATGAGTCACCCTGATTGGTTAGTACGAAAATGGTCACTATTTTGGTCGAGAGAAGAAGTTCGAGATATGTGTGAGTGGGATAATGAAAAGCCGACGATTTGGTTTCGATTAAATAATACACAAATGTCTATTGAAGAACGAGATGAGTTTTTAAAAGAAAACGAATTTGAATTTAAAACATGGGAACATGATGATAGATTTTTTCATGTACACCATACTTCAAGATTGTTGAATAATCCAATTTTTGATGAAGGGAAAATTAGTATTCAAGATCCTGCTGGAGGATTAGTTGTTAAATTACTTGATCCTCAGAAAAGAGAAATAATTACTGATTCATGTGCAGCACCAGGTGGTAAAACTTCATTTATTTCTCAACTTATGGAAAATACGGGGAAAATTAGAGCATACGACTCTCATATGGCACGATTGAAAAAGTTTGCTTTTGGTATGGCACGATTAAAAGTAAATAATGTTGATGCTGAAATGGCTGATATGACCACTAAAAAATTAACTCGATCTGGAAAAATGTTAGTGGATGTACCATGTACAGGTACAGGGGTAATGTCTAAAAGAGCTGACTTGAGATGGAGAAGAACCATTAAGAATTTATATGAGCTTGTACAAATTCAGCGAGATATTTTATTTAATGTTGGTGACTATATTAAAAAAGAAGGTGTTTTAGTTTATAGTACTTGTTCTTTAGAACCTGAAGAAAATTGGGGTGTGATTGACCATTTCATGAAATTAAATCCAAATTGGGAAGTTGAATCCGCAGAAAAATATGTACCAAAAGAATATGTAGACGAAAGGGGAGCTTTATACACATTTCCACCCAAACATGGTATTGATGGTGGATTTGCTGTAAGATTAATTAAAAAATGATCCTAAATGGATTAAAATATTTTTTTGCTAGTATAATGTTGATTGGAATAGGACTGGTTATTTTTGATACCGTCCTATTACCGCTTTATGTGGGTTATGATAATGAACATTATGTGCCTGATTTACGAGGGGTTGATACAAAGGAAGCAATAAAAGTTTTACATTCATACGGGTTTCATGTAGAAAAGCCAATACCTCGCCCATTTAATGAAAATGAAAAACCAGATATAGTTTTAAATATGTCACCTCGCCAATTTACTAAAGTAAAAGAGGGAAGAACTATAAAATTAACAATTTCAGGAACTCGAAATCATGTTAAAGTACCAAATGTGATAGGGAAATCTCAAAGAAATGCAACTTTTGAAATTAATAGACACCGATTAATTGTAGATACAATTCATACTGAATATAATACTGAAATACAAAAAGGATATGTAATTGACCAATTACCTAAGTCTGGAGATTTAAGATTAGCAGGCTATGGTGTTATTTTAATTGTGAGTGAAGGAAATCCACCTGATTATTTTAAAGTCCCTGATTTAATTAATATGGATCAAAGTAAGGCTGAGAAATTGATACTTGAAAAAGGGTTTCAAGTGGGGAATATTGTAAAAGAATATAGAAAAGACTGGTTAGAAGGTACGGTTATGGAGCAGAGTTTAACTCCTGGCTTGAGGTTGAAT
>JACNKR010000004.1 GCA_014381925.1 Fidelibacterota bacterium | reverse complement strand
CCCCGACCCGCTGATTACAAATCAGCCGCTCTGGCCAACTGAGCTACAATGGCTTATCAACTATCTAAATCCGTGGTGTAGCAGAGCTTCGCAAATTAGGATAAAAAGAAAATATAAACCAAACTTGTTTTTAAAATATTTCTAAAAAAATTAATTTAATTTTTCAATTCTATTTTCGCTTCCAAATTGTACCATTTGAAGTATCCTCCAAAACGACCCCTAAAGCATCTAATTCAACTCTTATTTCATCTGCCCTTGCCCAATCTTTATTTGCGCGTGCATCAACCCGTTGTTGAATTAATTCATCGATATTACAATCTAATGTTTCTTCAGGGCATTCAACTACATTTAATATTGAATCTATTTTGCACAGTGTATTTAATGCACATTCAGCAGAATTCTTTGAAATTTTATTATTATCTAATAATAAAAAGACTTCATTTACCCAAATAAATAAAACACCCAAAGCACCTGAAATATTTAAATCTTCACCTAATGTTTTTCTAAAATCAGAAATCATTTTATTACATTTCTCATCTACACTTCCATCTGCTTCCAAGTCTACGCAAAGCAATCTTCTTTTTAATTCACGCAATCTATTAATTGCTTTTTGCGAGGCTTTTAATTTTTCAAATGTGAAATTTAATTCTTGTCGATAATGTGTTGAAAGAAGCGTATAACGAATTGATTCTGCTGAATACCCTTTTTCGATTAACTCGGGAATTTTATAAAAATTCCCTAATGATTTACTCATTTTATCACCATTGACTAATAAGTGCTTGTTATGCAACCATACATTTACAAAAGCACTATTTGTTGCAGCACAACTTTGAGCTATTTCATTTTCATGATGAGGAAAAATATTATCTACACCACCACAATGAATATCAAAATGCTCTCCCAATAAATCCATTGACATTACGGAACATTCTAAATGCCAACCAGGACGACCCTCTCCCCATGGTGAATCCCAAAATATATTACCATCTTCTTCTTTTTTCGCCTTCCATAAAGCAAAATCTCGCGCTTCTTCTTTTCCATATTCATCATTTTCAACTCGTTTACCCACTTTTTGACTATCAGGATCTAAATTTGCCAATTTTCCATATTCTGGATATTCTGATATTTTAAAAAAAACAGATCCATCTCCTGTTTTATAGGCTACACCTTTTTTTTCTAAAACCTGAATTAAGTTAATCATTTTTTTCACATAATCTGTTGCACGTGGGTAATTATGTGCAGGTAAAATTTTCAATGTACGAATATCATCATGGAAAATAGCAGTGTATTTATCGGTTACTTCATTAAGTGAAACCTTTTCTTCATTTGCTCTACGAATTGTTTTATCATCAATATCGGTAATATTCATTACATGATGAACATCAAACCCTGAAAGCTCTAAAAATCGACGCAATAAATCTTCAAACATATATGCTCTAAAATTTCCAACATGAGCATAATTATAAACAGTTGGTCCACATGTATATAAGCCAACCTTGCCCTTTTTAAGAGGAATAAATTCTTCTTTTTTTCGGTTTAATGTATTGTAAAAAGTTATCATCTAAATTGCCAACCTTATAATTTTTTTTAAAAATTCTTCAAATGAAATATTATTTGCTTTTCCCGCCTTTGGAATTAAACTTGTACTCGTCATCCCGGGAAGCGTATTTATTTCCAACATATAATATTCACTTCTTTCATTTAATCGATAATCAACTCGAGAATAATGCCTACAACTCAATCCTTTATGAAGTTTCAATGCATCTTTTTGCATTTTCTCTGCAAGTACATTATCAATTTCAGCAGGACATATATACTCACTCATTCCTGTTTTATACTTACAATCATAATCATACAAATCATGCTTTGGAATAATTTCAACAATGGGTAAACATGCATCTCCTAAAACACCCACAGTTAATTCTCTTCCGGGTATAAATGCTTCTACCATAATTTCATCTGAGTATTGAAGTGCTAAATTAAATGCCTGTTCACATTTATTTTCACTTTTTACAATTGATAATCCAACCGTTGAACCTTCATTTGAAGGTTTAATTACAATTGGAAACCCAAGTTGAATAATATCAATCATTAACTTCTCAATATTGTCATTTTTATTAAACATCAACCAATTTGGAGTAGAAATATTTAATTTTTCTCCAATTATTTTAGTTGCGTTTTTATCCATCGCCAATGCTGAAGACTTTGAATCTGAACCTGTATATTTAATTCCATTTTTTTCAAACAATGATTGAATTTCACCATTTTCACCCTCACCACCATGAAGTGCAATAAAAACTAAATCTGCTTGTTTTAATTGCAGAATATAATCTTCAATATTATTTTCATATTGAAGTAGTTCAACATTTAATGATGCCTTTAAACAATCATAAATTGCTTTTCCCGTTGATAATGAAACTTCTCTTTCAGAAGAATTTCCACCACATAATATAATCAGTTGTAAATCGTTCATTTATGGAAAATTTAGGGCATAAAATTTATAATTCTATTAACACTTAGACAAATGAGAAACTTTAAGAAAAATAAAAATTAATTAAAAATATGATGTTCTATTTTTGAGAATGAATTATCTTAGCTAAAAAATATACATCGCTCAATTTAATGAAGATATTTTTTATTTGATTTAAGTAATACAAATAGAATACTCCGCTGGAGTATAAAAAAATAAATATCTAAAAACATTCATATAATTATTAAGCACCAATGTTTTATTTTTACCCCTTTAATTTTAAGATAAAATGGTGCGAAGCAAAGAAAAATATCAAATTGCAATTATATGGGTAACCATATTTTTAGACCTCATGGGTGTTACACTCATCATACCATTTATTAATGAATTTGTTGATCAATTAGGAGGAGATGAAAGACATGCAGGATTTCTTCTTTCAAGCTATGCATTAATGCAATTTATATTTGCTCCAATATTGGGAAAAATTAGCGATAAGTATGGCAGGCGACCCATTTTATTATTTGGAATGGTAGGTGCTTTTTTTGCTTTTTTAATTTTTGGTTTTGCAACCCAATTATGGCTTTTATTTGCGTCAAGAATGCTTGCGGGAATTTCAAATGCAAATATTTCTGTTGCCCAAGCCTATATTGCAGATATTTCCACTCGAAAAGAACGAGCGAGCAAAATGGGGATTATTCAAGCTGCATTTAGCTTAGGGTTTATCGTTGGATTTCCAATTGGAGGTATTCTTGCTGAGCAATTTTCAGTTGCAACTCCATCCATATTGGCAGCAGGATTATCAATTACAAATGGATTTTTTGCATATTTCTTTTTACCGGAATCATTATCATTTGAAAAGAGAATCACTGAAAAATTATCATTTTATCCAATATCAATTTCTAAACATTCATTTAAAAACATAATAAACTATTTCAAAATACCAAAATTCAAACCATTATTAATTATTTTCCTTTTATATTCATTTGCATTTAGTATATTACATGTAACCTTTGTAGAATTTGATCGAGATTATCTAAAAATGAACCCCCAACAAATTGGATTTATTTTCATGTATATTGGAATTGTTGGGTTTGTTATACAAATGATAGCCATAAAACCAATGGTGAAATATTTTGGTGAAGAAAAGGTTATGGTAATGGGATTTCTTTGTATGGCAACTGGATTAACAATTACACCCATGGTCGATCATATGAATTGGCTATTTTTAACAAGTTTGTTTGTAGCAGGTGGAAATAGTCTTTTAGCACCCACAGCAACGGCCATTATTTCTCAACATGCTAAAGAAAATGAACAAGGTGCAATTTTAGGGGTAACTCAAGGTTTAGGAAGTTTAGGACGAATATTTGGTCCACCCTATGGCGGGATGACCTACCACAGCATTCACATGATGTTTCCGTTTATTTCTTCAGCAATTATTTTAATAGGTGCCG
>JACNKR010000005.1 GCA_014381925.1 Fidelibacterota bacterium | reverse complement strand
TATCCTGAGCCAACAATGAGTGTAATTATAAGTAGGCTCAGGATCGATTTTTGAAATATACATATTATATAAGGCAAAGCCTTATCGACGACAAAAATTATCATAAAAAATATATTACTTACTAAAATTATAGCTTAAAACAACATGAATTACAATGAATTACCAGTATATAAAGCAACTTATGATTTATTATTAGAGGTTTTTAAGTTTACAAAGAACTTTAATAAAGAATATAAATATACGGTAGGTGAAAGTATTAAAAATGAAACATTAGATTTAATTACACTGATATATAGAGCAAATAATAAAAGAAATAAAATAGAAATCATTAAAGAAGCAAGAGAGAAAATAGAAGTGATACGGCTTTATATTCGATTAATGAAGGACCTGCATCAAATTAGTATAAAACGCTTTGTACAGGTGAATATTCAGATTGAAAATGTATCTAAACAATTAACAGGGTGGCAAAAGTATAGTTAGTGGAAAGAATTTTTAACTTTAATCCTTAATTTAAAGGAAAATTATGAATAAGAAGAAATTTGTATATTGTATAGATAAAACCTAATGTGTGCTGAAAGAGTAGTAAAGTAGAATAATAATATAGTGAACTTTGAAATTATTAGTGAATTTAAAAACATTGAAATAATCGCTATCGGAAATTCAATTAGGGAAATAAATAGATTAATTAAATTTTATGGTGAGGGACGGTGGCGTAAAATGAAAGGATTTGCAACAATTAAACTATTAGATGAAACGATAATAAATGCTGAAATACATTGGTATGAAGCACATGGTATTGGAAAAAAAGATATTAAAATTAAAAGATTTATAACAAACGAATGGAGATTAAAATGAAATCAAATTATGTATTATGTGTGAAAAACATTGACTATGAAGCATCATTGGAATGTTTTAAAGTTTATAAATGTATAACAGATTCTACAGCTATGAATCATCAACATATTAGGGTTTTTGATGAATCTGGAGAAGATTATTTATTTCCTTCAGATTTCTTTGTCGGAATTAATATTCCTATTTCTGTACAAAAAGCGATAGAATTAAAATGTCAAAAATGAATGAATTAACTTAAATAATGAAAATAAAAAGATATAATAAATTACCAACTGTCTGCCTGAGTTGTTTAATGCTACGGCGTAAACAAGAGAGCTTTTTAAATTCGGCAATCCCCTTGTATATAAATACGAGGTATCTTCGTTCATATAATCTGAAAATGGCTATATGATTAATTTAGTGATTGCTATTGCAGGTGTTCCCTCTGGTTACCGTAACAACAATAATGGTAATTACAACAATATAGGAAACAACGGCTACTTTTGGTCTTCTACTGAGAACAATAGTAACAACGCGTGGAACCGGAAACTGAACTACAATAACACAAATGTTAACCGGAACAACAACAATAAGCAAAACGGCTTCTCTGTTCGTTGTGTAAGGAATTTAAAACAGTTGGTAAATTTTATTATAGCAAGCATAAAGAACTTTTAATTTTAAGAAATAAAATAATAATAATAATAGATTAAGAGAGGTTAAATAAATGCCAGAGATAGCACGATTATATGGAATTGTAATTAAATTATTTTACGGAGACCATTCCTCACTTCATTTCCATGCAGTTTATGGTGAATTTGTAGGGCTATTTAATATTAATACACTTGAATTAATTAAAGGTGATTTACCCCGAAGAGCAAGAAATTTAGTTATTGAATGGACTAAAATTAATAAAACAGAATTGATACAAATGTGGGATACTCAAGAATTTCATAAACTACAACCGTTGGTGTAATAGAAGTGAATTTCCCAAAGATTAAAAATGTAAAAGTAATAAATGAAACTTCATTATTAAAAAAAGAGATGTTTAAGCCATTAAAAGATCCTATTTTGTTTAATTCAGTCAAAATTGATATTGGCGGTTATGCATTAATATGGAATGAAAATATTGATATAAGTGAGCATGAACTTTGGACTAATGGTTTAGAAGTGACAAGTGATAAAGTAAAAAAACTATGCTATTAATCAAACTGTAATAAATGCAACTTACTTTTCAAAATAAAGAGAAATTATTAACCAATTTATTTCAGGCATATTTTGATGCGCGTAAGAATAAACGCAATACAATAAATGCCTTAGCCTTTGAAAAACATTTAGAGACAAATATATTTAAATTATATGACGAAATTGTAAATTATAATTACATACCAAAAAGAAGTATTTGCTTTATTGTAAACAAACCAGTTAAAAGAGAGATATTTGCTGCAGATTTTAGAGATAGAGTTGTTCATCATTTAATATATAATTATATATCCCCCATTTTTGATAAAACATTTATAAATGATAGTTATAGTTGCAGAATAGGCAAAGGCACTCATTATGGTATAAAAAGAATAGACCATTTTATTCGGTCTTGCTCTCAAAACTATTCTAAAAATTGTTTTATTTTAAAACTTGATATTAAAGGGTATTTTATGGCTATGAATAAAAATATCCTCAAACAAAAGATATTCAAAACACTAAAGGAAAAAAAACATCTTATAGACTTTGACCTTCAATTAACTCAATATTTAATTAAGCAAACTTTATTCGCTAACCCAATTGAAAATTGTATTATTAAGGGACATAAATCTGATTGGAAAGACTTACCCAAAGATAAAAGTTTATTTTCTGCTAAACCAAATTGTGGACTTCCTATTGGTAATTTAACTTCTCAATTATTTGGCAATATTTACATGAATGATTTTGACCATTTTGTTAAAAAAGAATATAATATTAAAAATTACGGTAGATATGTTGATGATTTTATTCTTATACATAAAAGTAAAGATTACCTAAAATCCTTAATTAAAAAACTATCTACTTTTCTACTCAAATCATTAAAATTAGTATTACATCCAAAGAAAATATACCTACAGCATTATTCAAAAGGAGTTAAGTATTTAGGGGCAGTAATTAAACCTCATCGTATTTATATTTCAAATAGAACAAAGGGTAACTTTTATAAAGCGATAACGAAGCAAAACCAACTAATACAGGATAAATGCCCATCCCATGATGATTTTATTAATTTTATGAGTTCAATAAATTCTTATTTAGGGATAATGAAACATTATAAAACATTTAAAATTAGAAAAGATTTTATATCAAACCATCTTTATAGACGGTGGTGGGAATATGTTTTTTATACAGGCAGAATAAATACAATCAGTTTAAAAAGTAAATATGATATAAAACATAAATTTATTTAATGAAAATATTTAAATTAGAGAATAATATGAAGAAAATAATAATATTAATAAGCCTTACATTTTTAATTGCACAAGACCCAATTAGTCTTACATCAATTTCTGATAATTTTATTTTAGATAATAAAAACCCTGAAATAGAAATATTATATCCTTCGGGAAATGAATCATTTTCTATGTCTGAAAATATAAACATTGAATGGAATGCAACAGATGATAGTTTTAATAATTATCCTATTTCTATTGAACTAATTAATTTTGATAATAATGCAATTCTAAATAATTGGGATTTATTAGAAAATGCAGGGAGTTATCAAATACAATTACCTGATTTAGCAAATATTCAAGGTTTTATTAATATATATGTTGAAGATAGTTTTGGAAATGAAAATAATGCCCAAAGTGGAATATTTATATTTGGAGTAACACTTCCAATTAGCTTTTCAAGTGAATCTAATAATTTTACACTAGATAGTAAACCACCAGAAATTACAATTACTCACCCAAATGGTGGTGAAGAATTTATATTAAATGAATCGGTAGATGTTAATTGGGTTTCTTTTGAAGATAATTCAGCATTAGATCCAATTACTATTTCAATCTCCACAACAGAAAGTGAACAATATTCAGAATTAATGAGTGGGATAGCAAATAGTGGTAATTTAAGTATTTCGATGCATAATGTAACCAACAATGCAAGAATAAAATTATCAATTATTGACTTTTATGGAAACATTGGAGAAGATATTTCTGATGACTATTTTTCTGTTCTGCCAATTCCAGATATTGTTTTTTTAAGTTCTTCAAATTCGTTCAGTTTAGATAGTAAAGCTCCCACTGTAGAATGGCTATCACCTAATGATGGTGGACTATTACCCAGTGGAGAAAATATTGAAGTGGAATG
>JACNKR010000045.1 GCA_014381925.1 Fidelibacterota bacterium | reverse complement strand
GCGGGATGGACGAGAATCGAACTCGCAACTTCCGGCGTGACAGGCCGGTGCTCTAACCAAGTTGAACTACCACCCCTAAATTTTATCTGAATTATTTCCAGATTTATACATAATTGATATTGGTATAATAACACAATATCCAAAAACTAAAACAACCGGAGATAATTTGACAGCCTGAAAACTCGTTGTATCTCCAGTCCACATTAAATAATACCCAAGTAAAATTGTAAATACACCCAAACCAAAAAGCATATAATTCACAGATGAAAAATCCCATGAATCAAATAATTTTGTGTACTTTTTACTCCGTTGCATGAGCATATAATTTAAAGGACTTTAGAAATTCAATCCAAACAAATCAATTAAAAAATTAATAATTTTTTTTAACCTTCTGCATTGGTTATACTTTTACTTTCAATTTAAATTCTGACCCTTGACAATGGAAAAAACTACCAGTTACAAAAATTTAAAACTTACAATTGGAATCCTTTTATTCGGAATGATTATTGGGGTATTAATTACAATCAATATTGTCCTATCCTGGAAAATAGAATGTGATAACCTTGATGCACAATTTGTAATCCCCAAAGGAGCAAGTGTTAAACAAGTGATTGACTCTCTTCAAACAAAATCTTGTAATTTTAATGAAACCGCTTTTAAAGCAGGATTATATTTAGTTGGCAAAACAAAATCATTATTCCCGGGAAAGTATCAATTAAAAGGAATTAGAGATATTAATGATTTAATAAAACGAATTACCGCCCCATCTGGAGAAAAAATAAGAGTCACCATCATTGAAGGTTGGGAATTATACAGAATCATTGAAGAAATTGACTCAAAAATGAATATTGATTCTTATAAATTTACTCAATTATGTAATGATCATAATTATATTTCTACTTTAGATATTCATGCACCATCATTAGAAGGGTTTTTATTTCCAGATACTTATTATTTTTTATCTTCTAGTTTAGAAGAAGATATTATTGAAACTATGGTTAATATGTTCAAACACCACTTTTCTAAATCACTACATTTTATGGCAAAACGACGAGAAATGACAATGTTAGAAGTCGTTACAATGGCATCAATAATTCAGGGGGAAGCCATGTATAATAGTGAAATGAAAAAAATATCCTCTGTGTATCATAACCGAATTAAAAAAAATATGCTACTTCAAGCAGATCCAACAGTGCAATACATTGTACCCGGAAAAAATATAAAACTTTATTATAAACATCTTCGAATTGATAATCCTTATAATACCTATAAATATAAAGGATTACCTCCTGGACCAATCAATAGCCCCGGACTTGAAGCGTTAAAGTCTGCGGTAACACCATTAAATACCGACTATATTTATTTTGTGGCAAATGGTACAGGGTATCATACTTTTACAAAGACAATAAAAGAACATAATAAAGCTAAAAATGAAATAAAACGAAAGAAAAAGAAATCAAAATGACTTTATCTCAATTAAATCCCGAACAAAAAAAAGCAGTTGAATATATTGGTGGTCCAATTCTCATATTTGCTGGTGCAGGAAGTGGAAAAACGCGTGTACTCACACATAAAATTGCTCATTTAATCGAAAATGTTGGTTTACCTCCTCAACATATTTTAGCTGTTACATTTACAAATAAAGCGGCTAAAGAAATGAGAGAACGAATTGGTAATCTTCTCCCCCATATTCCATCAAATTTAATTAAAATGGGGACATTTCACTCCCTTTGCGCACGAATTTTAAGATTAGAAATTTATAGATTAGGTTATACAGCTGGATTTACTATCTATGATCAACAAGATGCACGCACATTAATAAAAAAAATTATTAAAGAATTAAATTATAATACACAACAATTCAATCCAAATTCTATAAATGGATTTATCAGTAAATTAAAAAATAATCTAATTTTAGTAAATGAATATCAATCCTCGGCATCGGGATTTTGGGAGGAAAAAGTATCAAAAATATATACGGAATATCAAAATCAATTAAAGAAAAATAATGCGGTAGACTTTGATGATTTAATATTACTCACAATTGAAATATTTCAAAAATTTCCTAAAGTCTTAGAACAATACCAAGATGAGCACCAATATATTTTAGTCGATGAATATCAAGATACAAATGCTCCTCAGTTTACTTTTATCAAACTTTTAGCAGAAAATAATAATGAAATTTGTGTAGTTGGAGATGATGATCAATCTATTTATGGTTGGCGGGGAGCTGATGTACAAAATATTCTTGATTTTGAAAATATATTTAAATCCTCAAAAATTTATAAATTGGAGCAAAATTATCGCTCTACACAAGTGATTTTAGACGCTGCGCATGCAGTAGTACAAAATAATAAAACTCGTTCACCCAAAAAACTTTGGACAGAAAATAAAGGTGGACGTTTAATTACATTAAATGAATATAATGATGAACGAGAAGAAGCAAAAAAAATTATAAACAATATTCAAATACAGTTTAAAGACGGAAGAGCATTTAATGATTTAGTTATTCTATATAGAACTAACGCTCAAAGTAGAGCAATTGAAGATGAATTACGAAAGCAAGGAATTCCATATAAAATTATTGGAGGAACTAAATTTTATGACCGAAAAGAAATTAAAGATTTACTCGCATACCTTCGGTTAATTGTAAACCCTCATGATGATTTAAGCTTTGAACGAATTGTAAATTTTCCTCCAAGAGGTTTAGGGAAAACAACAATTGACAAACTAAAAGAACAAGCAAAAATACAAAATGTATCGTTGCTAGAATTGACAAAAAATCAATTTTCTGCAGGTTCTAAACAAACAAAATCAATTTTAGCATTTAGCGAATTAATTAAAATTTTAGAAAAAAATAGTACAAATAATTCACCATTAGAAGTAATAAAATTATTAATTGAAAATATTCGATTAGAGAATTATTATCTCGATCAAAATTCTGAGGAAGCTGAAGATAGATGGAATAATGTTGAAGAACTTGTTTCAACATTAGCGGAATATTCAGAATTAAACCCTAAATCATTATTAACTGATTTTCTTGAAGAAGTTTCTTTACTTACAGATATTGATAGATGGAATGATGAAAATTCAGCAGTTACACTCATGACGCTTCATACAGCAAAAGGTTTAGAATTTCCTGTTGTATTTATTTGTGGGCTTGAAGAAGGACTATTTCCATTGGCCGGCGCTCTTGAGGAGGAAGATGAACTTGAAGAAGAACGCCGGCTATTTTATGTAGGTTTAACACGCGCAATGGAAAAAGTATTTTTAACACATACCCAAACTCGTCGTCGATTTGGAGGCACCCCAACTTATATGCGACCATCTCGTTTTTTAAATGAAATTCCTTACCATTTAATTGAGCAAATTAAAAAGAAATCTTATTCAAAAAATATTCAATCAACACATTTCAAACTTGAACCATCACTCCCTATCCGTACAAGCCAATATGACTTACAGATTGGGAGTAACGTTAACCATAAATTATTTGGTCAAGGAGTAATCCAAAATATCGAAGGTTCTGGTGATGAAGCCAAATTAACGATTCGATTTACGGGAAATCAAATTAAAAAATTAATTCGTAAATATGCTAACCTATCCTTTAACTAATCTCTTATTTAATGATTTCTATTTCGAATAAATGCTGGTACATCTAAATCATCACTAAATACAGGTATCTCTTCTTGTTTTTCTAAAATTTCAGAAGATGATATTTCAGATGATTCTTCCATATTCTCCATTTGCTTACGCCTATACATTGGAGTGATATCATTAAATTGTTCTTTTTCTTCAATTGTTGGTTTAGGTTGATTATAATCTAACTCAATTAATGGTCTTTCACCAAAGCTATTCATTGGTTGTGGATTAGTATTCTCTTGATTTAATCCAGTCGCAATAACAGTAATTCTTATTTCATCATCCAAAGATTTATCAATTACACAACCGGGAATAATATTTGCATCTTCACCTGCTTCTTCATATATAATTTGTGAAGCATCATTAATTTCATGAATTGTTAAATCTTCAGGTCCTGTAATATTAATTAAAATCCCCTGTGCACCTCTAATGCCAACATCTTGAAGAAGTGGTGAATTAATTGCTTGTTGAGCAGCCAATATTGCTCTTTCTTCACCTTTTGCAACTCCAGTTCCAAGTAAAGCATCTCCCATATTTTGCATTATTGTTCTCACATCCGCAAAATCTAAATTTATCAATCCAGGAATATTAATTAAATCTGATATTCCACGAGTTGCTTGATGCAAAATACTATCAGCTAATTTTAAAGAATCTTTAAATGTTGTTTTAATATCAGTGATTGATAATAAAATTTCATTTGGTATGACTAAAAGCGTATCACTATTTTTCTTTAATTCAGAAATCCCATCCTTTGCTCTATCTGTTCTTTTTGGCCCTTCAAATTTAAATGGCTTTGTCACTATCGAAACGGTTAATGCACCAGATTCTCTCGCAATCCGAGCAATTTCAGGGGCTGCTCCTGTACCTGTTCCACCACCCATACCTGCTGTGATAAATACCATATCAGCACCCGCTATTGTTTTTGTAAGAACATCGTAGTTTTCTTCCACCGCTTTTCTACCGACTTCAGAATTTGCACCAGCTCCTAATCCTTTTGTTAATTCCTTACCAATTTGAATTTTAGTTTGAGAATTATTCCCCTCAAGATCTTGAACATCCGTATTTATAGCAATAAATTCAACACCTGTCAAATCATCAACTATCATTCTATTTAAAGCATTACCACCAGCTCCTCCAACTCCTACAACGAGTATTCTAGCTTTTTGGTCTATTGATTCACATGGTTCAAATAACATGTTTTCTCCTCTTATTGGTTATTATTAGTTAATATTATATTAAATTTTTAAATGCATTTTTTACTTTACCTATTACTGTTTCCATTCCAGGTAATTTTTCAAAAAATGATTCTTCTTCACTTACTGAATCTTTATTATTCATTTCATATTGAATTAATCCCAAAACCGTTGCCGATTCTGGATTTTCAAGTATATCGCCAAACCCACCTGTTATTATAGGGTTAGCAATTTTAATAGGCTGTTGAAAAACATCAATTGCAAGGTCACTCGTATTATGTAACAAACTACCACCACCTGTCAAAATAACCCCAAAAGTTAAAAATCTTGAATTATCCTTCTTCTTTATTTCAGCAGAAGCCATGGCAAGAATTTCAACTAATCTAGGCTCAATTAATTGAGCTAATTCTTTTTGAGAAATAAGCCGTCCATCACGACCTCCTATTCCTTCAACCTTTATATTTTTTTCATCACTTGCTAGAGCTGACTTTGCACAACCATAATTTTTCTTTAATTCTTCTGCTTGTTCAAAAGTAGTTTGTAATCCGTGGGCAATATCTGATGTAATATTATTTGACCCAATTGGAACAATACCTGTATGTCGAACACCATTATTATGATATACAATTACATCTGTAGTTCCACCACCAATATCAACTACAGCAGCACCTAAATTCTTTTCATTAGGATCTAATGTAGATTCAGCGGATGCTAATGGATTTAATACAAATTGCTTAATATCTAACCCTGCATTTCGTAAACACGTTCGTATATTCTTTTCATTTCTAACATCACTTGTCACTAAATGAACACTTGCTTCCAACCGATGTCCAATCATACCTAAAGGATCTTTTATCCCCTTATGGTCATCCACATTAAATTCTTGTGGTAAAACATGAAGAATACTTCTATCCACAGGTAATGTGACTGCTTTTGTATGTTCTAAAACGCGATTAATGTCTGATTGAGTAATTTCTCTCTCGTTCATTAATTCTGTTCCTGGAGAATTAACAGTAATCACACCGGTATTATTTATTCCTCTAATTTGATGTCCTGTTATTCCAACTATAATATTTTCAACTTCTACCCCAGCTTGTTGCTCTGCAATTTCAATAGCCTTTTCTACCGACTCGGCAGACTTGGTAACACTTTCAACTATTCCTTTTTTCAAACCATTATTTTGAGTTTTACCAAAACCTAATACTTTAAATTCGGTATTATTTAATTCTTCAGCAATGAGCACTCTTGTCATTGTTGTCCCAATATCTATACCGGTAATTATATGTTGGCGTTCTGTATTCATGATTTTATATTTTTATTTTTGGTTACAATTAATTGATTATTTACTCTTAAATCTAAAATTGAATAATTATCAAATGTATATTTAATTTCTTTAAATTCTTCTAAAATTTTAAAATGAAGATTTAAATTATTTTCTTTTGCAATAATTTGTGTATTATTTGAAAAATTCATAAATACATCACCGTCGCCTTTAAAATCAAAAAAAGTAATATCACCAAAAATTGTTGGATAATTATTTCTTAATTGAGATAATTCATAACCAAATTTTGAAGCAAATTCTATTGAATTTATTTTATTTATAAAAATTTTATTATTTAATATCAATTTTGGTAGAAAATAATATTTTATTGCAGATTCTATTACAGGTAGTTTTTCACCATTAATATCAAAAATATATTCATTTTCATTATATACTAAATGTACAACAGGGTCATTCTCAATTATTTCTACAATTAATGTTGAAGGGAAAATCCGGCTAATTCGGCAATATTTAATAAAGTCTATTCCCATTATTTTATTTTGAATTTTACTTATATTAATATTTAAAAGATCATCATTTTCATTTATATTAATTTGACTTTTAATTTCTTCCGTTTTAATATATTGATTTCCAATAATATTAATTTTTTTAATTTTAGTAAATCCTATTAAATCAGAATAATTATAAACGGAGATAATAAAAAAGAGACTTATTCCAACAAATGAAAATAGTTTAATATTTTTAATAAATTTTTGTGAATTAACCAATTCCATTTCCTACAAGTTCATTCATTGTTTTTTCATTAAATCCTAATAATTTAATTTCTAATTTTAATTCTATATTAAATTGCTTTTTAACTTGTGATTTTGCTTTATTAATCAATTTTATTACATCAGATGCTTTTGCATCTCCTCTATTAATTATAAAATTCGCATGCTTTTCAGAAATTTCTGCATTGCCAGATATACTTCCTTTTAAATTTGATTTATCAATTAAATATCCAGCAGCCATCATTTCGGACGGATTTTTAAAAATACTTCCCGCTGACCTAAATTTTAAAGGTTGACTCAATTTTCGTCTTTCAGATGCTTCTAATTTTTCAGAACTAATATCTTTCTGATTTACTTTTTCCCCTTTAAATTCCGCTTCTAATAGAATTTCATTTTTAGGAAATGTAGAATAACGATATGAAAAATTAATATCACTTCGTTGATAGATTTTTTCATCACCGGTCATTGTTAATACAGTTGCGGATTGTAGTAAATTTGAAATTTCCTTTCCATATGCACCTGCATTCATAACTAATGCACCACCAACAGTTCCAGGAACACCAACAAGTCCTTCCATCCCACCAATACCTCTTTTTCCCACCTCTTTAACTAAATGTCCCAACATTACCCCACTTTCGCAAGAAAATGTATTAGATTTCCGAAATACTAATTTTTTAAGAGATTTTGCAAACGAAACTACAATCCCATCAAACCCTTTATCTGATACTAATAAATTTGAACCACCCCCCATAAAAAAAATAGGGATAGAATAATCATTTGCAATTTTCAAAATCTGTCTTAGATGCTCTCTTTCAGGGTAAATAAAACAGGAAGCTGGTCCACCAATACCAAAAGTTGTATGTTTACTCATCGGTTCATTTAAAAAAACTCTTTCAGGTGCAATACTTACAATTTTATTTAACAATATTTTTTTCAATTTGAAATCTCCTTAGAAATATTTTCTATTTGTCTCCAAATATCACCTGCACCCATTGTTATTATTAAATCGTTAGGTTTATGTAATTCCTTAATCTTTTTAGGAATATCATTTTTATCAGAAACTAATAATATCTTTGTGTGACCAATTCTAGCTAATTCATCTGTAATTAATTTAGTACTTACCCCATTAATTGGTTTCTCTCTTGCGGGATATATATCAGTAAAAATTGCAATATCTGACTGTGTAAATGCATTTGCGAAATCTTTATAGAAATCTCTTGTTCTTGAAAATAAATGAGGTTGAAATATAGAAATTAATCGATTATCCCATCCATTTTTAATTGACGATAAAATTGCTCTAACTTCCGCTGGATGGTGTGCATAATCATCAACTAATATTGTTCCATCCATTAATTTTTCAACAACTTCAAACCTTCTACGCACTCCATTATATTTAGCCAATCCAGACTTAATCTTTTCAATTGGTATATTTATTTCATCTGCAATCGCAATCGCACCAAGTGCATTCTGAATATTATGTACTCCAGGTGTATTTAAAATAATTTTTTCAATAAATTGACCGTTTATAATTAAATCAAATTGAGTTGTAAGTTTATTAAATAAAAGATTTTCGGCTCTATAATTTGCATTTTCATGTATTCCATAAGTAGATACTGGTCTTTTTATTTTAGAAATAATTTCACGAGTATTTTCATAATCAATACAAACTGCAACCTTACCATAAAATGGAACTGAATTTGCAAATTTAATAAATGAATCTTGTAAATCTTCTAAATTTTCATAACAATCTAAATGTTCTAAATCTAAATTATTAATTATTGAATATGTTGGTGAAAGTTGTAAAAATGTTTTATCAAATTCATCAGCTTCCACAACAATTATATCACCAGAACCAGAAATAGCATTTGAATTAAATTTATTTACAATTCCACCAATTACCAATGTGGGTTTAACTTTTGCTTCTAATAAAATATTTCCTAATAAAGATGATGTTGTCGTTTTCCCATGTGTACCTGAAACTCCGATGCTAATTTTCTTTAATTTCATTAATTCACCTAACATTTCAGCTCGACGAATCACAGGAATTCCTAAATCTTTTGCGTATTTTACTTCAGGGTTTTCATAATTTACCGCCGAAGAATAAACAAGTACATCACAATCATTTATATTATTAGAATGATGACCAATAAAAATAGATAGACCTAATTTTGTTAAATGCCTAGTTCGCTCAGAATCTCTCATATCTGAACCGGAAATTGAAAAACCTAGGCAATGTAATAATTCAGCCATCCCACTCATTCCGACACCACCAATTCCCACAAAATGTATTTTTTTTATTTTTCCAAACATTATGCTGCAATTTCCAAAATTTGAGTTACGATGTCATCTGTTGCATTTAATTTTGCAATTCTAAGTGCATTTTTTTCTAAATCAATAATTTGAGATGGGTTATTTTTTAATTCAAAAATAATATTCTCTAACTCACCAGTATGTAGATTTTCTTGTAATACTATCTTTGCTGAATTTTCTTGTTCTAATGCTTGCGCATTATGTAATTGATGGTTTCCAGCAGACTGAGGAAATGGAATTAATACCATCGCTTTTCCACATGCAGTTAGTTCTGATATAGAAATTGCTCCAGCTCGACAAATAACTAAATTTGCAGATGAATACGCCATTCCCATATCATCAATAAATGCAGTTAAATAAATATTAGGATGCGATATTTTAACTTTTACTTCCTCTATTGAATGTTTACCACATTGCCATAAAATTTGACAATCAGCATCTAGATATTTATTATAATTTTTAATTAAATAATCATTTATTGGTTTAGATCCTTGACTACCACCCATGAAGAAAATTGTAAATTTATTTGAATCTAAATTCATTTTCTTTTTTGCTATCGAACTATTGATCTTTTTTATTGAATCTCTAATTGGATTTCCCGTCAAAATAAAATTATTAGATTGAATAAACTTTTTAGAATTTTCGTATGCTATACAAACTTTTGTTGCCTTTTTTGAAAAATAGCGTGTTGTAATTCCAGGATAAGAATTCTGTTCGTGTATTAATGTAGGTATATTTAAAATAGATGCACATAATAATGGAATTCCCGATGAGTATCCTCCAGTTCCAACCACAACCCTTGGTTTTCTTTTTTTAATTGTTATAAATGCAATAATAAATGATAAAATAAAACGATATGGAAATAATATATTTTTTCCTATTGACTTAAAATCTAATCCTCGCTGTATTCCTCTAATATTTAATAATTTGTAATCCAAATTATTATTTTTGAAAATATCTGACTCAATCCCAAATTTTGATCCAAAGTATAATACTTTGGCTCCCATTAATGATAATTTTTCACCAATTGCCATCGCTGGAAATAAATGGCCACCCGTACCTCCACCTGCAATTAATATACATTCATTTTTTATAATTGATTTAAAAGCCATGTTTTTTTATTTCATTTGAAACATTAAATAATAAACCCACCATAATAAAACTAACTATTGTATGTGAGCCACCATAACTAATAAATGGTAAAGCAAGCCCCGTAGTTGGAAGCAATTTTACAACATAACCAATATTTATTATTGTATAAATAATAAAATTAATTGATATTCCTAAAACTAAAAACATAGAAAATGGTGATGGTGCTTTTTGTGCAAGTTGTACTCCTCTTATAAACAAAAAAATAAATGCAAATAAAACAGCCATTTCACTTAAAAAACCTAATTCTTCACCAATTACAGAAAATATAAAATCCGATTGAATTTCAGAAATAAACCCCTTTTTTATTAATCCGTCTCCAAGACCTTTTCCAAAAAATCCAGCACTTCCCATTGCCATTATTGCTTTATCAACCTGATCATTTGAATCGCTATTTTCATTTAAAAAACCTGTTAATCGTGCAATAATATAAGGAGTTTTGTAAATCTTATAAATTGCGAATGGAAGCGTTGATAAAGCTATACCACCAATATATTTAATATTTAATCCACCGATAAAAAGCATAATCAAAAGAATAATTCCAAATACAATGGTTGTTGAAAAATCAGGTTGTCTTAATACGGATAAAAATAATATACCAACTGTACATAAAAATGGAATAAGCACACCTTTTAATTCATTTATATTTTTACGATATTTATCCAAAAACCATGAAATATAAATTATTAATGCTAATCGACCAAAATCCGAAGTTGTAATTTGCTTAGCACCATTACTATAAATTAACCACCGAGATGAATCTTTTGTTGGGTTTAATAATATGCCTATTATTATAATTAATATTCCTAATAATAATATTATTTTTGAATACTTTTTAATTAAAGAAATTGGAGTCACAAAAGAAATATAAGCAAAAACTAATCCTGCTGTAATCCAAATTAAATGACGAAATAAAAAATATGTTGTTGGTTGAAGACTATTTTTTGACATTAAGGTACTTGCACTATACATTACAACTGTACCAAATGCAATTAATGTAGTTAAAACAATAAATATATCTCTTTCAATTTTAAGTATATTATATTTTTTATTTAACATATTTAATTTTGAAATTCATTTAATATATTTTTAAATGTATCACCCCGTTCTGCATAGTTATTAAACTGATCAAAACTTGCACATCCTGGTGATAATAATAACACATCGTTTTCATTTGCTAAATCAAATGCTGTTTTTACTGCTTTTTCAAAATGAGGAATAACTAATTTATTGCTAAAACTATCTAATTGATTATAAATTGATTGAGCAGACTCACCATAACAAATAATTTGTTTTACCTTAGAATTTAGAATTAGATTTTTAAAATTAGTATTTCCTTTATCTTTGCCACCCAAAATTAAAATAATAGGATTTTTAAAACTACTAACCGCTGTATTAACAGCATCCAAATTAGTAGCCTTAGAATCATTATAGCAATTTATTCCATCAATTTGGCCTATAAATTCAATTCTATGCGGAACAGGATTAAAATTTATAATAGCTTCCCTTATCGATTCTTCATTTATCCCAAAACATTTCGCCATTGTTGCTGATGCTAAAATATTTTGAATATTATGATTACCAATTAATTTGCATTCATTTAAAAAATAAAGAGGAATTTGATTATCTTTTTCAGAATAATATACTTTTGTATTATTTAAATGAAATGGAGTCCGAGTTTCCATATTCAAGGAGAAAGGGATATAATATTCAAATGTATTACTATAATTTTTTAAAAGTATTTCATCATCTGAATTATATACGAAAAAATCGGACTCCTTTAAATTTTTAGTAATATTTAATTTTGCATCTATGTAACCTTGATAATTATAGTAGCGATCTAAATGATCTGGCTTAATATTTAATATTGAAGAAACTTTTGGTGAAAAATGATATATATGCTCTAATTGAAAACTACTAACCTCGACAACAAATACATCTGGTTTAATTTCTCCTAATAATTCATTTAAAACAATTTGTGAAAATGGAGTACCTATATTCCCAACAATTTGAGATCTTAAATTGCCACAAATACACATTTCATGCAATAACATTGTAGTGGTTGTTTTACCATTTGATCCTGTTATCGCCATAATTGGCGTTTCTGTAAACCATGATGCCAATTCAATTTCACTGATAATCGGAATTTTAAGATATTTAGCTTTTTGAATAATTTCAATTTTATCCGAAATTCCGGGTGAAATTATAATCAGCTCACAATCAAGAGCCGTTTTAGTATGTCCACCAAGTTCATAATTACAATTTATTTCATTAATGTTAACGAATTCATTCATATCTGTCAAAAAAGGAATAGCACCAATATGCAATAATAAATTAACAGATGCAATGCCACTTTTTCCTGCACCAAAAACAGTTACTTTTTTACCTGATAAATTAATATTTAATTTATTTTCAATGTTCATTATTGAACTTTAAATGTTGTTAAACTAAGTAAAGCGAGTAAAATTCCAATTATCCAAAATCTTACAACCACTTGATTTTCATGCCACCCACTTAATTCAAAATGATGGTGAATTGGAGTCATTTTAAAAACCTTTCGCCCAATTCCATATTTTCGTTTAGTATATTTAAAATATGAAACTTGAAGAATGACGGATAATGATTCTATTACAAATACACCTCCAATAATTATTAATAAAAATTCTTTTTTTAATAATGTTGCTAAGGTACCTAATGCTGTTCCCAATGCGAGAGAACCTGTATCGCCCATAAAAACCATTGCTGGATGAGTGTTATACCATAAAAACCCAATACAAGCACCAACCATTGCCAAGCAGAACACAAATAATTCTCCTGTTCCAGGTAAATACATAATATTTAAATAATTACTAAAATCAAATCGACCCGTTGCATATGCTATTGCACCAAAAACTAATGTACTAATCGCAACCAAACCCGTAGCCAGACCATCTAATCCATCTGTCAAATTAACGGCATTTGAAGTACCTAAAATTACCAATACAATCAATGGAATATAAAATAATCCTAAATCTATAACACCATTTGCAATAAAAGGTAATGAGGTTGTAGTTCTAATTTGAGCGCTTTCTGGAAAATAATATAATGAAAAGGCAACCATTAACCCCGCAACTAACTGTCCTAACAGTTTATATCTTGCTATTAACCCTTCTGGATAATTTTTAATAACTTTTAAATAATCATCTATAAATCCAATAATTCCCATCCATAATGTAGCAGTTAAAATTATCATTATATATTTATCATCTAATTTTGCCCAAAGAAGTGTGGGTACAATTATAGAGACAAGGATAATTATTCCACCCATCGTAGGTGTACCTTGCTTTTTTTCATGTGATTTGGGGCCTGCGTCACGAATAACTTCACCAATTTGTTTTGACTGAAGCATTTTAATTATCATCGGCCCAATTAAAAAACTAATAATTAATGCGGTAATTGCTGCTCCAACAGCTCTAAACGAAATATACTTAAACACATTAAAGCCAAAGAAAAATTCATGTAATGGATATAATAGATGATAAAACATTAATTTATTCCTTCTATTATTTTTTCCATTCTCATACCTCTAGAACCTTTCACATAAACTAAATCACCTTTTTTAATTACATCATTTAAAAAATTAATTATTTTATTATGCGATTCAAACCAAAATGAATTTGAATTTTCATTCAAAATAGACTGAACATTTTTCATACACTTCCCAATTAAAATTATCATGTCAATTTTTTCATTTAATAAAAATTTAGCAATTTTTTCATGGGATTCTTTTTCAATATTTCCAAGTTCAAACATGTCTCCTAAAATAGCAATTTTTCTGTTTGATTCGCTTTGAATTAGCCTATTTAATCCAGTAATCATAGAAGTTGGATTTGCATTATAAGAATCATCAATAATCTTAATACCATTTCTATTTATTAACTGACCTCTCCCGGTAGGTAGTTTGAAACTTTCAATTCTCTTAATAATTTTATTAATTGGAATTCCAATTATTGTTGATAATGCAAAAACTGCTAACGAATTTTGAGCCATTGAAAACCCTGAATAAGGTAAATGAATTAAATTCCCATTAATCAATAATTTTTTATCTTCAATAATTTCTCCAAAAAATTCAGGTGTTCCATTAAAACCATAGGTTATTTGTTTTGCATTAGTTTTCATTTCAGAAATAAAATGATCATCACTATTTACAATTGCAATTCCATTGGTTGGCAAACAATTGAATAATTGGCTTTTTTCAATTGCTATATTTTTTATTGAATTAAATTTTTCTGTATGTGCATTTGAAATATTTGTAATTAGCCCAATATTTGGCTGTAAAACATCACAAATTGATTTGATTTCACCTGGTTGATTAGTCCCCATTTCAATTAATGCTACTTTTTGGCTCTTAGTAATGGATAAAAAAGAAAGAGGACTACTCAACACAGTATTATAATTTTTTTCAGTTTTAAAACAATTTTTTGAAGGTGAAATAACATGAAAAGCTAAATCTTTTGTAGTAGTTTTTCCATTTGACCCCGTAATTCCAACTAATTTTAAATTAAATTTATTTCGCCATATTTTTGCTATATTCCTAACAAACTCACGATTATTTTTTACATTTAATACAGACTTAATACTTATTTTTTTTTCTGATACAATAAGAGATGGTTTATTTTTTGAAATTTGAGGTATAAAATCATGTCCATCAAAATTTTCACCAACTAATGGAATGTAAATATCACCAGGCTTATGCAAGCGAGAATCTATTGTAATTCCAAGAGGCGGAATAATTAATTGTTTATTGTAATTTTGTTCAATCAATTTTTTAAATATTTCTGATTCATTTATATCAATTCTCATCCGAAGTGAGACTTTATAATTCCAATATCACTATGAGGAAGTTTTTCATTACCAATTTCTTCATAATCATCTCTACCTTTACCTAAAACTAATAAAATAGAATTTGCATCCATTAAATTTATTGCAGTAATAATAGCATTTTCACGATTTAATTCTATCTCAAAATTTTCTTCAATAAACCCTGTTGAAATTTGATCACAAATGTCTTCTACTTTTTCATTTCGAGGATTATCTGAAGTAATAAAAACTTTATTAGAATATTCCCCTGCAATTTCACCCATTAATGGTCGTTTCTCTTTATCTCGATTCCCTCCGCATCCAAATACTGTAATTATTTTAGAATTTTTTGAAGATAAATTTTTAATTGTTTTAAATATTTGAGAATATGCATCTGGAGTATGTGCATAATCCACAATTACTAACCCTTTTCCTAAACTTTCATATTTCTCCATTCTACCTGGGATATTAATTTGAGAATTAATTGTAGTTTTTATTTGTGCAATAGAAATACCAGAAACTAAACTTGTAGCAATTACAGCTAAAATATTTTCTAAATTATAATGGCCAATTAAATTTGAATTAACTTCAAAAGATTGCCCATTCCACTTTAAGTTAATTGCAGTTGATTCTAATGTTAATTCATAATCAACTGCACATAAATCAGCATTTGGATGAACGCCATAAGTAATTACTTTACAATCTATAGCATTGCAAATTAGGCGACCATAATTATTATCAATATTGATAATAGCTGTTGATGATTTTGGTAATCGTTTAAATAATTTTAATTTCGCTAAATAATAATTTTCCATATCCCCATGAAAATCTAAATGATCTTGACTTAAATTTGAAAATACTGCAATGTTCACATTTACATCATCAACTCTATTCATTTCCAGTGCATGTGATGATATTTCCATAACTGCATTTTCTACACCACCACATTTCATCATTTTTAATAAATGTTGCACTTCTACAGATTCTGGAGTTGTAAATCCAGTTGTTGACATGCCACTTGGAGTTGCAAATCCTAAAGTTCCTAAAGAACCTGTTGTTAAACCACTTTTATTAAATATTTCAAAAATCAATTGAGTTATTGAAGTTTTCCCATTTGTACCTGTTACACCAATAATATTTAAATCTCTTGATGGATGTTCATAGAAATTTGCAGATATTTGCGACATACTTTCTCTAGGATTATTTACTTTCACAACAGGAATTGGTAAATTATCTATAGAACGGCCATTTGAAACAATTGCTGAAGCCCCATTTTTTATTGCATCTAAAATATAATCATGACCATCGGTTTCAAATCCTTTTATTGCTATAAAAAGGGAACCTTCTCTTACTTTTCTTGAATCATGAATTATGGACTTTATTTCACAATCACCAGGAGTTCCATTAAATTTCAATCCATTAATTAATTTTGATAATTTCATATTTTTGTATTTCCAACATAAGATTTTGGTGTATAAGGTGTAATATTATCTAATTCAGTGATAATTTTTTGAAAAATATTTTTAACCGTTGGTGCTGCAGAAACACCTCCAAAATGCATAGCATTTGTAGTAGTAGGATTAATTATGGAAATAATACAAACATATTCAGGGTTATCACTTGGAAAAATTCCAGCAAAACTAGAAATATATTTTTTGGATAATTTGCCATCTATAAAGGTTTCAGAAGTTCCTGTTTTACCCGCTAATTTATATCCATCAATTTGTGCAGTTGTTGCAGAACCATTTTCAACAACATTTTCTAACATTGATATCATTCGCATTGAAGTATTTTCTGAAATAACTTTTCGAATAACAATAGGTTCATTTTCAAACAATATTTCATTACTTGTTGTAATATTTTTTAATATTTGAGGTTTAATTAAATATCCACCATTTGCAATTGCAGAATATGCCATAGCTGTCTGAAGAATAGTACTATTTATTTCTTGCCCGATAGAAATATAAGCATTTGAAACTAATGACCAATTTGAAATAGGGTTTAAAATACCTGCAGATTCACCCGGTAATTGAATCCCTGTTTTACTACCAAAACCAAATTTTTGAGCATATTTTAAAATTAATTTAGAATTATACTTCTCCACTATTTTTGCAATTCCAATATTACTTGAATGCATTAAGATTTCATTTACAGTTAAATATTCATGTTTTTTATGGTCTGTTAATACTAAATCATGTACTTGATATTTACCATTATGGCAGTAATAAATATCATTTTCATTAATAATTCCTTCCTCTAATCCAGCGGCTAAGGCAATAATTTTAAAAGTCGAGCCTGGCTCATAGGAGTCAACAATAGATGTGTTTCGATGATTACCAATTGGATATTCAGAATATTTATTTAAATCTAATGTTGGGACTGTACCCATTGCAAGAATTTCTCCTGTAAATGGATTAAGAATAATTCCATTTACAATTTCAGCATTAGATTTTTTACAAATTTTTAATATTTCATCTTGTAGAATACATTGAAGTTTCATGTCTAATGTTAATGTAATATCAAATCCTTCAGTAGGTAAATGACTTTCATCATAAAGTGATTCATGGATATACCCATTCCATCTTACTAACGTTTTCTCGCCTTTACCACCCTCCAAAGAAGAATTAAAAATACTTTCAATTCCTGTTATACCAATATTTTCATCATTAGAATACCCAATTACTTGAGCTGCTAATTCTTTATATGGATAATTCCTAATTGTTTTATAATTTTTTGTAAGTCCAGTAAAAGTGGAATCTAAAATAGTTTTACAATCATAAGAAGGAACATTTTGTTCTAATATAATTCCATTACTTTTTCTATCTAATTTTAATTGATAATAGGATTTAGATCTATTAAATGTTTCTGAAAATAACCTCACAATTTTTTCTTGATCATAATAATTCTCTGTATCAACTATAAATGTATATGCTCTTAAATTCCGAGCTAAATAACTTCCATTTCTATCAAAAATCAATCCCCTTTCCCCGTTTAATTTTTGATTTTTAATTAATAGTTTATTGACTTTATTTATATTAATATCATTATAAATAATATGTATAAAAAACAATCTAACGCAGACAATTATTATTAAAAATATAAAGGTAAAAAATACAATTCGAACACGGTTTCTATATTCTTGATAAAAAATTGTCATTAGTCGTTTAATACAATATCAATTGGTTCTAAAACAGATGGTACCATTTTTATTTTTTCTCTGGCAAATTTTTGAATTCTATCTCCTCGACTAAGATCAGTTATTTTATTTTGAATATTTGTGAGCTCATTTCGAAGGTGAGATAATTCTCTATTTAAACTACCAATTTCAACATTTAAAGAATTGCATGTTGAATTTAAAGTAATTGTAAATACACCTATTAATGTACTAAAAATAATACCTATAATAAATTTAATCATATTAAATGATGATTTCTTTTTAGCCATTCTAAATCCTTTCTGCTACTCTTAATTTTGCACTTCTTGCTCTTGAATTATCTTCAATATCACTTTTTGAAGGTACAATTGCTTTAGATGTTATTTTTTTTAATTTTGGAGTTACCTTGCAACAACAAATTGGTAATTGAGTTGGACAAATACATTTAATAGATTTATTATTAATAAAAGATTTTACCATTTTATCTTCTAAGGAATGATAACTAATAATCACTAAACGCCCCCCAGGGTTTAAAAATTCTATTGCTAATTCCATTGTTCTCTTTAATATATTTATTTCATCATTAATTTTAATTCGTATAGCTTGAAACACTCTTGAAAGTGCTTTAACTTGAAACCTTTCTGGAACAACGTTACAAATTGCATTTCGAAGATCAAAAGTTGTGTTCATTTTATTTTGATTTACACATTGGACGATTTCATTTGCTATTTTTCTTGCATTTGGTTCTTCGCCATATTTTTTAAGCGTTAAAATTAAATTATCAATACTTACATTTTGTAAAAAATCCTTTGCAGAAAAAGAACCATTCCTATCAAATTGCATATCTAGTGGCCCATTATTTCTATAGGAGAAACCATATTCAGGCTCATCAATTAACGCGGATGATAAACCTAAATCTAAAAAGAAACCTTGTATTTTTCGAATTTTTCTATCAAATAATACTTTAGAAAAAGATTTAAAATTTAATAAGTGAAGAGCGTAATTAGGTGAAATCGTGGACAAACGATTTTCTGCAAAATTTATTGCATTTGGATTCAAATCCAAACCAATCAGCATTCCTTCTGGTTCCAACCTTCGTAAAATTGAAGTTGAATGTCCTGCATACCCAAGAGTACCATCAATATAAATTCCATTTAAATCTGTTATTAAAGATGATACAGACTCCTCCAATAACACGGGAATATGTGGAGCATCTATCTTCATATAAATTAAAAACTAATGTCATTTGCAAGGTCTTCAAATTCATCGCCATCGTAGGATTGCTCATCCAGTTCTTCCAATTTTTTAGGATTCCAAATTTCAAGTTTAGTCCCAAATCCGATAATTTCGACTTCTTTTTTAATACCTGCATAGGCTAATAAATTCTCTGGAATTTGAACTCTACCCTGTCTATCAAACTTTACATGGGTCGTAAATCTCAAAATAGAACGAATGAAATTTCGATTTTTTTCTTTTATAAGATTTAATGACATTAGCTCTGATTGTACTCTATTCCACTCTGTTGCAGGATATACATACAAACAAGAATCAAATCCTTTTGTAATTACAAAAGTATTATCATTTTTAGGTCCTAATTCCTTGCGAAATTTTGCAGGAATATTTAACCTATTTTTTTGATCAATTATATAACTAAATGATCCGCTAAATGAATATTGTTCTTGTTCCACCTTGAATTGATTTTTATTTTATTATTAAGGGATTTATCCCCACACCTACCCACAATTATATTCTATTTACCCATTTTGGTGCAAGGAAAATGTTTAATAATTAAAAAAATATTAAAATTAATGTAAAAAATACCAAATCTAATCAATTGAAACTCTTTTGCCATAAACAATAATCGCTTTAATTTCTATGGACGGTTCTTGTCAAAATTTAACTTAAAGAAATTAATAAAACGGATTATGAATATTTCAAAAAAATTATTTATTAAGATTTTAACATTTATCTTATTTTATTCAAGTATTATTCTTGGATCACCACAAAAAATTGCAATTGGTGGTTTAAAAACGACTGGGATAACCAATGTTGAAAGCATTGAACTAAAAGAAGAAATTGATAATATAATTGAAAAAACTGATGGATTTACATTAATCAGTTCAAAAACAATTAATAAAAAAATAAATCTTTCATCAAAAGATTTACTAGACTGTATTTCAGATGCTTGTTCTCACGAAATTTCACATATTTTTGATTTGAATGCTGTCATTTCTGGAGAATTAATATTTCATAAAAATGGTGTTAATATTAAGGTGAATTTATTTTCTCATCGCAATGAAAAAACAATTGCTACAATTAATGAAGAACATGCACCCCTTAAATTAACTGCTGTAATTGAATTACTAACTGAGACATATATACCTGAGCTTTTAGAAACTTATTCAAAATTGGTAAAACCAAGTATTCAAATTATTGAACCCGCTAAATTTTATTCAATTCCAGAAAATAATAATTTAAGAATATTATTAAATTTATCTGATAATAGTGGGTTACAAAATTATTCTGTAAAATATTCTAATAATGGGGGGAATTCATTTCAAGAGGTAATAAATGGAGAACTAAATAATGAATTAACAAAATCAAATTTTACAGTTTTAATCCCATTGACGCATGGTATTACAAAGAGTGGAATGATTCAGGTTACTGTTACTGATATTGATGGCAATAAACGGGTAAAAAACAGTGATCTATTTACAGTTGAAGATAATACCCCTCCAAGTATTTCATTTATTAATCCAAGCAAATCTGAAATAATAAAAGGGTCAAATGATTATAATATTTCTTGGAAAGGTAAGGATAATCTAGGTATCCAATCTTTTGAAATATTAATATCAACAAATAATAGTCAATCTTTTAATTCCTTAGTTAAATTAGATGGAACAACAAATCATTTTGTTTGGTCAGTACCAGATTTACTCACAAACACATGCCATATTAAGTTAATTGCAACAGATTTCACACAATTAACTTCAGAAAAAATTATCGGTCCATTATCTGTAATGGATGGGGCGTCACCTAATTTTACAATACTCACTTCATTAAAAGGAAAATCATTCCCAGAGAAATCAGAAATAGAAATAAATCTTAATTTAAGAGATAATACAGGAGTAAAAGTTGTTGAAGCATATTTTACAAATAACAAAGTAGATTTTGAATTATTACATCAATCAATTTTTAATAAATTAATTAAAAATGAAAATGAAAATTTCACAATTAGTTTACCAAGTGGTATTACTTCTGATGCGCAAATAAAATGGGTTGTAAAAGATCTTTTTGAGAATGAGACTTCATTATATACGCCAACATTTTCAATTTCAGATAATACTCCTCCTGTAAATGACATTGTTTATCCTGTTTCTGGGGTAATTTTAGATGGTTTAAATAAAGAAAAAATTATATGGTCATCATCAGATAATACATTTATTCATTCTCACGAAATTTATTTTTCATTAAACAATGGAAAAACATGGCAATTTATTGGAAAAGCAGGAGGTGATAAAAATAATATTATTTGGAATTTGCCTGATGTACATTCTAATACTGTTAAAATTAAAATATTAACAAAAGATAGTGTTGGGCTTACAACCGAAGCTATCTCTGATGTATTTGAGATTAATGATGTAATTACCCCGAATATTGAATTAATTAATCCAAAATCTTTGGCTCATTTTAAGGAAAGAGACACGGTAAAGTTTAAAATAAAAATTACAGATAATATTGGAATAAATTCATCCCAAGTATATTTAAAAATTGGTTCTCAATCTCATAACATCAATAGTAAAACATATTCATCAAACACAAATTCAACTATAATTGAATTTGAGAAAGTTTTAAGAGCATTACCTGATATTAATTTAAACCTATTTATAATTGCAATTGATAATGCAGGAAACCAAACTAATTATAAATCTAATGAATTTCAATTAAAAGATAATACCCCACCTTCTATTTCTTTTTTAACTCAACTTTCTGGTGAAACTATTGATGGGATTTCAAACTTTAAAATAGATTGGAATGCAAGAGATAATGCAGGAATAAAATCAATTGCATTACAATTTACTTCAAATGGTGGTAATTCTTGGAATGAATTAGTGAATTTTAATTCCAAAATAGAATCATATTTATGGCAAGTTCCGAACCTTCATTCAAATAAATGTAAATTAAAATTAAACATAGAGGATATAAATGGATTTAAAAACGAAGTTGTAAGTTCGATGTTTTCGATAAGAGATATAACAGGTCCATTTTTAACCGTAATTTCACCTCTAAGCGGAGAAATCTATAAAGAGCATGAAATTATCGAAGTCGCTACAATTGCACAGGATGAATATGGTTTAGGATTAGTTGAATTATATTTTAGTACCGATGGCAAAGAATTTAATTATTTATCGAATGAAGCATTTTCAAATGATATAACCGAGGATACTGTAAAGTTCACTATTAAAATACCTGAAGGTATATCTGATAATACTGTATTTAAATTTATTGGTGTAGATAGATTTAATAATGAAAATGAAGTTACATCAAATACGATAAAAGTAATTGATAATACTCCACCAATTGTTCATTTTTCTATGAATTTACCAAGCAATGAAGTTGGAACTGGTAAAGCAATAATAATCAATTGGAATGGTAGTGATAATTTAAAATTAAAAAGCTCGCTTTTGGAATATTCTATGGATAATGGAAATGCCTGGACTGAATTATACAAAAAACAATTAAAAAACAAAGATTACACAGATAGTTTCACTTGGTTAGTTCCTGTTGAACTGAATAATAATTGCCAAATTAAAATTACGCTTGAAGATCAAATGGGTTTAACTTCATCAGATATTTATTCAGATTTAATAATTATTGACCAAACAATTCCAAGTTTATCATTTAAATCTGAACTAAATAATTCTATAAATGAAACTCAAAAATATAATTTAGATTTAATTTTAAAAGATAACCATTCAATAAATTCAATTGATTTTTATTATGCTCAAGATAGTCAAAATTACCTTTTTATAAATTCTGTATCAGAATTACAAGGGACTTTTTTAGAATACAATTATGACCTTCAAATTCCAAAAGGATATTCAAAATCAGCATTAATTAAAGTGATACTTTCAGATGACTCAGGAAATTCAAATGAGTTAACAACTTCACCATTTAAAGTTATTGATTTTACAAATCCTGAAATTTCAATTAATTTAAATATTCCAAGCATAATGAAAAATGGGGAGAGCCAAGAAATAAATTGGGTATCAACTGATAATGAAGCACTTAATTCTCATTTAATTCAGTTCACTTCAGATAATGGAATTAATTGGGAAGATTTATCAACTCTGCCAGGTTCACAACAAAATTGGAAATGGAGTGTGCCAAACCAAATCATTACAAATGAAGCCCAAATTAGAATTATCGTAATTGACCATGTTGATTTAAAAGATACTTCTACCACGCACCTATTTTCAATAATTGATGAAGTAAATCCAAATTTATTCATTCCTCTTTCAAAATATAGAATTGAGGTAAAAGAAAATGATACTTTAAACCAATCATTTGAAATAAATGATAATGTGCAAATTTCAAACTTAATTATTGAATATTCAAATATTCCTAGAAAATTCAATATTATAAAAGAAATTGATTTTTTATCAGAGAACATTTCTTCTAAATCAATAAATTTACAAATTCCAATTCCACCTGGACCCACAAAAAATGCTAAACTGAAAGCAACTTTGACAGATATTTCAGGGAATTCAATAACTCAAACGGTTAAAGGAATCCGAATAATTGATAATACTCCGCCAAATGTAAAATTTTTAGAACCAACAATTTCTACACCTGATTCATCAATTCTAGTCGTAGGCGATACTTTATGGTTTCAATGGGATAGCAATGATAATACAGGTATTCGCTCAAATAGAGTTAGCTATCGTCTAGATGGTAGTTATTGGAAACCAATTCTTACAACAAATGGTGATGCTTCAAATCTTTCATGGAAAATTCCAGAGAAAGCGTTGGGGCAATGTGAATTTCAAATTATTACGACAGATAAGGTTGGGCTTCAAAATGAAGACATTGTTGGCCCATTTAAAATACAAGATATATTAAATGAAACAAGATCTGAATATTTAAGAAAATATGGTACTCTATCTATAAATTCTAACCCTGCAGGTGCAATGGTATTAATTGATAATATTGAAAAAGGTTACACTCCAATTCAAATTGAAAATTTAACAGATGGGAATCATCGTTTAGTTTTATATAAAAGAAATTTCAAACATATATCTAAAATTGTAAGCATACAACCAGATAGTATATTATCATTAAACGAAAAACTTGAGGAAAAATAATAATGGATGAACAACAACAAATTATTGAGTTAGAACGGAAAATAGCTGCACTTGAAGAAAGGCTATCATCAGCTATCATTTTTGATAAATCATTAATAAAAAGAGCTTTAGGCGTTTTTGGTTACAACTTACTAGCTCAACTTATTTTATTCGTACCAATGATGATTATTTTTATGATTTTTGCTAGCATGTTCACTTCTTTATTTTTCCCTGGTGGGATTGATCAAGGCTGGTAAATTCTATTTCCTAAAATATCAAATCGAAGCAATTGAGTTTTTGCTTTCCCAAATTCAAAAACCTGATTAGATTTAAGAACTCCATTCTCATGGTAGGTTTCTTTTATTCCATGTAAATCTCCATAAAAATATTCTGTTTTTGATGAAATATTTCCATTTTTAAAATATGAAAATGAAAACCCATTTAACTTGCCATTTTCATAATTAGCTGAGGATATTAAATTACTTTCATCATCCCAATATTTTACAAAACCATCAGGGATACCATCTCTCATTTCAGCCTCGTATTCTAAAACGCCATTTAAATAAAATGATTGATGTAATTCGATTGCATTTGTGGAAACGGTTTTAATTTTTAAAATTTTTCCATTGGAATCCGTTTTTTCAACAATTGTTACTAATTCCCGACTACACGAAAAAATAACAAATGTGATTAAAATCAAATTTAAAAACTTTAAATAGTTAATTGTGATATGTCTCAAATAATTAATGATTAAACCTTATTAATATTCTATCAGGATATAGGAAAATACCTCAATATACTCTCCAAAGAAAAGAAGCCTTCAGTTTACTGTAGGCTTCTTCCTTTCTGTTTAAATCATTTTAATACCATAAATTTTTTATACACCTGATGCTTATCATTTCCTGCTTTTAAAAAATAAAAACCAGAGGGAAAATTATCTAATGATAACGATAAAGACTTTTTTCCGTAAAAATTATTACTATAGAATTTTTTATAAAGTTTACCGTCAAGTCCATAAATTGCGAATGTTAAATTTTGACTTAATTTTGTTTCATATTCGAATTGAATAAATGGGTTTGCAGGATTTGGATAAAGCGTAGAAATAGAAAAATCATTAACTTCAATACCATTATGAAATGAATTTGCCGTTAAAACTTGGTCAATAGAAATTTCAGAAATTGCTGTATAAAAACTTGAAATAAAATATGCATTTTGCCCATCAAAAGTTGAATAAGAAGTCGAATATTCAATTTGATTCTCAGGATCAAACACTCGAATAACAATCTCATTATTTTCAATAAATCCCGATTGTTGTTCTCCCCCAATGTCACAAAAATCAATTGATCCAATCGCAGAAAAATCTAATTGATTACCCATCCAAATACCCGAAGCGACTAAAATATCACCATATTCGGTATAACAATTACCATCATTCAAGATTCCATTAGTATCAAAAACACCAATTTCCCATCCATTACCAATACCTGAAATTGTTTCCTGAAATACAATTAAATGGGATTGCCCCGTCGGAATTATATTTAAATTATAATATTGAGTAAATGCAAATGTACAAAAAAGAAGGCATCTAATTATTAATTTCATAATTATTTACCAATTAAAGTTGTTAAATAATCCCTTCCCCAACCAGTTACTTTTCCTTTTGAAATAACAATGGGTGTTAACTTATCTTCACCAATTTCATCAATATTCACTAATTCAGTATAATAGTATAAAACCTCAACTGTTGTACCCTCAGCATTGATTACTGCTTCTGTTTTATATGGATTACTTAATATTCTTCCATTTTTCATTTTCGCTTTTGCATTACTATCCATTGCCTTTAAAACATCATCCTTGGACATTCCTAAAGTAATATATTGTAAGCGAGCACGATTATGATAACTGAAATTTTCAAGACCAGTTTGAATTGGTGAAATTGCACATGATGTAAAAATAAAATTAATTAAAATTATAAATAATGTTCTATTAGCCATTTTCTTCTTAAACTATTTGGCTGAATTTAGAGTAAACAATTTACACAAGGCAACAATTCCATGAAAAAAATTAAGAAAAATTTAATTTTTATAAAACTATTATTAATGATTTGCTATTTCGTTAGTTGTTCTAATGAAAAAAAATCAATTGAAGAACAGATTAGTACACATAAACAAGAAATTTATTTACTTGGAGATTCATTAAATATTATGGATGTAAAAATTGACTCTCTCATCAAAATTTATTCCAATAAATAATCTATTTTATCTATAGGTTGGCTGTTTTAAAATAAAAAAAGTTCCCGAAAGACCAAGCATTAATATTAATGCAATTATCATTGGTGGGATTGAATTATAACCAAATAAAATTCCAATAGCAATAAAAAACCACATTGATATTAATGAGATCTTTTTCCCTTTAGGAGTTATACCTTTTCCTGTTAAAAAATTATAAACATGAGCTCCAAATAATTTATGATTTATAATGTATTTATAAAATTTATTTGAAGAATGAAAATAAAAATATCCTGCAATAATCATAAATATTGTTGTCGGTAATCCTGGAATAATTATTCCAATAATACCTGTAAAAAATGAAAGTGTCCCTAAAATAAAGAATACACTTCTTTTTAATTTATTATTTGTTATTTCTGCTGTTTTAGATATTTGCATTTATTTATTATTTCTTAGCGGAATAATTTATAATTATAATAATGTATAAATGAATGGTTATTTTATTTTTAGAATGACTGTTTTAAAAATAAAATAAATATATTTATTAAAACTATAGTTAATAATACAGCCCCGATAAATTATCGAGGCTCTATTATAGCAATTAAAAGAGTGGTCATTTTTATGTAAATAACATTTTTATTTTACTAAAAATAATTTTTCAGTTTGAATTTCATTTTTAAATTGAACTTTTAATAAATATAATCCACTTGGTTGATTGCTAGCATTCCATTTTATTGAATGATTACCTGAATATTCAAATTTGCTAACTAGATTTTCAACCAATCTACCATTAATATTATAAACTGCTATTTCCATATTTCCATTTTCAGGAATAGTATAGGAAATTGTTGTTTCTGGATTAAATGGATTTGGATATACATTTTTTAATTCAAATTCATTCGGCTTAATTACTAAATTAGTTTCTATATATTCTTTACTATTCAAGGCAATGATTTCAGATATAATAAATTCCCCATATATCTTAAATAATTCATTTGAATTTGGCAAAATTATAATGATATTAGTAGTATTATCATTAGAGTGATAATCTGATATTAAAACATCATTTGAAAATTCAATTTCTATCTTTTCATTATGTATTAAAATAAATTGAAATGCACTAATTGTTCCATCAGACTCATAATGGACTTTTTCATTTTCCACTATAATTTCTGCAAATGTTGCATTATTACTAAAATTTCCCAAAATATATTGAACGGTTTGGACAACATCAACAATATTAATAATTCCATCTTCATTAATATCCCCTGCACATTCTTCAATCTCATCAATATTACCCAGAATAAAACCAACCATTAGTACTAAGTCTGATACATCAATAGAACTATCAGAATTTACATCACCTAATATATTTGGACATTCAATACAATTTTCATTCCAAAATGGATTTAATTGATTATCAGGCATAACTAACATTACTGTTTCTCCTTCACACGGAAGCTCAAAACTTACTTCATGAGAAATATAATTATAACAATATGCAACTTGACAATCTCCACAATCATCAATCATTGCATAGCCGTTACATTCTCCAGCACAGTCTTCTACTTCTCCATCAAGACATGCACCTGGATCACATGAACCATTCCAATAAGGATTAGATTCATCATTTGGCATAACTAACATTACTGTTTCTCCTTCACACGGAAGCTCAAAACTTACTTCATGAGAAATATAATTATAACAATATGCAACTTGACAATCTCCACAATCATCAATCATTGCATAGCCGTTACATTCTCCAGCACAGTCTTCTACTTCTCCATCAAGGCAATTTGAATAAATTAATCCCATCGATATTATTAATAAACTAATCATATTTATCTTCATTTTAAAATCTCCATTTTTAAACTTTAAATATTGAGAACTATTCTCAGTTATATAACTTATAATGAAACTAGTTATTATAAAAAGAAATTTCGAATAAATATTCGAAAAACAAATTTATAAATTCAGAATTGAAATTAATCATTTTATTATATTTAATAATTATTTTAAATTTAAGATAGTATTTTGAAAATCAAAATGGACAATTTAAATATGAAAATTTCAATAATTATCTTTTCGATTATTACTTTGAGTTTTACTCAAGAATGCCAAGAGGGTTTAATTTGTGATGATAGCTCCTGTTGGTATCCATATTGTTATGATATGTCAACTCATACATTTTTTGGTTGCTATTATCTTGATGATGATGTAGTCATACCAATAGGGGGAGTAACTGAAATTGAATGTATTTCTCAAAATTATACATGGAACGGTTTAGATGAACAAATATGTTTAGAAAATAATTACTTATGGATAAATATTAATAATATAGCCGATTTATGGATGTTTGATCCAACATGGAATAATTGCATTGATCCGACAACTTTAAATTTAAAATCAATTGAACCATCCTATTATTCAATAGATGCATCACCTAATCCATTTAATCCCAGTACAAATATTCATTATACTGTCCCCGAATTTAATGATTATAACATTAGTATTTTTAATGTTAATGGCTCATTAATTAAAACAATTTTTGAAGGAACGCGATCAAAAAATATTGAATATTCTATTAACTGGGCACCAGATAATATCCCATCAGGATTATATATCATACAGATTACCTCCGAAAAATATTTTGTAACTCAAAAAATATCTTATTTAAAATAATTGAAACAACTCATTAATTGGATTATTTTTTTTATATTAATAATTCATCCCAAATCATTATTTTCTAAACAGTTGCATTTTGACGGTTTATTACTGGATAAAAACACAAATAACCCAATTCAGAATGCAAATATTTATTGTAATGAAATTGGAACTGAATCAAATAATGAAGGATATTTCAATTTAAAGATACCCCAATCAAATTGTAATATAATTATTAGCCATATTAATTATGAAAAATTAGAAATCTCAACAAGCTCAATAATTAATAATTCAACAGATCCTCTTAAAATTTATTTAAAACAAATAGTGCATCAATTTAAAGAAATAAATATTAATAATGTAAAATCATTTGATATGCATAAAAACTCACCTGTGATTTCAGAAAAAATAACAATGAATGAAATTAAAAATTCACCCTTTACAAATTTAAGGAATTTTTTAGAATCAAAAGCCTATATCCATACTTCCTTTTTTATTGATGGCGGTTCAGGGACTTTAATTAATGGTATCGATGCGAAAAACTTTCTGATTTTAATTGATGGCCAACAAGTAAGTGGGAAATTTAATAATCGATTTTCTTTTGATCAAATTCCGATGGATAATATTAAATCAATAGAAATTATTAAAGGTCCTGGAAGTAGTTTATATGGTAGTGAGGCAATGGGTGGTGTTATTAATATAAAACTTATAAATCCTTCAAATAAAAAATTAATCAAAATAAATTATAATCATCAGAATTATGGTGAACTTAATATTAATGGGAAAAATAGCATACATTTAAATAGTAACTTCCCATTTAAAAAATTATTTTTTTCATCTTCTATTTATTTTGATTTTTTAAATACTGATATTGACCTAAAATATTTAAAAATAAATCAATATTTCAAATTAAATTCTATATTTAAAGTTTCTAAATTAATTCCAAAACATGCATTTCAACTATATTTAAGTAATTTTTACAACCATGAAATTGGAGAATCAAGACTTGATTTAAATAAAACTAAAATCTTTAGAAATGGAATTAGATTAAACCATACTTTTAATCCAAAGGGAAAACGAAAAATATCCCAAACTATATTATTCGAAAAATATTTACGAAATTATAAACTGATTTCAACTGACACTGACATAATCTTTAATGATGATTACACTCAAGAAATACTAAGTAAATATGATGTTTCCTCAACATATGAATATGGTATTTCAGTAGCAAATGCTGGGTTTGAATTCACATATATAAACACATGGGGCGATAGATTTAAATCAAAAAAATTAAATTCCTATGGATTTGGAAGTTATTTTCAATATGATATGGATTTTAATAATAAATTCAATATTTATGTAGGCGGAAGATATGATTATTTTCTTAATGAAGAATCTGCATTTAGCCCTCGACTTGGTTATACTTATAAATTTTCAAAACATACCACCTTAAAAATAAATTATGGAGGTGGATTTAGAAGGCCTTCATTTATTGAGAAATATACAGATTGGATTCATGAAGATATGGGGTATAAAGTCATTGGTAACCCCGAATTAAAACCCGAATTATCAAAAGGATTCTCTACTCGATTAGACCATTTATTAAATTCGAAAACTAAACTTTCGATAGAATATTTAAATACTTATTTTAAAAACTATATTGACTGGTATGATATTGGCGAATCAGATGGAACCGTTTATAGTTATCAAAACATCAAGAACACATTATACCAATCCTTAACTTATTCACAAAACATTAATTTCAATATTAACATAAATTGGAGTTTCAATGCTGTTTTTAATTATAATACAGATTTAAATAATGAAAATACATTATGTAAAGAAGATAATATTTTATTAAATATGGCTTGTCGTTCATTACCAAATACAAGACCGTTATCAATTCAAAATATGACGACCTATAAAATAAATGAAAAACTTTCTATTTCACATCAATTAAAATGGGTAAACTCATTTTTTGATGGTTATCATGACCCCGAAACAGGGGCTTATATTAGTAATGAAAATGCAATATCTTCATATTCAGTATCAGATCTTTCGATTCATTTTAATCCATTAAATAAAATGAATTTAGAAATAAGTATTTTAAATATTGGAGATTTCATTGAAACAAAAATTGGACAAAGTATTGGAAGAAATTTTAGGATCAACATATCATGGAAAAACTAATTTTAATTAAATTTTATATTCTCACATTTATTTCATTATTTTTAATAAATTGTACACAACCAGAAAAAGAAAATTCAAATGGTATTGAAATAATATTTACTGAATTATTAAATAAAAATTCATATTATAATTTTAATAACCCTATGGACACAACGACGTGGCATTTTGGTTGTATTAAAAAAGATATTGAATATATTGGAAGTGTTTTTTCAATGCCAAGTATAACTATAAATGATTCTATACCAGTCGCAATTTTTGATGAATATTCATTTGAGGAGATTATTACAATTCCAGAGAACTTTGAAAATAATATTGTAACTCCATCATCTCTTGAATACAAAGATGAATGTATTGGGTTAGATGAAGATAATTGTGATTTTGAAAATGAAGTGTTACATTATGATATTACACATCACCGACTTGAAATTTCTAATCCAATGAGATGTTATATTTTCATTCTAGAAGAAAAATCTTATAAACTACAATTTCTAGAATATAGCTCTGTTAATTCAGGTAGTTTATTATTTATTTATTCAGAGATTAATTAGTTAATAATTCACTAATTAATATTTTAAATTCCGCTTTTGACATTGACTTTTTACCATCTCCCATAAATAAAATAGTATGAAATATGCCACCAATTCCTTTCATTAATAATTCAGGCTTCACTTTTGGGAATGCCCCCTCTTTAATTCCATCTTTCAGTAATCCTTGTAAAGTCGCATATAATCTATTTTGATAATCTTTCCACTCAGAATTCTGTTCACTTATTGAAGGATATACTTGAGGGGCTTGAAATAAAAATCGATATAAATTTAATTCTTTTAATACAATCCCAGCAATTTCATATATAGTATCTAAAAACTTTTCTTCAGAGGGTATGTCTAAATTAATTATATCTTCAATTCCTTCTAAAAGTGTCTTCCAACCTTTTACTAAAATCGCTAAAAAAACATCATCCTTTGATGGGAAATAATAATATAATGTAGCAGTTCCAAATCCAGCAGAATGAGCTATTTCCTCCATTGTTGCTTTTTCAAGACCTTTATCTTTAAAGATTTGGAGAGCTCCATTTAAAATTAAATTTTGTCTGTATTTTCGTTCTTCTTCTTTCCGTTGACTTAACATTTATTATTTTAATCCTTATCAATTTGAAAAAATTTAATAATTCTAATATGTTAATTTTACTAATTATTAATTAATTGATTTATTAATTATATTATAATTTTTTAATAACATCTACGAAGCGATCTAAATCCTTTTGACTATGACTTACTGAAATAAAAAAGGATTCATATGGAGATGGAGGTAAATAAATACCATGCTCTAACATTTTAGAATGAAACATTTTATAAAAATTTATATCCGATAATTGAACATCACTCCAATTTTTTATTTTAATTGATGAAAAAAATATTCCAAACATTGAACCACTACGAGAAAATTTTATTTTAATTTTCTTTTTAATAAATTCTTGAACGATTGTTTTTTCCAAATATGCCCCTTTTTTTTCTAATTCAGTATAAATATGTCCACTCTTTAATATTTTTAATGTAGCAATTCCCGCCGACATAGCAACTGGATTACCAGATAAAGTTCCTGCTTGATAAACTTGCCCTAACGGTGCAACCATTTTCATGATTTCATATTTTCCACCATAGGCGCCTACTGGCAACCCTCCTCCAATAATTTTCCCCAAGCATGTTATATCAGGATTAACATTATAAAGTGTTTGTGCACCACCATAATCGACTCTAAAACCTGAAATAACTTCATCAAAAATAAGTAATGAATTATATTTTTCTGTAATCATTCTTAAATTTTCAAGAAAATTATTTTCGGGTAATATTACTCCCATATTTCCCGCTATCGGTTCAACAATTATTGCTGCAATATCATTTTTATTTAAATTAAATATTGTTTCAACTGAATTTATATCATTATACGGTAATGTAATTGTTTCTGAGATTACTAAATTTGAAACTCCTCGGCTAATTGATTCATCCAGCTCTGCTATTCCTGACCCCGATTTTGATAAAAAAGAATCTCCATGACCATGATAACAACCTTCAAATTTAATAATTATTTTTTTATTTGTATATGCTCTAGCTAATCTTATTGCACTCATTGTAGCTTCAGTACCTGAATTAACAAATCGAATTAAATCAATTGATGGAAATGCCTTTATTACCATTTCTGCTAATTCAGCTTCTAGTTTTGTAGAATTACCAAAAGATGTACCATTTCTAATTGTATCAATTATTTTAGAAATAACATTGGGATTTGCATGACCTAATATTAATGGGCCCCATGACCCAACAAAATCAATATATGAATTATCATCTTCATCAATTATGACTGATCCTTTTCCAGATTTAATTATTAATGGAAAACTATCTACAGAGTTAAATGCTCTAACAGGGCTATTTACACCTCCAGGCAATGATTTTTTTAATCTGCTAAAAATTTTTTTTGATTTAACTAATTTCATATTATATAATTTTTGATAATTTAGTTGCAAAATAAGTAAAAATTAAATCTGCACCTGCTCGTTTAATACTTGTTAATGATTCTAAAATGCAATCATTTTCATTAATCCAACCTTTTGATGCTGTTGCTTTAATCATTGAATATTCTCCACTGACTTGATATGCAGCAATAGGACATCTTATAATGTTTTTCACCTGATGTATAATATCTAAATAAGATAACGCAGGTTTTATCATAATTATATCAGCACCTTCTTTTTCATCTAGCTTTGCTTCCAATAATGGTTCTCTAGTATTTCCTGGGTTTAATTGATAAGATTTCCGGTCACCAAATTTTGGTACTGAATTTACGGCACTTCGAAAGGGACCATAAAATGAAGAGGAAAATTTAACTGAATAGCTTATAATCCCCACATTTTCATAATTTTTATTATCTAAAGAGCGTCGAATAGTTAATACCATCTCATCAATCATACATGAAGGTGCAACAAAATCAACTCCAGAATCAGCATGGGATATTACTTGTTTTGTTAAATACATTAAACTTTTTTTTCTATTTATTACACCATCAGTTTCAATTATGCCACAATGACCATGATTCGTATATTGACAAAAACAAACATCTGTAATTATAATTAAATTAGGAAAATACTTCTTTATTTTCCTTACTGCTTTTTGAATAATTCCATTATTATTAAATGCATCGGTTCCAACTTCATCTTTTTTTTCAGGTATTCCAAACAATAAAATAGCTTTAATCCCTGATTTCACAATACGCTCAATTTCTAATTCTATACCATTTAATGGAATATGAAATTGACCGGGCATATAATTAATTTCAGTTTTTATTGAGCTGTATGTAACAAATATTGGTTGAACAAAATCATTTAAAGACAAATGAGTTTCTTGAACTAAACTTCGTATATATTTATTTTTTCTTAATCGTGTGGGTAAATTACTCATCATTTAATTATAACTTTCTCCTTTTGCAAATTTATTTACTATTTCTGAGAGTTTATTTATATCAGGTTTAATTGGGAATATTATATCTGAATTTGAATAGTCTTGTAAATAAAATGCTGTTTTCTTTCCAATGGCAAATAACTGTATATCTTGAATCATATCAATAATTTCAAGATTACATGTATTTATAAATAATTTAGCGGAATTTGTACTAAAAAAAATGATGGAATCAGGAATATTTTTTTTAAATAATATCTTTATTCGAGATGAATTTATTGTACTTATGGGTTTATAATTATCCTGACGAGTTATTGAAAATCCTTTATTTTGCAACATATTAATTATTAATTCATTTACAGCTGTACTTGTAAAATAGACTAATTTTGAATTAATGTTTATTCTGTTAATTAATTCATTAATAAATATTTTTGAATTTTCTACATCTATATTAAAATCAACATTTCTTCCATCATTTTTTATTCTTTTCGAATTTTCTTTACCAAATACTGCAATTTTAATAATGTTAGGGAATTCCAAATTTAATGAGTTAAATTGGTAGTTAACAAACCTCCAAGCTCTATAACTTGTAAAAATAACCCAATCATATTTTCCTTTTAAAATTTCATTAATTAAATAAATATTAGGTGATAACACTTCATATTTATAATATGAAAAAAAATTATAATTTACATTTAAATTTGATTTAAATATCTTCTTTATTCTTCTAGTTGGTTCCATTGTAACAATAGTATTTAACATAATTATTTGAAATTAGAAATAATTTCATCTCCTCCATTTGATAATAGCTTCTCTGAAATAGTTGAAATCAATTTATTTTTTTTCCCTTTCCAATCATTTATAATTACCTGTTTTTTAAATCCTGTACTTGGGTTTACAATACACGCATTTGTATTTAATTGGTTTTCTTTTAAACATGAATATACTCCAAGAGGAAGACTACACCCTCCTCCTAAACTATTAAGAATCCCCCGTTCTATTTCTATCGATTTTCGTATAATTAAGTTATCAATTTTTGAAACAATATTTTCAATTACCTTATCATTTTTTCTAATTTCTACAGCTAAAGCACCTTGTCCTGGAGCAGGAATAATTTCATTAATATTAAATTGATAATATTTAGAAATATCAATTCCTAATCTAATTAATCCAGCTGATGCTAAAATTATTCCATCAAATTCTCCTTTTAAAACTTTATTAATTCGTGTCTCAATATTACCCCTAATATCTTTTATTAATAAATCATTTCGTAAATGTCTTAACTGTCCTGTTCTTCGTAAACTACATGTACCAATAATCGCTCTAGAATTTAACTGATTTAGCCTGAATCCTTGCGGATGATAAAGTATATCCATGGGGTTTTCTCGAACAGGTATCGCTCCAATTTTTAAGTTTTTCAAATGATTTATTGGTAAATCTTTCAGACTATGAATAGCAACATCAATATCACCATTAATTAATTTTTTTTGAATTTCATCAGCAAATAATCCAAGATGTTCTGTAAACTTCAAAGAAGTATTTTGATCTAAATCTCCTTTTGTTTTAATAACTTTAATTTCACATGTTATTTTAGGATAAAATTTCAATATTGAGGAAATAACAAAATTTGTTTGAATCCTTGCTAATGTACTACCTCGAGTACCAAAAATAATTTTTTTTATCATTTAATTAACAGTTAATGAATTAGTTAATTTGTATTATTAACATAATTATTTAAATTAATCCGAAAATTATTTTTATTAATAAAATTTGTTAGTTCAATATTTATTATCTTTTCACACTTCATTAAACATGTTTTTAAAGAAATAATTGTATAAGGATTTATTTTTTTAAGCATTTCCATGTTTATTATTTTAAGTTCATTATTATTCACAAAATTTTGTGGAATACTCAAATCAATAATTGAATACTTTGGTTTATTTTTTAAATTTATTGAAACTCTAGGTGCATTTGGAGAAATAGCTATAAAAGTAAATTTATATATTTTAAAATATTTGATTAATAATGAAATTGGTAATATTGAATAGTTAATACCTTGGATTCCTTTAATTTCTTTTTTAGGATTATTACTAAAAAATATAAATGAATTATACCCATTTTCCACAAAATATTTTACAGCTAAAACTGCCATTTTCCCCGTTCCGACTACTAAAATTGTAGTATTATTTTTTGGAGGATTCAATTGCAATAATAAATCAATAGCTAATGAGCTCAAAGAAATCTTATTATGACCAATAATTGTATTACTTCGAATTAATTTCCCTAATCTTAAAGCTAATTCAAAAATAGAAATTAATTGGCTACATATTTTTTGTACTTTTATTGCTGAAATATATGTACTTTTAACTTGCCCTTGTATTTGGTATTCTCCGAAAGCAATAGATTTTAGACCTCCAGTTACATGAATTAAATGTTTTATTGCATTAATACCATAATTAATATGAGGATTTAATTCTTCTTTAAATATATTTTTTGTGAATGCATTCACATCTGTTATAATTTCATTTAAAATAGATTGAGAATTAGCGGAATAAATATAAACTTCAACACGGTTACAAGTGGATAAAATGATAAAATTATTTTGTGGAATAAATCGCATAGTATTATTAATTGTAATAATGTTAATTATTTCAGAAAATTGTTTTAAAGAATATTGATTAATATGCCAAGATAATAATATCACTTTTTGAAAATCTATATATTTAATAGATTGATTTAATTTAATTTTCATTAATTGTGACTAATAATAGCTATTTTCATGATCATAATTTTGTATCATTGAATAATAATTTAGTGAATTTTTAATTTGCGAATATATATTTACAACTTCACCAATAATTATTAATACAGGTGTTCTTAATTTTTCTTTTTTTAATTTATTATTGATAGTACCAATTCTACCAATAATTATCTTTTGATCCTTTGTAGTTCCTTTCTGAATTAATCCAATCGAAGTTTTTGAAGATTTACCATTTTTAATTAAATAATCAATTATAGAATTTATATTATTATATCCCATATAAATTACTAATGTCATATTAGATTTTGAAATAGCTTCCCAATTCATTGAGTTATCAATTTCATGACCTGTTAAAAATATTACTCCTTTAGTATAATTTCTATGAGTGAGGGGAATTCCGAGCTGTGAAGGTATACCAATTCCGGATGAAATCCCTGGGATTATTTCAAATTTAATATTATTTTTTGACAAGTACTCGCATTCTTCACCACCTCTACCAAAAATAAATGGATCACCTCCTTTTAACCGAACAACATTTTTATTTTTATTAAATTGAGATACTATTAATTTATTAATAGTGTCTTGTGAAAAATTGTGCTTACCAGCTCTTTTACCAACATTGATTTTTTCTGCATTCAGATTTATTTTTTCTACTAAAACCTTACTAACTAAAGAGTCATATAAAATAATCTCAGCATTCATTAATGCATTAAATCCTTTTATTGAAATTAATTCTGGATCCCCTGGACCAGCACCCAATATTGTAACTTTTGCTTTATTTGAATGGAAATGAATATTTGCAAGCTTTTCAAAAAATTGTTTTCTTTCAAAATATGTAGATAATTTTGTTTGGATATTTTTTCTAATCTCACCAAATTTTTCAATAATTTCATCTGTATTAGGGGGGATTGATTTTACAAATAAATCTCTTATCCGTTTTGCAAGAATTGGGCTTTTACCGTTGGTTGAAACTGAAAATTTCAAGTTCCCTTCTGAATGTACTGCTCCAAAATAAAAACTACATAATTCAGGTTGGTCAACAATATTTACAGGAATATTTAATTGATTTGAATCCTTGAAAATTTGTTGATTAACTTTCTGGGAAGATGTTGCCCCAATTATCAATTTCATATTCTTAATATATTTAACTTTATAAACATCTGAAACCAATAACAATTGATTATTATTAAATAAATTTAGTATTTCAGTATTACACTTTTTTGAAACAACTGTAATTTTAGCATTACTTTCTAATAATTGATTTATTTTTTGATAAGCAATTTGTCCACCTCCAATAACCAAGCAGTGTTGATTATTAAGATTTAAAAATATGGGTAATAATTGATTACTCATTTTTTATTTCCATGCTGAATGGGTTTAATCTCTTTAGATGTTTCAATATAATGTAATCCACACTCTGTTTTTGAATTCCCTCGCCAACGACCAGAACGATCATCTTCATTTTCACTTACAGTAGAAGTACAATTAATACATCCTAAACTAGGATATCCTTTATCATGTAATTCATTATATGGTAAATTATTTTCATGAATATATTTCCAAACCTGTTCATGTGTCCAATTAATTAATGGATTAACTTTTGTTACATTAAATCGTTCATCATATTCAATTATTTCTGAATTTACTCTAAATTTTGTTTGAGCTTTTCTTATCCCTGTAATCCAAACATCTTTTTTTTCTAACGCTAAATGCAATGGCTGTACTTTTCTTAAATTACAGCACAAATTTGGATTTGATTCCCATAATTTTTCACCATATTTTTCAGATTGACCTTTTATAGATAATGATGTAGAATATCTAGTAATTTCTGTATTAAAATATTTTTCTAATTGAATTTTTAATTTATACGTTTCTTCAAAAAGAAATCCTGGATCAATATAAAAAATATCTATTTTAGGGTTTATTTTTATCAATAAATCTATTAATACAATCCCTGGTGCACCAAACCCTGTTCCAACAGTAATATGTTCAATTCCAAATCTATTAATCGTCCATTTAATAATTTCATTTGGATCTAAAGTATAACTAAGTTCTCTATAATAATCATTTGCTGTTTGTAGCGTTAAGCTCATTAAATTTCCTATTCTTGAATATCTATTGTTAATCGTGAATTTAAACTTGAATTAATTATTGATAATTTCATACCCTGAAATACCTTTTCAATAATTGATATTAATATCTCTTTTGATGAATCATTATTGGGAAAATATAATCGATCATTTAAAATAATTTTATAGTTTTCCTTAAATTTTAATTTACCTTTTAAATCCTTGTGATTTTCTAACTCATTGACTAAAAAATTTAATATTGATTTAATTTTAATTATATTTTCTAATTGAGTTTTGCATAATGGTTGTTTTCTCATATACAAAAGCCCAACTTGATTATTTTCAAAATCAATGCTGATATTTCCTTCATGCGTGATTAACATTATTCCAGGGCCATCAGGGATGTGTTTATAATCTGTAACATCAATAGTTAAATGTTCAGGAATAATATCTTTTTGAATCCACTCATGAAATATAAAAATTATTTTTTCTAATTTTATATCGAATTTAGATATCATTTTTTTAATTCCAACTTTATGCATCCTACACTTCTCCACTAGTTATTTTTGCATAACAAGAATGAGCAGCTTCAATAAATAATTGAGATTCTTCCACATACTGTCGTGCGTTATCTTCATTTACTATTTCACTTTTATCATTAAAGCGATTAATTAAATATCGACCAAACTTACCTTTTGCATATTTATCATAGAATTTTTTAGTTTCAAAAAATCTCTTTTGAAATTCATTAACAATTGCCTTCGGATTATTTGGAACATCATAAAACTCAATTCTGATCAATGCTCTTGCCGCTTGAAGCATAGCATTATAAGATTTTTTATTTGCTAATATATAGTTTTTATTATCATATTCCAATTGAGCTTCAAATACTTCTCTTTCTGCAGTTTGCAATTCAAACTCTTCACGCGTTACAATTTCTCCCGCGCATTCACCAATCCCCATATCTTTAAGCGAAAATTCTCGAGGGTCTCCCCAATCTGAATAATATGATTTGTCATCTTCATATTCCGGTATATTCATGAATTCTTCAATGAGTGATTTTATATATAATTTACCAACTCTTTCGATAAAATCCTGAAATCTCTCATTTACTTCATTTCTTTCCTTAATATATGTCTCTGTAATTTTTGTAACAACCTCAGGTATTTTTTGAGAAGGAACCGCTCCCATAGCCATTCCATAAGATCCTCCATTTTCGTTCCACTGTCCACCCAATACAACTTGAAAATGTGGAATTTTAAATCCTTTTTTTGTACGACTATTACCATAAAACCCAATATCTGCTATATGATGTTGACCGCACGAATTAAAGCAACCACTTACTTTTATTCGAAGACCTTTAATTGCTTCATCCATTTCAAAACTCTTTATTGCAAGTTGAGTTCTCAATTCACCTGCAAGTCCTCGTGAAGATGCAATTCCTAATTTACATGTATCTGTTCCAGGACATGAAGTTACATCAATAATAGTTCCTGCTCCAGGATTAGCTAATCCAATTTTTTCTAGTTTTTGATAAATTTTATATAAATCACCATTTGGAACCCACCTTAATACAATATTTTGCTCAACATTTAATCGTATAGAATTCCCTACAAATTCTTTAGCTATTTCTGCTAATTTCCGTGTTTGATGTGATGATAAATCACCTAATGGTAGTGAAATAGTAATTGTTGAATAGCCCCTTTGGCTTTGAAAATATATATTTGTAGATAACCAATTATTAAATTGGGGATCTGCTATTTTTTCATGAAAATCACTCGGATTATGTTTAGCAATTTCACCATAAGCTGGGAGTTTATCTAAATAACTAATCCACCTAATATCATGTGGTAAAATTGCTCTTTCTTTCATTACTATTTTTACAAATTCATCAATCCCAAGTTTAGCAACTAAAAATTTAACTCTAGCTTTAGCCCTATTCTTTTTCTCACCAAGCCTAGCAAAAACTCGCCCAATAGCTTGAGCAATAGGTAATAATTCTTCTTCAGGAATAAATTCAGAAAATACTTTTGCTGGATGTGCAACCGCCCCTAAACCTCCTCCAACAAATAATTTAAATCCTTTCTTTTTAATACCATTGTTTTCTTTTATTTTTGCGAGTACACCTAAATCATGCATATTTACTAATCCACAAGCATGTTCATAGCATCCAGAAAAGGATATTTTAAATTTCCGACCAAAATCTTGACAATCAGGATGCCCTAATAAAAACTCTGTTAATGCAGATGAATAGGGCGTTACATCAAATGATTCATCTTTACAAACACCTGCGATTGGACATGCAGTTACATTCCTTACAACATTCCCACATGCTTCCTTTGTCGTTATTCCTACAGATGCTAACCTTCTCATTATATCAGGCATATCATCAATATGAACATAATGGTATTGTATATCCTGGCGAGTAGTAACATGTAAAACTCCATCTGCATATTCTTCAGCAAGATCGGCCATCATAATTAACTGTTCCTGATTAACAGCACCAAATGGAATCTTTATTCTTAACATTCCTGGTGCATCCCAATATGTGTCTGGCCCTTTCATCAAATCACCTGCAGGGTAATCTAATCGCCGTAATTGTCTTCCATCATCTCGTTGGCCATTATCATATCGTTGACCATAAACACCTCTCCTCAGTCTTGTTTCTGCAAATATCCGCGGATCAATTTTACCACGTCGCATTAATTCCATTTGAGATTCAAATTCATTTATTTCAATTTTCAACTCATTTGAAATTTTATTATTTAGCTTTTCTTTCCAATTTTCCATTTTTTTCTCCATAAATAAAAAACCCCCAATCACATACCGGTGAAAGGGGGTTTAATAATTGTATGTAACTTCCCTTAGTCCGGTATTAAATCCCAGATTATACAACAACAACAATTAATTTTATTTTTATTTTTCATTTTTCTATATAAAAAAAGCCCTTCTCACTAGTGAGAAGGGCTTTTTTAAATTTTTATATAAATTATTTCTACACCAGTAATAAACTCATTAAATTACAACAACAGCAACAACAATTTATAATTTCCCCTGATATTTTTTTAATTTCCATAGTGGTCAATCTTAAATACATTAATTATTATTATCCTAATAATATTTTATTTTTAATTTAAAATTGATTTAGAATACATTTTTTATTTTTCAATAAAAAAATCTTGTTATATAAATCATAAAACTAATAGCTTTACCTATGATGAAAATGAATGTAAAACAGATAAACAATACTTGTTGTTGTTGTTGCACTCCAAAGGGGAATCCTTCGCGAGCATAGTTTTTACATAATAAATTTAGCGAAAACCCCTTTATCAATATTGATGAAGGGGTTTTTTTTTATATAGAAAAATGAAATGAAATTATTAGAATTAATCGGAAATACACCTTTACTACATTTAGAAGATATATTTATTAAAAAAAATATAAGCGTTTTCGCTAAAGCAGAATGGCGAAATCCAGGTGGGTCATTAAAAGATAGGCCTGTAAAACGAATGCTAACAGAAGCAATTAAAAATGGTGACTTAACTAATGATCAAATAATAATTGATTCAAGTAGCGGGAATGCTGGAATTGCATATTCAATGATTGGGAATGCCCTTGGATATAATGTTCAAATTGTTATTCCTGGCAATGCAAGCCGAGAGCGGAAAGATCGAATGTTGTCACATGGTACAAAAATTATCGAAACTGACGCGATTGAAGGATATGATGAAGCACTCAGACATGTTCATCAATTAGTTGATAGAAATCCTAATCAATATTTTTTATGTGATCAATATGCTAACGATAATAATTGGCTTTCTCATTATCATGGTACTGCTGAAGAAATTATTCAACAAATGGATGGATCTGTAGATTATTTTGTTGGTGGAGTAGGAACTGGTGGCTCAATTACTGGAATTGGGCGAAAACTTAAAGAAAAATTTCCACATATTACAATTATTGGGGTAAGACCTGAAATTTGGCCTGGTATTGAAGGATTAAAACCTTTAGGATCACCAGAAGATATAATACCAAAAATTTTTGATAATTCTATTGTGGATGAATGGATTGAAGTAACTGCAGATGATGCAAAACATTGGTCAAATGAAATTGCAAAAAAAGGATATTTTGTGGGACAATCATCAGGTGCTTATTTATCCGCAGTAGAAAAATTAACTCATAATATAACATCAGGGAATATTGTTACACTTTTTAATGATTTGGGTGAAAGATATTTTAGCTCAGGATTATGGTCATAAAATGAATGAAATTATTCTAACAAAAAAAATTATAAATGAATTTAAATCACATGGTGAATCTGATTTTCCACATGAATGTTGTGGATTTATTATTGGAGACTTTTTACCTAATGGAAAAAGTAAGGCCGTTGAATATTTACCTGCTTCCAATACAAAATCAGAAAATAGAGAACGGAGATTTTTAATTGATCCAATGGCATACCAAAATGCTGAAGATAAAGCTCATAAATTAGGACTTTCAGTGATTAGCATCGTTCATTCTCACCCTGACCACCCTGACCAACCATCTGAATTTGATAGAGAACATGCATGGCCAGGATTTAGCTATATTATTATTGCAGTACATACAGGTATAGCAGTGAGTTATAAATCTTGGCAATTAAATATGGATCGAACAAAGTTTTTAGAAGAAAAAATAACAATTATGGAGAAAAACTAAATGGCAAGTCAATTAAGAATTCCTTCACCACTTCGAAGATTTACAAATGGTAATTCAAAAATTGAAGTAAATGGAATAAATGTAAAAGAAGTACTAGATGAATTATTTACACAGCACCCTGAAATTAAAAATCATTTACTCGATGAAAATGGTGAATTAAGAAATTTTGTCAATATCTTTATAAATAATGAAGATACTCGTCATAATGGTGGGCTAAATGCATCAATTTCAGAAAACTCAGATATTCGAATTATACCTTCAATTGCAGGTGGCTCAGGAGAATTATCCCCCAATGAATTAGCAAGATATAGTAGGCATATTACATTACCAGAAGTTGGCATAGAGGGGCAAAATAAATTAAAGTCGGCCAAAGTATTAATTGTTGGAACTGGTGGGCTAGGTTCTCCAGTTTCACTCTATTTGACGGCTGCTGGAGTTGGCACAATAGGATTAGTTGATTTTGATACTGTTGATGAATCTAATTTACAAAGACAAATTTTATTTGGAGTTGACCAGGTTGGAAAAACAAAAGTAGAAAGTGCAAAAGAACGATTATCAAATTTAAATCCCAATATTAACTTTATCCTACACAATGAACCATTAAATTCACAAAATGCGATTGATATCATCAAAGATTATGACCTCGTATTAGACGGGACTGATAATTTCCCGACACGATACCTTGTAAATGATGCCTGTGTGATGACAGGAAAGCCAAATGTTTATGGCAGTATTTATCGTTTTGATGGACAAGTCTCTGTATTTAATTTTGAAGATGGACCATGTTATCGTTGTCTATACCCTTCCCCTCCTCCACCCGGGCTAGTTCCTTCTTGTGCTGAGGGTGGAGTGATTGGGGTATTACCAGGAATTATTGGCTGTTTACAAGCAAATGAAGCAATTAAATTAATTCTTGATATTGGTACACCGATGAAAAATAGATTTCTTTTATTTGATGCACTTGAAATGGAATTTGATGAATTGAAAATTAAAAAAAATCCAGACTGTGTTGTTTGTGGAGATCATCCATCAGTGACAGAATTAATTGATTACCAACAATTTTGTGGCATCCCCGATCAAGAAGAAAAAAATGATGAATTTGGGGAAATTACGGTATCAGAGTTAAAAAACTTATTTGATGAAAATAAAAATCCATTTGTTCTTGATGTTAGAGAACCATTTGAACTTAACATTGCCAAAATTAATGGAACCATTCATATCCCAATGAGAGAAGTTGAAAATCGAATTCAAGAATTAAACCCAAATAATGAAATAATTGTACAATGTAAATCTGGTGGAAGGTCAGCAAAAATATGCAAAGTTTTATTAGATAATAATTTTAAAAATGTAAAAAACCTTAAAGGAGGAATTTTAGCATGGTCGAGCGAAATAGACCCCTCAATACCAACTTATTAAAACAGATATTTTCTTTTCCTGAAACGATTAATGAATATGCAGCAAGAATAGTTGCTTTTTTTGTTCTTTCAATGACTTCATTATTTTTATACACAGAAAATATTTATATACTATATTTTGTTGCCTATGGATTTTATGCACGAGTACTCGCAGGCCCTACATTAAGCCCTATTGCACTATTAGCAACCAAAGTAATAATTCCAACATTAGGTGAACCATATAAAGTATGCCCTGGACCTCCAAAACGATTTGCACAATTTGTTGGTTTAGTATTTACAACATCTTCTATTATTCTCATACATACAGGAAATCCTCAAGAAGCGACATACCTCCTTGGAATACTAATATTTTTTGCTGGATTAGAAAGTAGTTTTGGGTTTTGTGCTGGATGTTGGTTTTTTAAATTAATGATGAACTGGGGATGGATACCTGAAAAAACATGTGAACGATGTAATGATATTTCACTTTCTAATACTTAGTAATTCTAATTAAATTGATATCTAAGAAAAAAAAAAAAAAATTATAAATTAAATTTGCCTTATTGATAAAATTTGAAATAAAGTTTGTACTCACTACCCACCATTTACAATATCACTAAAGAAAAATTAAAGAAATTATCAAATTGATAATTATAATTTAAAAAATTTCATCAATATAAAATATTATTTTGAAAAATTATAATCTATATTTTATTTCTATTATAATAAATAAAATACACAACCGTGCTAATTATTATAAATGGAGATAATAATAATCCTGCAATAGGAAGAATAATTTCTTGAATATAATTTTCACCACTTTGACCAGCACAATATGGGCAAGAAAATAAAAAATTAGGAATTATAATAAAAAGTAATAATAAAATATACTTTCTCACTATAATTATACAACCCATCTAAATGGTATATCATACATCAATGCAACTGTAAATAATATACCGGCAGGAATAGGAATAAATATTACCCACTTCAATGCTTTAGTTTCATACCTTACATGCATATAAATCCAAGCAACTAATAACATTTTAGTAACAGCAAAGGCCATTAATAAAACAATTTGCCCCGTTCTAGAAATAGATAAATATGACACCTCAATTTCAAGAAAAGTTAATATTGCAAGCCAAATTGCATTTTTTATATAAAGTGATTTATGATTTTCCATTTTTTGTCCCTATTAAATTAAATAAATTATTGTAAATACTAGAATCCAAACCAAATCAACAAAATGCCAAAATAAGCCTAAAATTTCAACATGATCCCAATCATTTGCTGAATACCTCCCTTTACTAGCTGCCCATAAAATACAACCTATATAAATAACACCAGATAAAACATGTAACCCATGAAATCCTGTTGTTACATAAAATATGGATGCATACATGCTTGAATTAATTAAAAATCCATTATGAATAAAGTGATAATACTCCCATGCCTGAATTCCTAAAAACAACAAGCCACCAGCCATTGTATATGCTAAATATTTTTTTAGCCCACCTTGGTCGCCTTTTTGAATTGAACTTAATGCCATTACCATCGTAAAGCTCGTACATATTAATAAAAATGTATTAAATGCAGTCAAGGGTATATCTAATATTTCTCCTGCTGCTGGCCATGAGGATGCAGATGCCCTTAATGATGCACCTGCAATTAATAACCCTGCAAAAGATAAACCATCAACAATTATTAATAGCCACATACCCAACTTTCCATTACTCGCCTTTCCAAAAGGGTCATTAATCGGAATAGTTTGATTTATATTTTGATTCATAGAAGTCTCCGTTTAAGAATTAAATTAAAAAATTATTACGCTAATAAATATAACAAGCCATATAATGGTTAGAAAATGCCAAAACATACCTGTCAATTTCATTTGTTTAAAATAGTCATCGTACTTTCTAATATAGAAATTCAACCAAATTAATAAAAATATACCAATTATTATATGTAATCCATGTAATCCTGATAACATATAAAATACAGCACCTGCCTGATGAGAGGTAATACTATAGCCGTCATTAGTCAATACTAACCAGAGCTGAGTTTGTAGGATAAGAAAACATATTCCTAGAATAATTGTGAAACTTATAAAATTTAAACTCTTTTTATTATTATTACTTTCAAATAATTTTGATGCTTTATTAAATGTAAAGCTACTTAATAAAATGACAACTGTATTAATCCACGAAAGTGTTAATGGATAAGATTTTATTGAACCAGACATCCAAATATCTGAACGAACACGAAGAATACCATAGGCTGATAGCAATGCAATAAATAGCATTGCTATCGAACTTAATACAATTATCATCCCAAGTGTTGATGTAAAAGAATCACCTCTTACACTTCGCTTAAATTTGTTTGTAATTATTGTTTCCATATTAATATTCTCACTATTATAATATTATATTTTTTCAGATTGAGAAATCCAATCCCTGTTTTTCACTTTAGGGTTACTATACTCATGGGGTCCATTATATACAGTTGGAATTGATTCAAAATTTCCGTGTGGGATTGGATAGTCAACAGTCCATTCTAATGTTGAAGCCCCCCATGGGTTTTTCTCTGCTTTTTTACCCTTAATAATACTAAATACAAAATTAATTGCAAATATTAATTGCCCTATGCCAAGTAAAAATGCAAAGGTTGTCATTAGGTCATTTAATTGTAAAACTGGTTTTAAAAATTCAAATACAGAAGGATCAAATATTCTACGATGGTGCCCAGCGTACCCCATCACCATCATATTAAAAAATACAATATTTAATGGAATAAATGACATCCAAAAATGAATTATACCTAATTTTTTATTCATTCTTTTTCCAAACATTTTAGGAAACCAAAAATAAATTCCTGCAAACCCGCCAAATAAAACGGATGCAGCCATCGTATAATGGAAATGCCCAACTACAAAATAGGTATCATGAAGATATATATCAGCTGTAATAGTCGCATTATATAGCCCTGTTAATCCACCTAAACCAAATACCCACATCACCGATAAAGCAAAGAGCATCGGAACTTCAAGCTTTATAGCACCCTTCCATAAAGTACCCAACCAATTTAAAAAGAATATTGATGATGGAATACTAATAAGCAAGGTTAAAAACATGAAAGCCTTACCTAATAATGGGCTCATTCCAGTTGTGTACATATGGTGTCCCCACACTAAGCCACTTAAAGCAGTAATTGTACACATGCTTAATGCTGTCATCTTATATCCAAATGCAGGTTTTCTTGAAAATACAGATAATAAATCAGAAACAACTCCCCATCCTGGTAAAATTAAAATATAGACTTCAGGATGACCAAATATCCAAAATATATGCTGATATAATAATGGGTCACCACCAGGAATTGTTGCTTTTTGACCTGCGACAAGAAATTGAGTTCCTGCGACAAGATCTAATAATAGAACAATTAATCCAGCCGCAATAATTGGAACAAATAATGCATTTAAAATACTTGTTAGAAATAGTCCCCAAATTGATAATGGCATTTTAAAATATCCCATTCCTGGAGCTCTAAACCTCACAATTGTTGTAATATAATTAACTGCACCCATTAATGTTGCTGTACCTGCTAAGGTTAAAGCAAGCGTCCAATAAACCTGTCCATAACCAGGAATCCCGCCAACAGGCGTACTTAATGGAGGATATGATGTCCAACCACCCGCAGCCGTCCCTGTAGGTAATAAATAGGATGCGAGTAAAACAATACTCGCTAAAAACATTGTCCAAAATGATAACATATTTAATTTTGGAAATGCCATATCTTCTGTACCAATTTGAAGTGGGATTAAAAAGTTTCCAAAAGCACCTGTTAATATTGGCGTAATTGCCCAAAAAATCATAATAGTTCCATGCATTGTAAATAACTGATTATATGCATCTGGTCCAATTATCCCTACTCCTACGGGCGAGTTTTGATATAATATATCTCCCAATAACCACCAAGGTAATGGTTGCATATTATGGGATAATGACCACCTTATTAACATTGCCATAAATCCACCAAACATTAAGAAAAATATTCCTAACCATAAAAATTGCTTTCCAATTACTTTATGATCAGTAGAAAATATATATTTTGACATAAATGATTGTTCATGATTACTCATTAAATTGACTCCTTCCATGCCCAACCCCAATAAGTTGGAATTCCTTCATCTTCGTCTTCATCACCCCAATCATCCTCTTCTGGTTCACCTTCTTCTTCCAAAGAGTTTAACCATTTTTGATAATCAGCAGGTGAATCAACTGTTAAAAAACCTCTCATTCGATAATGGCTGTTACCACATAATTCAGCACAAGCTATTTCAAAGTTCCCCGTTTCTGTTGCTTGAAACCACATTGTATTTATCATTCCAGGAGTTGCATCAACTTTTACTCTAAAATTTGGAATGAAAAATGAATGTATGACATCATAGGGTGCAATTTGAATAACAACGGGTGTATTTACAGGAATATGCATTTGATTTTGAGCAGGAATTAAATCATCTTCATTTCCAAATTCACCATCAGCACCTGCATATCGAAAATTCCAAGCAAATTGCTGTGGCATTACTTCAACTCTTACAACATTTGGCCCTTTAGGAAAATTCCAAAATGCTTCTTTTAAATCTTTAAAAGCCATTCCTTCAATTACCACATCCACTGTTAAAAAAACCAACATTCCCATTACTAATGAAAAAATAACATATTTCTTTGAATTTCCGTGAATATATTCGGCTTTATGTCCTGACCGTGATCTATATCTTATTAAAAAATATATCATCAACAATACTACAATACTAAAGTAAAAAAGTATTACTCCATCTGTATATTGAATGACATTATCAATTCGATACCCATCAAGCGATATATCTTTGGGTGGATCTAAAAACCATATCCCCCAACATTTACCACCTATTTTTTTAGTAGTACATTTAAACCACCTCCAAGTATTTTGGAAGCTCATGTATTATCCTCCTATTTTATATTTTTTAAGTTGTTTTTCTTTTGATACCAATGATGCCAATGTGGATTCACTTAACGTTTCTATCATTTGATTTTGAACTTTTCTCCAAACAGAATGAACTGCACACATACTAATGCGATTACAAAACTCACCCCCAATTAAAAATTTATTCAGGTAAATCTTCCCTTCAACTGCTTCAATTACATCTAATAAAGTTATTGATTCTGCTGACCGAGAAAGTGTTATTCCTCCACCTTTCCCTCTCGTTGAAAATATTAATCCAAGTTTTCTAAGTTGGACCACAATTTTCCTTAATAAAGATTCTGGAATATGATTCTTTTTTGAAATTTCTGAAATTTGAGTTGTTTTACCTATTGGTAATTCAGCAAGAGAAATCATAGCTTGAATTGCATATTCACCCGTCATTGATAGTTGCATTATTTAATTTCACCTTTATTCATTACTTTTACTACTAACATACTCTTATTGGTCATCTTTAATTATAAAAAAATACTTAAATAATAAAATTATTAATTTGACTATTATCATTTGAATGATTTAATTCAAAATTAATAAAATCAATAATTTTACTTTTGTTTAAATCTTCAATGAATAATGTACCTTTCTTAATATTTTCACTTGCCTTTTTTAATAAATAATTAACAGATGAAGTGTTACCAATTATTTTATTCCATAATCCACCAGATAATTGCAAATATCCTTTTATATCTTTTCTTAATGATAAATCACCATATTTCCAAATAATTTCCCATTTTTCATAGGACTCATACATTTTACCATTATTAAATAAAATTCTTCCAGCTTTAAAAACATCTACAACTTTTTCGTAAGATATGTATTCTTTATCAGTATCTATTTTATTTGTTTTTTGTATCAAAATTATTTATATATTTTTGGATAACAATTTTATAATTATCAATTCTATTATTTATTTTTAATCTCAAATATTTTTTTTAATAATTAAATTTATTTTGTAACTAATCAAATAAATCATCATCATAATTACAGGGACTAATTTATTATCTAATAATATTTAGATACTATTATCTTTTTATATAATTTCATTTAAATTATAAACAATTAAAATATTAAATTTTATTAACTGCAAATAGGAAATCATAACAATGTCAATTAATCGTAGAGAGTTTATTAAATTAAGTGGTCTAGGTTTAACAGGACTTGCTCTAGCAATTCCAATTTTTGATTGGGCAACCAGCTCAATTCTACCATCAAACTCAAATCCATATACTTCAAAATTAATTCCAACTTATTGTGAGGTTTGTTTTTGGAAATGTGCAGGATGGGCACACCTCAATGATAAAAATGAATTATGGAAATTAACTGGAAATGATGATGATCCACACTGTAATGGTAGATTCTGCCCACGAGGAACAGGTGGAGTTGGCATGTATTATGATGATGATCGATTAAAAACGCCTCTTATTCGTAAAACAATTAATGGTAAGCAAAAGTTTGTTGAATCTTCTTGGGATGATGCTTTTAATTTAATTGTTAAGAAAATGAATACCATTTCAAATAATTACGGGCCAGAAAGTTTAGCATTATTTACTCATGGTTCTAGCGGTGCTTATTTTAAAAGATTATTAAAAGCATTTGGTACCAAAAATATTACAAAACCATCTTGGGCACAATGTAGAGGTCCAAGAGAAGTTGCATTTTTTAATACCTTTGGTGAAGGAATCGGTTCACCTGAAAGAGTTGATATTAGAGATACTAAATGTTTAGTTTTAATTGGTTCGCACATTGGTGAAAATATGCACAATGGACAGGTTCAAGAATTATCAGATGCAATAGATAAAAATGCGTCAATTATTACGGTGGACCCACGGTTTTCAACAGTTGCAAGTAAGTCTAAATTTTGGCTTCCAATAAAACCATCAACTGATATTGCGTTATTATTATCTTGGATAAATATTATAATTAATGAAGAATGGTATGATAAAAAGTTTGTAAAAAAATATACCTACGGGTTTGATGATTTGAAAAAGCATGTAAAACAATTCACTCCAGAATGGGCATATGGAATAACTACTATTAAACCAGATATTATTAAAAAAACCGCAAAAGAAATGGCCAATGCTTCACCTTCTGTAATTGTACATCCTGGAAGACATGTTACATGGTATGGTGATGATACACAAAGACTTAGAGCTGTTGCGATTCTAAATGCTCTATTAGGAAGTTGGGGACGACGAGGCGGATTTTATAATCCAGAGAAGAAGAAATTACCATCTATCCCCCATCCAAAATACCCTAAACCAAAATGGTCTTGGAAAGAAGCCGTAAATGGTAAATATGCTTTAACATTCTCTTCACTTGCGAATGGATTAGTAGATGCTACTATTCCGGCAACAGACCGAGAACATAATATAAAAGGTTGGTTTGTTGCTGGTACAAACTTGATTTCTACATTACCAAATACTTCTCGAACATTAAAAGCAATTCAAAATCTGGAATTAATGGTAGTAATTGATACAATGCCAATGGAAATAACAGGATATGCCGATGTAATTTTACCAGAATGTACATATTTAGAAAGATATGATAGTATTCGCGTTAGTGGACATAGAGAACCAACAATTGCGCTTCGATCTCCTGTTATGAAACCAAAATATAATACAAAATCTGCTTGGTGGATGGCAAAAGAACTTTCAAATAGACTTAATTTAAACGATTATTTCCCATATAATACTCAGGAAGAAGAATTAGATTGGCAATTAAAACAAATAGGATCAACTTTAAAAGAAATGGAAAAAATTGGAGTAAAAAAATATAATAGAGAATTTGATGATTTATATCCTCTTTCAAACCTAGATGATTTTGAGTTCAATACAAATACGGGTAAAATTGAATTATATTCAACTGCTATGGAAAAGGCAGGGTTTGAACCTATGCCTAAATATACAATTCACGAAGAGCCACCTGAAGGTTATTATAGATTAATTTATGGTCGAGCGCCAATGCATACGTTTAGCCGTACAGCAAATAATCCAAATTTAACTGATTTAATGGATGAAAATAAAATTTGGATTAACCCAAAAGTAGCAAAAGAATGGGATTTTATTAATAATCAAAAAATTTGGTTAGAAAATCAAGATGGCATTATTTCTTCATTTCCAATAAAAATAAGAGTGACTGAAAGAATTAGGTGGGATTCGATTTATATGGTTCATGGATTTGGGCATTCAAACAAAAAACTAACTCGGGCTCATGGAAAAGGTATAAGTGATTCTGAATTAATTACAAAAGTACATATTGACCCTGAAATGGGTGGAACTGGTATGAGAGGGAATTTTGTAACATTTTTAACAGAAAATCCACATAAAGGAGTCCAATAATGCGTTATGCTATGGCAATAGATACAAAAAAATGTATAGGCTGTAGTGATTGTGTAGTTGCATGCCAAGTTGAAAATAATGTACCAATTGGTTATTGCAGAGATTGGGTAGTTGAAGCAACATCAGGAACATATCCCGAATTATTCATGGAGCTTAGAAGTGAAAGATGTAACCATTGTTCTAATGCACCATGTGTAAGATGTTGTCCTACTGAGGCTAGTCATTATGGGATGGGAGGAATTGTACTAGTTGATCCCGATGAATGTATTGGATGTAAAGCATGTATTGTGAGTTGCCCTTATGATGCAAGATTTGTTCATCCTGAAGGGTATGTCGATAAATGTACATTTTGTATTCATAAAGTTGAAAAGGGTGAAAATCCAGCATGTGTAGATGTATGTCCAACTAAATGTATGTATTTTGGAGACACTGATGATCCAAATAGTGAAATTTCAAAATTACTAAAAAAACGCAAATGGAAAACATTGATTCCAGAAGCGGGGACTGAACCTAATATTTATTATCTAACTTAATGAGGATTTCATGAAAGAAGAAATTATAGTAAGCGGAAGATTAAATCCAACTATAGATCCTATTCTAAATGTTTGGCATTGGGAGATTCCCTTATATTTATTTGTTGGTGGGTTAGTTGCAGGAATTTTATTTTTTTCAGCATTTTTTACACTTAAAGGTGAATCTGATAAATTCCATTTTACAACAAAAATAGCTCCGATGTTTGCCCCCCTATTGCTTACAATTGGACTTATCGCATTATTTTTAGATTTAAGTCATAAACTATATTTTTGGCAATTATATACTAATATTAGATGGGAATCTCCAATGAGCTGGGGTGCATGGACTTTAATGTTAATAATGCCACTTTCAGTTTTATGGTCACTTAGCTGGATAAATGATTTATTCCCTAAGTGGAATTGGAAATTTAATTTTATAATAATAATGAACTCATATATAATATTATATAGAAAAGTTATTGCTTGGGCATTAATCATACTATCAATTATCCTTGGTATGTACACTGGCATACTTCTGTCAGCTTTTAATGCTAGGCCATTTTGGAATTCTGCAATTATGGGACCTCTATTCCTTACATCTGGATTATCTGCGAGTGCATCAATTATATTATTATTTTCAAAATCTAAAATCGAAAAACATCTATTTACTAAAATTGATTTAATGTTAATTATTGTTGAATTATTTTTTATTGTACACCTCTTTATGGGTTATTTAGCAGGTACAAAAGTACATATTGAAGCTGCAGATTTATTTTTAGGAGGTGTGTATACGGCGCCTTTTTGGATTTTTGTTGTTATATTTGGTTTAGTCTTTCCCCTTATTTTAGAAATTATGGAATTAAAAGGGAAATCTATTCCTGCAATAATAACAACCTCATTAGTACTTTTCGGTAGTTTAATGCTTAGATTTATTGTAGTTGAAGCGGGTCAATTTAGTCGTTGGTTATATTAAAAAAGGAGATTATTATGAAAACAAAATATATGAATCCATATTTAGCAGGAGTATTGCTAGGTTTGGTATTATTATCAGCTTTTTACTTTACAGGTCGTGGGTTAGGTGCTAGTGGGGCAGTCAAAAGTGTTGTTGTTTCCGCTGTTGAAGTAGTTTCACCTGAACATGTAACTAATTCAGATTATTACACTAAATATACGGGAGACGGGAAAAGCCCCATGAAATCTTGGCTCGTATTTGAAGTATTAGGAGTTCTCGTTGGTGGATTCCTGTCAGGTGCTTTAGCTGGAAGATTGAAACTTAAAGTAGAACATCATCCAAATATCACATCAAAAAAGAGACTCATTTTAGCTGGAATCGGTGGAATTCTTTTTGGATTTGGAAGTCAATTAGGGAGAGGGTGCACAAGTGGATCTGCATTAACGGGCATGGCGGTTTTATCATTAGCTGGATTTGTAACCATGATGGCTATTTTTGGGACTGCATTTGCCTTAGCATATTTTTTAAGAAAAAATTGGATATAGGAGGTAAGTATGGGACCATTAATTCCACAAGAAATTATTGCTGAAGGATGGAATTTTTTAATTGCATTTATTATTGGAATTGGATTTGGATTTGTTCTAGAGCAGGCGGGTTTTTCTTCAAGTCGAAAACTTGCAGGTGTATTTTATGGTTATGACGCCGTTGTATTAAAAGTATTTTTTACCGCAACAATAACTGCTATGCTAGGCTTACTTTATTTTTCCCTTTTTGATTGGATTGATTTAAATTTAGTTTGGGTAAACCCTACATATTTATGGTCTGCAATCATAGGTGGAATTATTATGGGGGCTGGTTTTATCATTGGAGGGTTTTGCCCAGGAACAAGCGTATGTGCTGTAGCGATTGGAAAAATTGATGCAATGATATTTTTAGGAGGAATATTTATTGGTATTTTTATTTTTGGAGAATCATATTCCTTTATCAAGCCATTATATTTTGCAAAATCAATGGGAAATATAAAATTATCTGATTTCTTAGATATTTCTTCAGGATTTTTAGCATTATTAGTTGTAATAATTGCATTATTTATGTTTTATATAGCAGAAATTATTGAAAAAAAATTCCCAAGAAAGGAATATTAACAATGACTTCATTAATGAAAATTACATCAATATTTATTGGATTAGGGATAATAATTGCATTTTTACCTGAAAATACAATGAAACCTTATAAACTAACTGCTAATGAAATGCTGGCTGAAATTCAATATCGTAGTGAAATAATAACTCCTGATGAATTAGCAGATTGGATTATTAATAAGGACCCAGCAATACAATTAATAGATATTAGAACACCAAAAGAATATGATGAGTTCCATTTAGATAATGCAATTAATATTCCACTTAATCAATTATTAAATAAAGAATGGGTAGATTTCTTAGATCAAGGAATTAAAATGAATATTTTTTATTCAAATGGTTCAACTTTTTCACATGATGCATGGATGATTGCACGGCAATTAGGGTATGAAAATAATTATGTACTTCAAGGTGGGCTCAATTATTGGACTGAAACTATTCTAAACCCAGCATCGCCTAGTCAAATAAATGCAGATGATGAAATTGCAAAATATAATTTTCGTAAAGGTGCAAGTCAATATTTTGGCTCAGGAGATAATAATTCAGAAAAAAAACCTTCAAAAACAAAAATTAACAAACCAAAAATAAAACGAAAGAAAAAGAAAAAAGTACCAAATGGAAGCTGTTAATATATTAAAAAAACAGAAATTATTTTTCATAAACCATAAGGGATTAAATCTTGAAAGAAAAACAATTAATTCTATGGTTTTAATATACTGTGACAATATGCATTTCAACACAAAAACGCTATGTAATGATTGTCAAGAACTATCAAATTATGCATTGCAACGATTAATGAAATGTCCATTTGGTGAGAACAAACCAACATGTGAAAATTGCGAAATACATTGTTATAAATTAGATATGCGAAAAAAAATTAAAAAAGTCATGAAATACTCTGGTCCACGCATGGCTTATAAACATCCAATTTTAACAATACTACATTTAATTCGTAATATGAATTTATATGCGAAAACTTCAAAATTTAATTATTCAAAAGGTAAAAACTAAAATGCGTAATAAAATATATTTTATATATATATTAATATTTTCTATCTCCTTTGCCAAAAAGGATTTTTTACAACCATATATTTTAGCTGGAGAAACAGGAACGAGTGTACAAGAAACTATATCATCAATAAAAAAATCATTTTTTATGAAAGACCAAATTGAAATAATTGGGGAATATAATCCAAAATTAGAAAATGAAGGTCATATATTAATCTTATCTAATTCTAATATTGATAAAGCAGTAGAATTAGGAAATGATTTTTCAGCAATTTCTTCAATATTTAGGTTAGCTGTATTTAAAAATGGTCGACAAACCTATATTTCATATCAAAACCCACATTATTGGGGGAATTTATATTTTCAAGATAAATATAATTCTATAAAGGAATATTTAAATAAATTTGAAAAACAATTAAAAAATTCCTTACCAAAAATGCGAGGTGTTTTCTATCAACAATATGGGAGTCATCAAAATTTTTCAGATAAAGATTTGCAAAATTACCACTATATGTTTGGAATGGAATATTTTAATGATAATATTTTATTAGGAAAGTTTGATTCTTATAAAGATGCTATTTTAACTATTGAAAATAATTTTTCAAATTCAACAAATTCTAATAAAGTATTTGAAAAAGAATTCAAAAATGAAAAAATTAAAATATATGGAGTTGAATTATCTGGAAATAAAGGTGAAAACCATTTCATGCCTATTATTGATATTTCAAAATACAGTCATTTAGCCTGTTTACCATATGAAATCATCGTGATTAAAAATAAAGTATTTATGTTGCATGGTCGTTTCAGAATTGCTGCTAGTTTCCCAGATCTAACAATGGTAACATTTGGTAAAATCATGTCTACTCCTGCAGATATTGAAAAGCAATTAAAAAAACTAACACATTAATATTTAATTCCTTTTATTGTTGTGTTATAGTTTTTATGATTAAATTAACAGGCTCTGTAATAATTAATTTTTAACTAAAATGTAAAGAGGTATTTACCTATGGCTGTACCAAAAAGAAAAATATCTAAGACGAGGGGTCGTAAAAGACGAACTCATTGGGTTGCAAAAGCTCCTCAAGTTGGAACTTGTACACAATGCAACGCACCAATCCTACCTTATCGTGCCTGTCCTGAATGTGGTACATATAAAGGGCGTAATGTTATTTCTGTAAAAGGCGCTTAACACCACTTTAAATGCGAATAGCTTTGGACGCCATGGGTGGCGACCACGCACCATTTTCAACAGTTAATGGTGCACTCGAATTTATTCGAGAATGTGGAAATACTCCCCCATTCATTGACCTTTATGGGCCTAAAAACGAACTTCAAAAAATAATTGATAGTTCTGATATAAAAACGAATTTCATTTCGATTATTAATTGTGATGAAGTTATTCACCCGAATGAAAAATCGGTAAGAGCATTTAAAGAAAAACCAAATTCCTCTCTTGTTAAATCTGTAACGGCAGTTAAAAATGCTGATGCTGATGCAATTGTAAGTGCAGGAAATACGGGTGCACTACTTACATCTTCCCTATTTATTCTTGGTAAAATTGAAGGAATTAATCGACCTGCATTAGCTCCTTGTATTCCAACACAAAAGGGAGGTTTTATCCTATGTGATGCCGGAGCAAACGCTGATGTTAAACCTAAACATTTAGTCCATTTTGGAATTATGGCTTCTGCATATATGGAATTTCTAGTTGATATAAAAAACCCAAGAGTAGCATTATTAAATATTGGTATCGAGTCGTCAAAGGGAAACGAATTATCTCGACAAGCATATCCATTAATGGAAGAACATATTTCAAATTTTATTGGTAATATTGAATCTAGATATATTATGGAAGATAAAGCTGATATCATAGTTTGTGATGGGTTTGTAGGAAATACAGTTTTAAAATTGATAGAAGGCTTAATTAAACATCTTTTTTCTTGGATAGGTGACTCAATGGAATCAAACTCAACAACTAATTCTAAAACTTCATTATTAAAGCCAGCATTTAATGATATAAAAAATGTATTGGATTATGAACAACATGGTTCAACTCCATTTTTAGGAGTAAATGGAATCGTAATGAAATGTCATGGTAATTCTTCAGTCAAATCTATAAAAAGTGCATTGAAATCTGCGCAAATAGCATATAATGAAAATTTAATAGATAATATAGCTAATAGAATTTCTAAGCACTTAATTAATAATGATTCAAAAACTGTGAATGAAAAATAATTCAATTACAGCATCAATTACAGCAGTCGGGAAATTTCTACCTTCAAAAAAATTAACAAATTTTGATCTAGAAAAAATGGTTGATACAAATGATGAATGGATTCGTTCTCGAACAGGAATTGAAGAAAGGCGAATTGTTGAAAAAGGACAAGCTTCATCATATATGTCCGTTAATGCATTTAAAAACCTTCAAAAAAATTATAATATAAATTCAGATGAAATTGATGTAATAATTGTAGCCACAGTTACACCTGATATGCTATTTCCCTCAACAGCTTGTATAATTCAGGACCAAATTAGTGCAAAAAATGCATTTGCGTTTGACTTATCTGGAGCATGTTCAGGATTTTTATTTGCATTAGATACTGCAACTCGATTTATTGAATCAGGAAAATATAAAAAAGTATTAGTTTTTGGTGTTGATACAATGAGTTCTGTAGTTGATTATACTGATAGAAATACATGTATTTTATTTGGTGACGGTGCAGGGGTCGTATTGGTAGAGCCTTCTAAGGATGAAAATGGAATTATTGACAGCGAACTAAAAACAGATGGTTCTGGAGCAAAATATTTAATGATGAAAGCAGGTGGAAGTCTCCATCCTGCTACACATGAAACGGTGGAGAATAAAGAACATTTTGGTTATCAAGATGGTGCTACGGTTTATAAATATGCCGTAAAAGGAATGGCTGATATTTCTAAAGAAGTCTCCGATAGAAATAATTTAACCTCTCAAACTATTGATTTATTTATTCCTCATCAAGCCAATAAAAGGATTATTGACTCTGCGGCAAAACGGCTAGGAATTCCAAATGAAAAAGTTTTAATAAATATTAATAAATATGCAAATACAACAGCAGGAACAATCCCAATAGCACTCACTGAAGCTGTAGAACAAAAAATGCTAAAAAAAGGTGATAATGTAATCCTTTCATCTTTTGGCGCTGGTTTTACATGGGGTGCAATATATTTAAAATGGGGTATCTCTTAATATGAAATACGCTCTCCTTTGTCCTGGACAAGGATCACAATTTATTGGTATGGGAAAAGATTTATTTTCTACATCTGAATTTGCAAAAAAATGTTACCATAAAGCATCTAAAATTTTAGAATTTAATCTTGAGGATATTTCATTCAATGGTCCTAATGAGAATTTAAAGAAAACACAATTCACCCAACCTGCTATTTATGTACATAGTTATATATCTGCAATTAAATTAATAAAAACAAAAAATATTTCATTTTCAATTTCCGCAGGACATAGTCTTGGCGAAATTACAGCGTTAACAATAGCAAATGTAATTTCATTTGAAGATGGATTAAAATTAATAAAAATAAGAGCTAATTCAATGGCTAAAGCCGGAGAAATACAACCGGGAACAATGGCTGCAATTATAGGAGCAAATGAGGACCAAATAAATGAAATTTGTAACCAGAGTGGAATTGTTGTGCCTGCAAATATAAATGCTCCTGGCCAAATTGTAATATCAGGTGAAATAAATGCAATTAAATCTGCTATAAAAACAGCAAAATCTATAGGAATTAGAAGAGCATTACCGCTCAATGTTTCAGGAGCATTTCATTCGCCTTTAATGTCATCTGCAAGAGATAATTTATCTGAAATTTTAAATGAAATTAATTTTAATGATGCAAATTTTCCTATTGTACAAAATATAACAGCTAAACCAGAAACATCTGGAATAAAATTAAAAAAGAATTTATTATCTCAACTTGAAAATCCTGTAAAATGGAGTGACACGATTGAATGCATATACAATTTAAATATAGATCATTTTATTGAATGTGGACCTGGAAAAATTTTATCAGGGTTAAATCGGAGAATTTTAAAAAATTCCGTAAATTTCAATATTGGGACAATACAGGAAATAAATGAATTTGAATCTTAATATTAAAAATAAAATAGCAGTTGTTACAGGTGCATCTAGAGGAATTGGAAAAGCCATTGCTCAAGGACTTTTCAATCATGGTTGTAAATTAGCGTTAATAAGTAGAAATGAAGCCGATTTAATTAAAGTAAAAGCTGAAATTGGGAATGATTCAGACTATATAAAAATTTACCCATGTGATATTTCTAATTTTGATGATGTACAAAATATTTTTAAATCAATACTTAATGATTTTAAAACTATTGATATTTTAATAAATAATGCAGGTTTAACAAAAGATAATCTTGTTTTAAGAATCAAAGAACAAGATTGGGATATGGTAATTGATGTAAATTTGAAAGGGTGTTTTAACACAATTAAGGCAGTTACTAAACCAATGCTTCGTAATAAATCGGGTCGGATAATTAATATTTCATCTATAGTTGGGCAAATTGGAAATCCAGGGCAAGTAAATTATTCTGCATCAAAAGCAGGTATTTTGGGACTCACAAAATCTTTAGCAAAAGAATTAGGTTCACGGAGTATAACGGTAAATGCTATTGCTCCAGGATATATTGAAACAGATATGACTGATAATTTATCAGAAAATGTCAAAAATGAACTTTATCAAAATATTCCATTAAATCGATTAGGAACAACTGACGATGTAACTAATTTGGTATTGTTTTTATCATCAGAAAAAGCTTCTTATATCACCGGTCAAGTAATGAATATTGACGGTGGTATGGTAATGTAACTCTAAAAAAGAAAGGATGAGCATGTCTCAGAATTTTGACAAAATAAAAGAAATCATAATTGATAAACTAGGTGTTGACGAAAGTAAAATTGTAGAAGATGCGTCGTTTATTGATGATTTAGGTGCTGATTCATTAGATACTGTTGAATTAATTATGCAATTTGAAGAAGAATTTAATATTGAAATTCCTGACGAAGATGCAGAGACAATTACAACTGTTGGAAAAGCATATAGCTATATTGGAAAACAAATAGCAAACGCATAGAAAAATTGAGTCAAAAACGCGTTGTAATTACGGGGATGGGTTGTCTGACCCCTATTGGAAATTCTGTATCTGAATTTAAAGATGGATTAATTTCAGGGAAAAATGGTGTTGCTCCTATTTCACTTTTTGATGCTGAACATTTAAGTGTTAAAATCAGTGCCGAAGTAAAAAATCTTGATATGGAAACTCATATTGATCGCCGTGAATTAAATCGTATGGATCGGTTTTGTGCGTTTGGAGTAATTGCTGCAGATGAAGCAATTAAAAACTCTGGGATTTCAAAAGATAACTCGGACCCAGAACGAATTGGAGTTATCATTGGATCTGGGATTGGTGGAATTGAATCTTTAACTAATAATCATTTAAGGTTATTAAAAAATCCCCGAAGAGTTAGTCCATTATTTATTCCAATGTTAATAAGCGATATAGCTCCAGGGCATGTTTCAATTAAACATGGTTTTAAAGGACCAAATTATTCTGTTGTATCAGCTTGTGCTACAGGTACACATGCAATAGGTGATGCGTTTAGAATGATAAAATATGGCGATGCAGATGCAATTGTTGCTGGAGGTACAGAAGCTTCAGTGGTACCAATCGCTGTAGCTGGATTTGCAAATATGAAAGCATTAACAAAAAATTCTGATCCTAATACGGCTTCTAAGCCTTTTGATAAAAATAGAAATGGATTTGTATTAGGTGAAGGTGCCGGAATAATAGTGTTAGAAGAATTAGAACATGCTCTTAAAAGAGATGCTGATATATTAGCTGAAATTGTAGGTTATGGTGCTACTGGTGATGCATATCATTTAACCACTCCTGCCCCGAATGGTGAGGGAGCAGGTAGAGCAATGAAATTAGCATTAGAAGATGCGAAAATTAATCCAGATGAATTAGATTATATTAATGCTCATGGTACATCAACCCCATTTAATGATAAAAATGAATCAATAGCAATAAGAGATGTTTTTGGAGAACATGCAGATAAACTATTTGTAAGTTCAACAAAGTCAATGACGGGGCATTTATTAGGTGCAGCTGGTGGAATTGAAGCTATTGCATCTATTTTATCAATTAAAGAAGGATTTTTACCTCCAACAATTCATTTAGAAACACCTGACCCCGAATGTGATTTAAACTATATTCCAAATCAAATGATTAAAAAAGAAATAAATTATGCAATGAGCAACACATTTGGATTTGGTGGTCATAATGGTGTTTTACTTTTTAAACGGTTTGATGTGTGATATCCATAATTAAGTATTTAAAATCTCTTTTCACTCGAACAAAACCTTCCAAAATTGAACAAATAATACAATATCATTTTCAAGATATTTCATTACTTAAAACAAGTTTAACTCATAAATCAATTGCACCTCAACCAGATAAAAATTATGAAAGACTTGAGTTTTTAGGAGATGCTGTTTTAGATCATGTCGTTTCTGAATGGTTATTCAATAAATATAAATATGAAGATGAAGGTCAACTTACTCAAAAAAGGGCTGCATTAGTAAAAAAACAATTCCTTGCAAAAATGGCAACTAAAATTAATTTAGTGAGTTTTGCTAAAACAAGTTCAAGTTTAGATATTAAAAATAAAAAAGTTTCATATAATTTAAATGGAAATATATTTGAATCATTAATTGGGGCAATATTTTTAGATGGCGGAATAAAACCTGCTGAGGCATTTATTTATAACTTTTTAATTATTTATGAAAACGAGGCAGAATCAAATGATAATTATAAAGGTCAATTAATTGAATATTATCAAGATAAAGGAATCAGTCCTCCTAAATTTAAAATTAAAAAAGTAGATGGCCCAGACCACGATAAAATCTTTTCCATAGAAACAATAATAAACGAAAATCAAATTTTTATTGGTGAAGGTAAAAGTAAAAAAGAAGGTGAACAAAATGCAGCACGAAATGCATTGAAAAATATATTGAATTAATTAGTCTTCTAAATGAGCAATTTTATCTCTTAATTTTGCTGCTATTTCATATTCTTCATCTTCGATTGCTTTCCCAAGAGCATCCTTTAAATTATCCAATGTTTTAAATTTAGTATATTCAGTTTCTTGAGTGGCAGGAGTTGTTGTTCCACTTTCAAGAACAATACTTTTGAAAGATGCACTTTCAATCACTTTATTAGTTGTAAATATGGGTGCATAAGTTTTAATTGCAAGAGCAATAGCATCACTTGGGCGACTATCAATTTTAATTTCAGAATTATTTATTTTTTTAATAAATATTTGAGCAAAAAAAGTTCCTCGAGATAAATTATTAATCACGACTTTTGATATTTTAGCATCAATGGAATCAATAATATCCTTTATTAAATCATGAGTCATAGGTCGAGGCATATCTATCCCCTCCATTGCCAATGCAATCGATTGTGCCTCTGTGCTACCAACAACAATTGGTAATTGTTTATTACCACCTATTTCTTGCAATAATACAGCATAACCTTTACTTGGTGGATGATAAGATATCTTTTTTATTTCAACATTAATCATTTTTACTCCTATTTAAAAATATAACATATTAATAATTAATAAATATGTTATTCCTCACTTAATCTATTTTTTAAAATAGTAATTCTTTCTACTGGTGTTGGATCAATATTATTCAGTAATGCACTATAATAACTAATCCAATCAATTAAATGAATTAGACATAACGCTTTTTCAACATCAGACTTGCCTTCAACTTTTAATTCATATTGCTGAGAAGGATATTTCCCTAATAATTCTTTTGTAATTGACATTCTTTTTTGTACTTGATTATGGTCAGAACTATCTGTTATCCAAATAATTACTGTCTTTTTTAAAATTTCGGGATTTAATGTCCAACCTTCAATTTCATTATGATTTTGTTCTGGAAAATTTAAATGTGAACTTAATATTTTAGCATTTTCAGCAAGTTGTCCCCTTAATCTTAAAGCACAATTTGCTTGCCATCCTTCTCCCGCATAAATAACTGCAAATTTATCATGAGTTAATAACGCATTTTTAATTGAATCATTATCCTTTGAATAATCTGAATATGTATGGGTAAGCTTAGTTAATTGGGGTAATGAATTTCTTAATAACTGTGTAAATAAACCATTTTTCACTAAACCAACTTTTTCAAGTAATAATAAATTTAAAGATATTGAATAACCAATCGCGGCACGAGGTTGTAACCCAGCTGTCACTTCAATAATATCAAAATTATTTTCTTTTGCAATTTTTTTTAATTTACCCCCAGTTGTCACAGCAATCACTTGTGCATTTTTTTCACAAATAAATTCAAGAGCAGATAATGTCTCTTCCGTATTTCCTGAATATGATGATGAAATTACAAGTGTATGTTCATCTACCCAACCTGGAATATTATATGATCTGTTCACAATTATTGGAACAGAACAATATCGATTTACAAGAGAAGCAACAAAATCACCTCCTATAGCTGACCCTCCCATTCCTGTAATTAATATATTTTGAATATCGTTGTATTGATGCTTAGGCATCCAATTTTCCATATAATTAAGTGAAGTTTTAATTTGATCTGAAAATCCAGAAATAGCCTCATACATTCTACTTTTATCATATTCTGAAACTAACTTATTAATACCTACCATATTATTTCTCTCTATTTTGAATGATTAAACTAAAATCTTTAAAATGTGATGTAAATAATCCATTCTCAATTAATAAATTATTTGCTTTCTTAATCATATCTGAAATTAATTTTTGAATTTCTTTTTTAATCCCTGTTGATTCTAATATTCCTCTAATCAATTCTTTTCCTAAATTCACATTATCACCTGCAATTTTTAATGCAGACTCTAATTCATTTGAATTTTGTTCTTTAATTTTTAATAATGGGTAAGTTTTTTTTCCCAGAAGATAATCTGAGTCTAAACTTTTTCCCATTTTTTTTGTATCTGAATATAATTCAAGCAAATCGTCTTGTATTTGAAATGCACGACCAATCAGATATCCATATTCTCTCAATGCTTCGCAATAAGATTCATTTTCAGTTATAGATAATGCACCTAATTCTGCTGCCATTCCAATTAAATACCCAGTTTTTAAATCAATCATATTCAAATATTCATCAACTGAAACATTTTTATTTGATTCAAATTCTTTATCAATTGCCTGTCCTTCACAAACAGCTAATAATCCATCTGTAAATACTTTTAAAATTTTTTGATTATTTCTACTACATTTTTGAAGCGTCAATAATGCAAGTGATAACATTGCATCGCCTGTTAATATTGCAACGCCATGATCCCACTTTTGATGTACAGTCAGTTTTCCATGTCGTGTTGAATCATCATCCATAATATCATCATGAACTAATGTGAAATTATGAAGAATTTCAACGGCCAATGCTACAGGAAACGAATCTTTTACATTTCCTTTACATGCGTCAGCAGATAAAAAAGTCAATACAGGACGAAACCTTTTTCCTTTACCCGCAAGAACATAATTAATAGGCTCAACTAAAGACTTTGGGCCTGAATTATAAATCTGAAGAAGTTCTTCATTTATTTGATTTCTTAAATCATCAAAATGAAAATTAGTCATTAATTGTAATTTCCCCAAATCCAATTAGTTTATCTAACACTAATTTTTTTATTTCATTTAATCTCTTCTCTGATTTTGCTTCAAATCGAGTAACAATTACAGGTTGGGTATTTGATGATCTAACTAACCCCCATCCATCTTCAAACCGAATTCGAACTCCATCAATTGTTTCACAATCAAAATTTTCTGTAAAATATTTTACTGCTTTTTCTGAAATATCAAACTTTTCTTGATCCGTTGGGCAATCCAATCTCATTTCGGGTGTGGAATAATATTTTGGAATTTCAGCCGTTAATTCTGATAATTTTTTACTTGTACGAGAGAGTGTTTGTGCGGCTCTAAGACCAACATAAATTGCATCATCAAACCCAAAAAAATCATCTGCAAAAAAGATATGCCCACTCATTTCCCCAGCAAATCGTACATTATTTTTCCTCATTTTTTCTTTAATTAAAGAATGACCTGTTTTCCAAATAATTGGTGTTCCGCCATATTTAACAATCATTTCTTCTAATGCTTGAGAACATTTAACATCAAATACAATTTTTTCTCCTGGTGTTTTTATTATTTCGGGTAAAAATAAACACATCATATTATCAGCTCTAATAATTCCACCTTTTTCATCAATTAAAATTACTCTATCTGCATCTCCGTCAAATGCGACTCCAAAATCAAAATCACCTTCTTTAATTACTTTTATTATATCTGTTAAATTTTCATCCTCTGCTGGGTCAGGATGATGATTAGGAAAAGTAGGATCAACATCACAATATAGTTCAGTAAGTTCAATTCCCAATTCTTTATAAACTTGTGGACCAGATAAACACCCTGCTGCATTTCCACAATCCATAACAATTTTCAATGGTCTATCTAATTTTATTTTAGACTTTAACATTTCCATATAGTTATTTAAAATTGGGGTATTGGTAATTTTACCCTCACCTTTTTCAAAATCTTTCATATTAATTAATTCATTTAAATCTTGGATTTGTTCTCCATAAAATGCTTTTTGACTAAGTGACATTTTAAACCCATTAAATTCTGGAGGATTATGACTTCCTGTAATTTGAACTGCCCCATCAATATCCAGATGGTACATACTATAATAATTTGTAGGTGTAGGAATTATTCCTAAATCCTTAACATTAATACCTGTTGAAATTAATCCTTTAGCAAACATATTTTTTAAATGTGGGGTTGTATCTCTAACATCCCCACTTAATGCAACCGTATGCCCACCTGTTCTCTTTACAAATGTACCAAATGCTTTTCCTAAATTAATTACAACATCATCTGTAAAATCAGTAGCAACAATGCCTCTTATATCATATTTCCTAAAAATAAATTCGTTCAATTAATCTCCGTATTTTTTTATTTTCTAAATTTTATTTATGAATATATCCCCAAGGACCGTTTCATTTTTTGCACCAGTAACTGAAGGCATATTATTTGATACATTATTAAATCTTGTATATCCTAACACTGCCATAAGTAATGCTTCTTTATATTTAGGATTAACTCCAACATCATTTAAATCATGTAATCTTTTAAATCCTGAATATAATTTTAAATCGTCAATTAAAACTGAATGATGTACTCCGCCACCACTTACAAATAATCGATTTTCCAATGGGGAAAAATTACGAATTTTATATAAGTTCTTCGAAATGGATTTCGCAGTAAATGCAACAAAAGTTCGTAAAATATTGTATGGATTTTCACCTGTATGCATTTTGATTATTTCATTAGTAATTTTTTTACCAAATATATCTCTACCCGTTGATTTTGGGAAATTTAAATCAATAAATGGATGTTTCATTAAATCATTCAATATTTTTTGATTTACTTTCCCTTTTTTTGATTTCCCCCCATCTTTATCAAAAGGAACATTCCAAAAATATAAACAACATTCATCAATTAACGACATTCCTGGCCCTGTATCAAACCCAATAACTTGATTTTTAATCCCATTTTTAGGGATATATGTGATATTTGAAATTCCACCAATATTTAAAGTAATATCATTAAATTTTGAATTATTAAATATTAACCAATCTAAAAATGGCATTAATGGTGCACCTGTTCCACCAACTTTAATATCAGCCTCTCTAAAATTAAAAAGGATTGGAATATTAAAATGATTGCTCAATGGTAATGGATCGCCAATTTGAATTGATTTAATTCTTTCTTTGTGAAAAATTGTTTGACCGTGATATGAAATTAAATCTAATTGAGCGTGATTATTTAATTGACTTACACAGGAAGTATAATAATTACCTAATTTTCTATGTAATGATAAATAATTTATTTGTGGATTATCTACAATTTTCGAAATTCCATTTCTTAATTTAGTTGGAATATTAAATGATTTTTTTTCAATAATTTTAAATTTTAATTTATCAAAACATTTAATTTGAATCTCAGTAATTAAACAATCTAGACCATCCATCGATGTACCAGACATCATCCCCAAAACTAGTAATTTAGAATATAATTCCATTAGAATAAATTGAAATATTTTTTACATTAAATCTATGAAATTTATTTTAATTTTTGAAAGATTTTATTATTTCTTAAAGGACTAATCACCTTAATTTTACCCTCTTGGGCTCTTAGCTCAGTTGGTTAGAGCAGTGGACTCATAATCCATTGGTCCGGGGTTCAAGTCCCTGAGGGCCCACATTGAAAAAGCCTTGTTTAAGCATACTAAACAGGGTTTTTTTGTTTTTAGACTATTATTTATAAAATCCTCTTTTTGCTTTAAACTATCAAATATTATCAAATATTGGTAAAAAAGTGGGATACCGAATGGGATACCGATTTGTTGAATTTCTATTTTAAATGACATAGCGTTTATTTGTATATTTCATTAAAGATTTTAATATAAAAATCTATAAAATGAAAAAGGGAATTCCATGAAAATAATTATAATGTATATTATTATTAGCTTTTGTTTTAATCAAACAATAAATATAAAATATCCAAATGGAAATAATATTTTTTCAAAAAATGATACAATTCAGATCATATATGAAATAAATAATTTAGACTATGCTCAGATTCAGAATATAGAAATTCAATTACTGGATCAAAATAGTAATAATCTAAATAACTGTTTGAATAGCATAAATAATCTTATAGCTTGTATAGATCCTAATGAAGTTTCTGTTGCGGATAATTATTATGAGTTAACTTTATCAATAGAATTAGAATACTTTGATGAATTTGGTAATTTATCTAATATATATGATAGTTCAGATCAAGAATTATTTATAATTAATAATGAATTATATTTTACATTACCATCTTATGAGCCAATATATTTCGGATTACCTTTAATTTTCCCCAATTCTGTTTATTCTGCAAATTATCAGTATAACAGTAATGATTTGTTTGAATATATTGAGGATTTAATTCCTAGTGGTTTTTCTGCTAATCCTGATTTAAGTTGTTTGACAGGAATTATTTTTCCAGGTTATCAATGTATTGATTCTCCAAATGCAAATTGGTGTGAAACAATTATTTTAGGAAATCCTAATTTAAATCCTTTGACATTCGGAGTATATGGTGAAATTGTAAAGTCAGAGGCATATTCAGATTTAGCATTATTAGATTTAAATCAGACTAATTCTACATATATTGTAAGTCCTCTTTTGATTCCAGTAGATTTTGATGAAATTTTATTTATAGATGGAAATGTTTCTGTTAACTTAAATGAATATGTTCAAATTGGGTATGTTAGTATCATAGATATTGAAGGAAATTTAATTAATTCTACAATTAATCCATTAGAACCATTTCATGTAAATTCACAAGTATATTTTGATAATCCCAAATTATTGTTTTGGCCAGGTTTAAATACTATTCCCTATGGTTGTAATGATCCTAGAGCGACTAATTATGAGCAACATGCTGTGATTGATGATAATTCATGTGTATTTATATCAGGTTGTACAGATATTAATGCATGTAATTATAATATTGATGCAGTAGACGATGATGGTTCTTGTAATTATGTTGCTGATTATTATGATTGTGATAATAATTGCATAAATGATATAGATGCAGATAGTATATGTGATGAACTAGAAATACCTGGATGTATGGACCTTGCAGCAAATAATTATAATGAATTAGCAACAGATGAAGATAATAATGACTGTCTATATCGATTTCATGGAAATGTATTTTTAAATGGAAATAACGATAATAGTAATATTGAAATAAAATTTACAAATTTATCTGATAATAATTTTGAATCTGTATTAACAACACAAAATGGCGCTTATTCTGTAAATGTATTTAAAGGAAACTATAATATTAGTTTTTCTAAAATAGATTATTTTCCATATCAAATTGATTCGGTCTATATTGATCAGGAAATAGAATTAGAGAATATTATATTATATTTTCGTACAAATTTAATTTCGGTTCCAGATGATTTTACTTCTATTCAGGATGCGATTAATTTCTCAACAGATGGTGATACTATTCTTGTAAATCCGGATACATATTATGAAAATATTGATTTCTCAGGAAAAGATATAATTTTGACTTCTAATGTTTTGATTGATGATCAAAATTGCCCTGATGTGTCATCTTATCCTACAATAGATGGTCTGGGCATTACATCTGTTGTAACGTATGATAACGGAGAAAGTAATTTATCACTTTTGTATGGTTTTAGTATAGAAAATGGAAGTGCAAATGACGGAGGTGGAATATACATAAAAAATTCTAGTCCAAGAATAATTTGTAATAATATTGAGGGAAATCATGCTTATTCAAATGGTGGTGGGATATTTAAAGAAAAAGGGAGACATATAGAAAATTCATTAATCCAAAATAATATTATAAAAGATAATATAGCTGATAATTTTGGTGGGGGTATTTATATAAGTCTTGCTAGTACTGTATTATTTCAAAATGAGATAATAGAGAATGAAGCTGAAAAAGGTGGGGGAATTTATATTGTTCAAGCAAACCCAGAAATAATTGATAGTAAGATTAATGCAAATTCAACAGCAGGTGATAGTGCAAAAGGTGCAGGCGTTTATTTGGCAAGATCAAATGCAAAATTTATTAATGTAGAGATAAAAGATAATTCTGGGCCGAATGACTTTGCAGTATATATATTTTGCTCTGATCCATATTTTGTTAAGACATCAATATATAATAATTCTGCTAGTGGAGTAAAGTTATCATGTGATGAGGGAGACATAGATCATCAACTATCATCTAATATTGATCATTATATTTCATATCCAATTTTCAATAGTTCATATATATATGATAATACAGAATATGAATTAACAACGAGCACAAATTCAAATTATGGAGATAATTCCTTTAGTATGTATTATACAAACATTGATGGAGGTTGCCCATATTTAGCTGATTTTCATGGTGAATATTGTGATGATAATACAGATGATTTTGGTAATTGCTCTAGCGATCCTGCTAATTGTTTAAATAATGGTGATTCAAATCTTCCATTAGATTCTGATAATAGTTATACAAATATTGGATATGATTCTACATTTAATTGGACATCAGCAGAAATTTGGAATATTAATTTTGACTATTTTAGTAATTTAATATGGGAAATTCAATTTAATATGCCAGGAATTGAATCATATGGATATCTTGCGCCAACGGAAAATGAATTAAATGCATGGGAATCGATTATAAATCAAATTAAAAACAATCCAACAAATGTAAATTTAATAAATTCTGATCTAGATAATTTAAATTATGAGCTAATATATGATAATCCAGATTATCCAGATGGATATTATATCATAAAGGAGCAGTATCCTATTCAAAAAGGTTGGGGAACCTTTGTATATAACAGTAATTCCTATAATAATCTACAAGTCCATGTAAACCATCCTATTTTTGATTTCAATACACATATTATTGGTTCAGAAGCATTCCAGGAATTAGATGCACAGTGGTTTTTGATGGCAGGTACTCATAGATATGCTAATTGTCCAAATAACCAAGATAATTGTGAAAATTATTGTGAGTCTGATATGGCTAGAAATGAAAATTCAATTTTCCAAAGAGTATTTGAAACTGCATTTGATGGATGTGATTATATTCTATCAATTCATGCATTTTCAGGAGCTTCTCATTCTTCTGCCTCTTTTGTTAATTTGACGCATGGTTCAACAGAATGCTCAAATGAAGATTTAATTGTTGAAAATATTACAGATGAATATTGCTCTCAAATATCTAATTTTCCTGGATCAACATGTTGCCATACATCTCCATTAAATGATTGTGATAATTTAGGTGGAACAGAAAACCCTCAAGGATTATTTATAAATAATACAGATTATTATGGCCAATGGATACAAGCTGAATTGGATGTTGATTTAACATCAACTCAAGATGCTTATACAATGTTCATCGATAATTCTTATCTATTTTTTCAAAATTTAGCAAATTTAAATAGTGTATGTCTAATTGATGGTTGCCCAGATATTAATGCATGTAATTATAATCAATATACAACTAATGATGATGGATCATGTTATTATTCATCTCAATGGTGTTTAGATTTAGATTTAGATTTATTAGGTGATTCTACTAATACAGTTGG
>JACNKR010000027.1 GCA_014381925.1 Fidelibacterota bacterium | reverse complement strand
AATTATGAAATTAATATTACACCTTCTACATTTTCTGAACCAATTTCTCCACCATCAATTAGAGATAATATTGCTCATGAAATAAGAAAATCGGGTGAAAATATTGAATATAATGAGTGGAATATTGCAATGAATGGTAATAATTCCTCTCGAAATATCACTAATTATAATATTTATAGAGAAAATGAATTTATTGCATCTGTAAATGCTGATGTATTTGAATACGATGATACTGGTCTAACAAATAATATTGAATATTGTTATTCTATTACTGCATTATATGAAGAAGGTGAATCAGGACATTCTAATTTATCATGTTCAACGCCAATTACAGGAATTGCTCCTGAAAATTTATATGCCTTAGGAACAAATGGTGGAATTGATTTAGGTTGGGATGCAGGATCTAATTTAGTAATTGAATATCGAATCTATAGAGATAATGAATTTTTAACATCAGTTACAGAAAATAGTTATTTTGACAATTCTTCTACTGTATATCAAGATTATTGTTATTATGTTACTGCATTATATGCTTCGGGAGAATCAATGCCAACAAATGATGCTTGTACTCATTGGGAATTAGATTCACCATTATCTGTAACATCGAATGCTGGAGATGGCGAAGTAATATTAAATTGGGATGAGCCAACTGCTCAATCTCGATGTGCCGATTTTAGCATAGGAAATCTACCCTATTATCATATTGGCTCAAATGTTGATGCAACAGATGATTGGCTTGTTCAAGGTTCGCAAGGTGCTGATCAATCCTATTTATTTAATGTATCTACTCCAACAACAATTGATGTAACACTTTGCAGTGCACTGACTGATTATGATACTAAATTAGAAATTTTTACAGCTGATTTTGAATGTATAGAAACAACAACGGGGCATTATATTGATGATGCAACATGTGAATTTGATTTCTTACAATCTACTATTAATGGAATATTTTTAGAACCAGGAGAATATTTTATTGTCGTTGATGGATTTAATGGTGGTGTTGGAAATTATGAATTAAATATTACACAATCAAATTTAGTTAATCAACCACCAATGATAGGTGAAGGGTTTAATCAGCAATTAATTGATTCATTTAGAGAAAATCAAGCTTATGAATTACATAAATTAAATATTGAAAATAGTAGTGAAGTTTGGAATGCTTCAACTGAAAATACATCATTAATGAATCGTTCATTATTGGGTTATCGAATTAATCGAGATGGTCAAGATGTAGGCAATACAGAGGCTGATATTTTAACTTATACAGATACAGAGTTAGAAAATAATTTAGAATATTGTTATACTGTTTTTGCTGTTTATGATGAAGGAGATTCAGAAGCATCAAATGAAACTTGTTCAACTCCAATAACAGGAGTGGCACCAACGAGTTTAGTTGCAATAGGGGAAGCAGGTAGTGTTCATTTAAGTTGGGTTGGTGGTGCCGGTGCAATTGAGTATAATATTATTAGAAATGGAAGTTTAATTGCAAATTCAAATTCAGCTGAATTTTTTGATGACACTGCTGAACATGATGTTGAATATTGTTATATTGTTACTGCTACTTATCCATCGGGAGAATCATTACCATCAAATGAAGCCTGTGCAATGTGGGAACTTGGTGCACCTGTTGGATTATCAACAAATGCTGGGAATGGATTTATTGAATTAAGTTGGAATCAACCAGGATCTGTAATGTTGCTTGGTATCGAGATTATGACTGATGATTGGGCAACTGAAACTTCATGGCAAATCACAAATTCAAATGGTGAAATTGTATCTTCTGTTCCAATGGTTTCTGATGCTCCAATTGATTTTACAGTTTATAATTGGGAAATTGAATTAGTTCCAGGTGATTATACTTTTACAATATTTGATTCATTTGGTGATGGAATTTGTTGTGGATATGGTGAAGGTTATTATAGCTTATCTCTATTTGGTAATGTATTTGCAAGTGGAGGTGAATTTGGAGCAGAAGAGAGCGTTTCTTTCGGTCCAAACGGAACTGTAATGACTATAAGTAACTCAATTTATAATTTACCTGCTATTGGTGAAAAGGGAGGAGTTCCTGAAAATATTAACGAACTTGAGGTAATTACCACAATTAATGAAATTAATAGTCCACCATTATTCGATATGAATTTAAATCGAAATTTATTAGGATTTGATATTTTTAGAGATGGGAATTTAATTACAAATGTTGATAGTGATGTTTCGAGCTATATAGACAGTGGTTTAGAAAATGGTACTGAATATTGTTATTTTATTGTAGCAAATTATGACGAAGGTCCTTCACAGCCAACTGCTGAAGCATGTGATACACCTGATGCTGGACCAATGTGTCCACCTGAGGGATTAACCGTAGATGCTGAAGTTGGGCAAGATTATGTTGGTTTGTCGTGGAACGCACCAGATGGAAATTGTTTAGGTGCATTTATTGTTTCTGGTGAGGGTGAAAATTTTGAAAATAGTGGGATTGGATCAGACTGTATAACTACAGACAATCAGCAAGGTGTAATGGATTGTGTTGGTTTTTGTTTTAATAGAGAATATATTTCTTGGATTGATGATGGATGGTGTGATGATGGTAACTTTGGTATTGATTTCTTATGTGAAGAATGGGATTGGGATGATGGCGATTGTGAAGGCGATGGTATCGGTGGGACTGAAAAAACACCTATAGATAATTCAGGGTTTGAACCATTTGACATGAGAGATAGATTGGAAGGATTTAATATTTATAGAGATAATGAATTTTTATTCCATACGGTAGAAACATTTTATATTGATCAAGATATTGATTTTAATCAGGAATACTGTTATAAAGTAAAAGCATTATATTCTGAAGGTGAATCTAATCCAACATCTACAGTATGTGGAACTGTTCCTGACCCAGCAGGCTATTCAGTGTTAAATGCACCAATTACAAATATGATGGGAGATGGAGAATTAACATTTACAATTGATTTGCATAATTTAGAGTCTGTTGCAGGATTTCAGTTTTCATTATTACCTGTTCCCAATATAATTGAATTTACTTCTGTAGAGTTAACAGAGCGAACTGAAAACTTTATGTTAGAAGCTAATATACAGGATGATGGTTCTTATATAATAATTGCTTTTGATATATCAAATACACCATTGTTAGAAGGAGAGGGACCTATTCTTGAAATTTCATGTACCTCTGATTTTGTATTAAGTCCACAAGAAGTAAGTTTAGTTTTCCAAGATGTATATATCGGAAATACAAGTGGACTTGAAATTCCATTATTTGCTAATTCTGGATCTATTACTATTGTACCTGAGGGAGCTGTGGATTTATTACTTTCAGGTGGGGAATTAAATACTGGAGAAGAAATTGTAGTGGAAGTATCTTTGGAAAATGAAACAGCGGTTGGAAGTTTTCAAATTTATATTAAAGATACACCTGATTTAATTGGATTCATAGGTGTTGAAACTACTGAAAGAACTCAAGGATTTATTGTAAATGGAGATGAAGTTGATAATGATTTAATTTTAGTCGGATTTGGTGATGTTATTCAACCAGGGAGTGGTTCAATATTATCATTAACTTTCCAAGGTGTAAGTTCTGGAACGACTGAATTAGATATTTTTGATGTTGTATTTTCAGATCCAGATGAAAACCCAATTCCGGTAATGACTTATTCTAGTGAAATTGTAGTTACAACAATTGTCTCTGTCGATATTAATGTTAATCCGATGGCACAAAATTTAATTTCTCTTGGGGTAATTCCAGATGAGAATAGCATTGAATCTGTTTTATCAGGCATTGATGTTTTAGTTGTTTCAAATGATAATAGCCAGTGGTTTGTACCACAATTTTCAGTAAATCAAATTAATGATATTGGACAGGTTGAAGGATATCGAATGGTGATTTCTGGGAATGAATCACAAACAATTCACATGTCTGGTCAACCAATTGATCCAAGTACTAATTTAGTTTTAGAGCCAAATAAAATTAATTTATTGCCATATTTTTCATTTGCTTCAATGACTATTCCTGAAATATTTAATGGGATGGAGGATGATATATTATTAGTAAAAAATGATCAAGGACAATTTTACATTCCATCAATTGGTGAAATGTCATTAACGCATATGTATTTTGGTGAAGCATATCAAGTTTATTTGACTGGTGATGAAGTGATTAATTTTTCTTACCCATTATCCTCATTATCATCTTATATTGATATGGATAATTTCGAAGAAAAATATAAAAATCAGCAAACTAATTATTATCCGCAAATTAATACAGGAATTTCCCATCCAATTATTATTGAATCAATTAGTGGAAACTATAATATCGGTGATGAAATTTCAGCTTATGCACAGGGGCAATTTGTAGGTGGAGTTAAAATAATAGATAATAATATGCCAATTGTTCTAGTTGCATCGGGAGGTTTTGAAAGATATGATGTTGATATAGACGGATATGAAATTGGTGATGAAATTGAGCTGAGATTATGGAATAATAAACTAAATCAAGAATTAAGAGTAGATTATAATTTAGAATCACCTTATTTTGGTATAGATCCATTATCATCTGGCTCTATTGAAATTTTTGAAATGGATGCAATTCCACAAAAATATTTGTTAGGTCAAAATTTCCCTAATCCATTTAACCCAAATACGACGATTGAATTTGCAATCCCTGAAGATTCGTATGTGAATTTATCTGTTTACGATATTATGGGTCGATTGGTAAAAACAATAGTTGATAAAAAAATAAATGCTGGCTATTATCAAGTCGATTGGGATGGCACGGATCAAGATAGTTTACATGTTTCGGCAAGCTTATATATCTATGTATTAAAAAATAATAAAGTCACAATCACTAAAAAAATGATTATGATGAAATAATTTCCAATTTATTTTATGTATTATTAATTAGTAGTTAATTGTATTTAAAAATAGCTAGAAAGATTTGAAGTTAAAATTATTCCAATATATTTATTTGCTTCATTGTGAAAATGGTAAATCGGATGATACATAGTTTATTAAATCTTTAATTGGAAATAATTAAACTAATTTTACAATATTAAATTGTAAATATAAATAATTATGAAATCAACAAATTCAGATATTAATTTAAAATCTTTTTATGGTTCATCAATAAATGAAGAGCCGGGGGAGTTTCCATTCACTCATGGAATTTACCCTAATATGTATTTAGGTCGTCATTGGACAATGAGACAATATGCTGGATTTGGATCTGCCGAAGAAAGTAATAAACGGTATAAATATTTATTAAATCAAGGGGTAATGGGTTTATCTGTAGCCTTTGATTTACCTACTCAAACAGGATATGATTCTAACCACGCTCTTGCCCAAGGAGAAGTTGGACGGGTTGGTGTTCCTATTTCTTCATTGGCAGATATGGAAGTGTTAATGGATGGAATTCCATTGGATAAAGTATCAATTTCAATGACTATTAATTCAACTGCAAGTATTTTGCTTGCATTTTTAGTTGTAACCGCAGAAAAGCAAGGAATATCAAAAGATCAATTAAGAGGTACTGTTCAAAATGATATATTAAAAGAATACATTGCGCGAGGTACTTTTATTTATCCTCCTAAACAAAGTATGCGAATTATTACAGATATGTTTAAATGGTGTGGAATAAATATTCCCAATTGGAATACAATTTCAATTTCAGGGTATCATATTAGAGAAGCAGGTGCAACCGCAGTACAGGAATTAGCATTTACATTTGCTAATGGTATTGCCTATGTGGAATCTGCATTAAATGTTGGAATGGATGTAAATCAGTTTGGAAAAAGATTGAGTTTCTTTTTCAATGCACACAATCATTTTTATGAAGAAATTGCTAAATTTAGAGCAGGACGTCGAATATGGGCAAAAATTATGAAGGAACGATTTGGTGCAACAGAACCTAAAGCGATGATGTGCCGATTTCATACACAAACTGCGGGTTCTACATTAACGGCACAACAAATAGATAATAATGTTGTAAGAACAACGATACAGGCTGTTTCTGCTGTTTTAGGTGGAACTCAATCTTTACATACAAATGCATTTGATGAGGCTTTAGCATTGCCAACAGAGTCCTCAGCAAGGCTTGCATTGAGAACTCAACAAGTTATTGCACATGAATCGGGTATTCCTGATATAGTTGATCCATTTTCAGGTTCTCATTTTATGGAATCATTAACGGATGAAATAGAATCTAAAGTATTAAAATTAATTCAAAAAATTGATGATTTGGGTGGTGCTGTTCCTGCCATTGAAATGGAATTTCAGCAAAATGAAATTGGTCAATCTGCTTACCAATATCAGAAAAAAATAGATGATCAAACTAATATAATTGTAGGGGTAAATAAATTTAAAGATGAAAAAGAACCCGCACCTGAAACATTAAAAATTAATGAAGAAGCAGTCCAATCTCAATTATTTCGACTCAAAAAAATTAAACATACCCGAGACTCAAAAGCAGTTCAAGTATCATTGGATGAATTAAAAACTATTTCAAGAGGAAATGGAAATTTAATGGAAGGTATTATTGATGCTGTTAAAAATTATGCAACTTTGGGTGAAATAAGCGATGTTTTACGAACTGAATTTGGTATTCATGCCTAATTGATCTCCACCCAATTAATTAATACAAATTTAAAAACTCAATTTATTGGAAAAGAAATAGAATATTATTCCAACTCTAATTCAACAAATGAAGATATTTGGAAAAAAGTGTCTGAAGATAAAGCGAGTAATGGCTTCCTTGTAATTACCGATAATCAACGAAAAGGTAAAGGACGGCGTGAAAATATATGGCTTTCTTCACCAAATAATAACTTATCATTTTCATTTTTACTTCTACCTAATATAAATAGCGATAAATTAGGTTTGTTATCTCTTCTTTCTGGAGTAGGTATTTGCGACGGTATAAAACAATCTTGCGGAATTGAATGTAAATTAAAATGGCCAAATGATATTCTAATAAAGAATAAAAAAGTGGGCGGTATTTTAATTGAAACTAAAGAAATATATAAAAAAATATATGTTTGTATTGGGATCGGAATAAATGTGAATGATGATTTAATATATTTTCCATCAGATATAAGGAAATTATCAACTTCTTTATTAATTGAAAATCATCAGATTATTCAGAGAGAATTACTTTTAGCATCTATTTTAAATTCAATCGAGAATTTATATTTGAACCAACTAAATAATATCTGTGAAAAATGGATGAAATCTTGTACACATATCAATTCAATTGTTTCATTTAATTTTGGTGGTAAATTAATAACAGGAAAATTCTTAGGGATTAGTTCAAATGGATATGCCAAAATTGAAAATAATGGAAAAATTAAAATTTATCCTGGAGGAGAATTAATACTTTAATGCTAATTGCAATAGATATTGGAAATACAAATGTAACGATTGGTTGTTTTAAGAAGGATAATTTACAATCTATTTATAGAATTGAAGCAAATGTTCCTGCAAATGTTGGTCTTTCAAATTTAGAATTAAAACATGTAACTGATATTATTATTAGTTCTGTTGTTCCAAAACAAACTGAAAATTATACAATGCAGAGTTATAACTTATATAATATCACTCCCTTTATTATAAAACACAATAATATTGATGGTTTAATTTTAGAAGTAGATGAGCCTGATACTGTTGGAGCTGACCGTATTTGTAATGTGATTGCTGCACAAAGACAATTTAACTCACCTTGTATAATTGTTGATTTTGGAACCGCAACGACTTACGACGTTGTGGATGAGAGAGGGGCATTTATTGGTGGTGCAATTGCTCCTGGAATAGATGTGTCAGCTAATTATTTATATCAAAAAGCTGCATTACTTAGAGATACTGCCTTTCAATTTCCTGAATTTGCTGTGGGTAAAAATACAGAAACAAACCTTCAATCAGGAATTATGTTTGGTGCTGTTGATGAAGTTGAGGGTATGATAATGCGAATTAAAAATGAAATGAAATGGGAAGCGTGTGATGTGATTTTAACGGGCGGTTTTAGTACTATTATTTCGTCCGGTATTTCATTTAAACACCATGTTGAACCTAATTTAACGTTAATAGGTATGGAAATAATTAATAGAAAATTAAAATAATTAAATATATGATTTTCTTTATTTTATTTAATATTTTTTTAAAAATGTTTTATCATATGAATAAGAAAAATTATTATTGATTATATTGTCCATTTAACTTTTTTATGATATTCTTTTAAATTTTTTGCGCCGGCATAACTAAAAGCACTACAAATGCCATCATGAATATCCTTAATTGCATATTTAACAGCTCCTTTATATGGTATTTCCATACTTACCCCTTCAGTATGATTACCAATATTTCCGGTGTTTAGTTTAGATTCAAAAGAAGCACTGCCCATATAGCTTTTGTAAAAGGTTTCATTTGGATAATTTCCTCTTCTTAATTTTGGTCCTGGACTTTCTTTTGTTCCGGCAAATAAACTTCCTGCCATAATTGCATCTGCACCTCCAGCTAATGCTTTTGCAATATCTCCTACAGTTGAAATTCCACCATCAGCAATTATTTTTACATTATGTTCATCTTTTTTTTCTGCGCAATTTAGGACTGATGAAAATTGTGGGATACCATATCCTGTCATAATTCGAGTGGTACATGCTGAACCTGGACCAATTCCTACTTTTAATATATTTGCTCCCCATTCAGATAATTCTTTTACTGCTTCTGGAGTGCATACATTTCCAGCAATAATATCCACTTGATTATTTAATTTATATTTTTTTAACCAATTTTTTACATTTAAAATTTGATTTTTCATTTTAATATGATGACCATGAGCAATATCAATTGTTATACTTCTAAGAAAAGGTTTTAATTCACCATGTTCAAAATTTATCAATTGGTCAAGATTATTTACACCAACAGAAATATCAATTGGACAATTGTTTGAAAATAAAAATTGACAATCATTATTAAACTCATTTTGTGATTGTTGAAACCGATGTAATATCCCCATTGCACCAAGTTTATATAAAGTTGATGCCATTTCAGCACCCGTTACTGTTTTCATATTTGCAGCAATTATAGGCATTTTAATTGTATGAAATGTAGGGTGTTTAAAAAGTTCTACAGATAAGTTTACATTGCTTCGGCTTTCGAGTGTAGAATAGGTTGGTATAAGGAAAACATCATTATAGTTTAGTGATTTCAATTAATTGTCCTATTTTTATTTATTTTTTATTAATTGCAGAAGATTAAAATTAACAATATTAAATGATTTTAAAATATTCAAATTTTATAATCCAAAAGTAATAATTACACCCAAACCTATTATGGTTGCAATTTTTAATAATGTAGAAATTGTTGAATAATCATTTGATTTAACTCCAAATAATAAATACAGAATATAGAATATTTGAGGAGCAAAAACTCCCCAAAATAAAAAAATATAATATAGATTCAAATTTAATAATAAAGGCATAAATCCAGCCCACCCTAATAATAACAGTGTTGAAATTAAAAATAATATCTTACTTTTTATTACCCCAAAACAAACTGGGAAAGTATAAATCTTAGATTTATAATCACCCGTGTAATCTTCAATATCTTTTAATAGTTCTCTTAGTATGGTTAAGTGGGTTGCAAGTAATGCTGGAATCCAAAGTAATTCAATTTTATTTGTTAGAGATGCTTCAGTAAATAAAAAAACAAGTCCAAGTATAAAACCAATTAATATATTTCCAATTAATGGTACTGACTTAAAAACTGGAGTATAGGTAACTATTATAGGTAAAATAATAAAAATAACTAAATTTGTACTATTTGAATTAAGTTGAAATAATAACCAAAATGATAAAATTAGAATTATAAATGAAAATATAAATGCTCTTTTGATTGAAATCTCACCCGTTATTAATGGTTTTTGAGGGCAGTTTACCATATCGGTTTTAATGTCAAAAATATCATTTAATATATTTGAGAAAATTGTAAACCCTGCAACGGTTAGACATGTAATAATGACTTTATAAGAATTTAGGTCTTGTTTTAAAATATATGCAGAAATTATGACCGTAATAATGGAGAGAAAAACATTAATAGGTCGAGTCATTTTTACTAATGAAATAATCATTTTGGAGTAATTTCTAAAAACCTATTTTCTCCATTTTGGTCTTTATGAATAATAACTATATAATTTTGATCTAAAAATATCTGTTTAACTTGTATAATTTGGTTTTCACCACCCGTTTCTAAAATAATAAAGCCATTTGGATTTAATAATTTTTTCCCATCAATTGCAATTTTTCTATAAAAAGAGAGTCCATCCGAAAAATCTGTAAGTGCTATTTCAGGCTCAAATTTTATTACACCATCTTTGAGAGACTTCATTTCTTCAGGTGGTATATATGGAGGGTTAGAGACTATACAGTTGAATGTTTGGTTAATATTTTCATTTAGAAAATCTAATTGTTTAAATTCTAAATTTTCAATTTGAAATTTTAGTTTATTTTGATTCGCAATAAATAATGATTCTCGAGAAATATCAATTGCCACTCCTGTACTAAATATTTTTTCTTTTAAAAGAGAAATTGCTATACATCCTGACCCTGTTCCAATATCTAAAAAATTACCACTTTCAGATTTTTGTTTAATAATTTCTATTATTGTTTCTGTTTCAGGTCTTGGAATGAGCACTGAATTATTTACAATGAAATCTCTTCCATAAAATGGAGCTTTTTTTAAAATATATTGAAACGGTTCATGAGTTTTTCGTCTAGTAATAAATTTTCGGATTTTGTCTAATTCTAATTGATGTAATTGTTCTTCAAATCGTATATATAAATCAATCCGATTACACTTTAATAAGTCACTTAAAAACCATTCTAATTCGAGTTTGGCATTCGTTATACCATGTTTTGTAAGATAATCTTTTCCCCAATTGATTATATCGAGGATTGTCCAGACCTGTTTTGTTTTAGTGGTTATGGTAGGAATTTATTAAACTTCAGCGAGTTGGCTTTTACGCTCTTCCATTTTAAGAGCTTCAATTGTTTCTGTTAAATCACCATCAAGAATTTCATCTAATTTATAAAGAGTAAGGTTTATTCGATGGTCAGTAACGCGTCCTTGTGGGAAATTATAGGTACGAATTTTTGCACTTCTATCACCTGTGGAAACCATTGATTTTCTTTCAGAGGCTCTTTTTGAGTTAATTTCTTGTTGTTTAACTTCATATAGGCGAGTTCTTAATACTTTTAGCGCTTTATCTTTATTTTTATGTTGAGAAGATTCATCTTGACAAGTAACAACTAATCCAGATGGAATATGAGTAATCCGAATAGCGGATTCGGTTTTATTAACATGTTGACCCCCAGCACCAGATGCACGGTATGTATCAATTCTTATATCTGTATCATTAATTTGAATATCAACATCTACTGCTTCGGGTAATACGGCAACTGTTGCAGCTGAAGTATGAAGCCTTCCACTTGATTCTGTTGCTGGAACGCGTTGAACACGATGGACACCACTTTCAAATTTAAGTTCTCCGTATGCACCTTTACCTGTAATTCCGACAACTGCTTCTTTTAATCCACCAGTTTCAGAATCACTTAAATTTAATATTTCAATTGTCCAATTTTGTCGTTCAGCATAACGCATATACATACGATAAAGATCTCCAGCAAAAAGAGCAGCCTCTTCACCCCCAGTACCTGATCTAATTTCAAGAATAGTATTTTTATCATCATCAGGATTTTTTGGAATTAACATTATTTTCAACATTTCTTCCATTTCAGAAATTTCTTTTTTTAATCCATCGATTTCATCCTGAACAAGTTCCTTTAATTCTAAATCATCTCCATTTAATATTTCATCATATTCAATTAATTGGTTATGTTTTTGAATATAGCTCTTTGCATTGGAATGAAGCTCTGTTAAATCACTATGTTCTTTAGATAATTCTTTAAATCTTTCAATATTTGAAACAACATTAGGGTTACTTAGCTCTTTAGTAACTTCATCATATTTTTGAACGATACTATTTAATTTATTAATCATTAGCTTTGATTAATATAAAATTAATTTTTTAGATCTGCCTCAGAAAGATTATATTTTTTCATATATTTTTCAATTCGACCAGCAGTATCAATTAAATTTTGCTTTCCAGTAAAAAACGGATGACATGCATTACAAATTTCTACATTTATTCCATCAACAGTCATTCGTGTTTCGAATGAACTTCCACATGCACAATGAACAGTGCCCATTTTATACTCGGGGTGTATTCCCTTTTTCATAATTATCCTTTTAATTAATTTTATTTAATACATTTTCAAGCGCATCTATCGCATCATTAATATTTTGGTCAGATGCTGCATATGAAAATCTAATATTATTTGGTGATCCAAATCCATCTCCAGGGACGGATACCACCTGTTTGTTTTCTAATAAATACATTGCAATATCTGTGGCTGTATTTATTGTTTTTCCATCTAATATTTTTCCAATAAAGTGAGTGAAATCAGGAAATACATAAAATGCTCCTCCAGGCATAGCACAATTAACTCCAATAATTGACTTCAATCTCTCCATAATTAATGTTCGTCTTGATTTGAAGATCTCTCTCATTTTTGGAATGGCTTCCTGATTTCCCGTTAATGCTTCAACAGCTGCCATTTGGGCAATTGAATTTGGACACGAAGTACTTTGTCCTTGTAGCTTACTCATTGCTTTTATAACTTTGGAATTACCAGCCGTGTATCCAATTCTCCAGCCTGTCATTGCATAGGTTTTTGAACAACTTTGAAAAGTTAAAATCTTTTCATTATCATTTGTTAATGTTGCAATACTTTTAAATTCAACATCATAAGTTAATTGCTCATAACATTCATCAGAAAATACCCATAAGTTATGTTTTTTTGCAATTTCTAATGTTTGTTTTACAGCATCATCACTCCAAACACCTCCAGTAGGATTTGATGGTGAGTTAATAATAATACCTTTTGTATTTGGATTAATTGAGTTAATTAAATCTTCAAAATCAGGTTCAAATTGACTTTCAGGATTTGTATTCACAAATACTGGTTTTGCGCCAGTAACAGAAACAAAATCAGGAAATGAAACCCAATATGGCTTAAATATTATTACCTCGTCCCCTGATTGAAAAAGAACTTGACATGCATTATAAAGAGAATGTTTGCCACCACAAGAGATGATAACTTCTTCAGGTTTAAAAAATAAGGAATTATCTCTCTCCATTTTTTCACAAGCAGCTTGCCGTAAAATTGGCATACCAGCACCAGGTGTATATCTTGTTTTACCACTATTAATAGCATTTATGCCCGCATTGCGGATATTTTCAGGAGTATCAAAATCAGGCTCACCAACACTTAAATTAATTACATTAAATCCTTTTGAACGCAGTTCACCTGCTTTACTTGTCATCTGTAAAGTTAGTGATGGTTGTATTCTATTTATTCGGTCTGAAAACATAAAATTACTCTTAAAATCTAAGGGGGTATTTTACTAGGATTTATTGTCCAGAATCAATGGTTTCTTAGTCTATTTCTGGCCAATTTGCTTTTACAACTGTTTTAATTCCACCCCTTGGGTGAAAATCTCCAATTACTGTTATTTTTTTTGGTTTACATGCTTTTTTAAAATCATCTAAAATTTGATTTGTAACAAATTCATGAAAAATTCCTACATTTCTATATTGAACCATGTATAGCTTTAAAGATTTTAATTCGACTATATTTTTATTAGGTATGTAATTAATTTTAATAATTGCAAAATCAGGTAAGCCTGTTTTAGGGCAAACACAATTAAATTCAGGTATTGAAATATTTATTTCATAATTTCTATCTGAATGATTATTAGGTACAATTTCTAAATTTTTATATGATGGAAGGTTTTTAATTTTCAATATAGGTTCCTTTAAAACATAAAAAAAGGCATCAATTAATGATGCCTTTAATTTTAATTATTTGCCTTGTTTAGGTGGTCTTACTTTACGCCTTCTTTTGTGGCGTCGTTTTTCAGTAGAAATATCATCTTTTTTCTTTAAAGATGTTATGTCACTTTTACGTTTTAAATCTAATTGATTTTTTTGTGATGTTAGTTTTATCAAATTATCACCTGAAAAAACAACAGTAACTACCGAGGGTTTATTCCCCGCAAAAACAAAACATAAACCTAATAATATAATTGATAAATTTTTCATATCGCCTCCCATTGCAATAAAACAAAGCATATTTAATTAAATGCTCGTGTCAAAATATACTAATAAGAGGTGATATAATCCTAAAAAATATTAAAAGGGTAATTCTTCCTCATTTTCAGCCGGTTCGGATACTTTATCTTCCACCTTTTCATTATCTTGTTTCCATTCTAAAGGGGTGACTGAATCAGCTAGTATTTCAGTTTTATAATGGGTAACTTTATTTTTATCTTCCCATTTTTGAGTTCTTAACTTCCCTTCAATACAAATTAATTGACCTTTTTTAACATATTCTGTAACAAAATCAGCCTGTTTCCCTAGGGAAACAATGTTATGCCACTCTGTGTGGTCTATTTTATTACCATCTGAATTTGACTTTGTATCATTGGTTGCAAGTGAATAATTGACAACTGAAAGACCTGAAGGAGTATATCTACCTTCGGGTGATTGGCCAACTCTTCCTACTAATATTACTTTATTGACACTTCTTTTCTGCATTTTATTTTCCTTATATTTTGGACTTAATTATAATATTTCACACAAATAATCTATTAAATATTAAAATTAATTACAAGAATTATTTTATTTTTATGCATGAATTGGTAATCTTATAATAAACTGAGTATAATTATTTAATTCACTATGTATTAATAATTCACCGTTATGAGCATCAATTATTTTTTTTGTTATTGAAAGCCCCATACCAAACCCACTTTTTTTAGTAATATTTTGATCTTTAATTCTGTAAAATGGAATAGTGATTTTGTCAATATTTTCTTTACTAATTCCTTTACCATAATTTTTTACTAAAATATCGACCCATTCTTTATTAAATAGTTTTACTTTAATTTCTATTTTTTTTCCTTCATCACCATATTTGATAGCATTTTCAATTAAATTCCTTAATGCTAAAGAAATTTTTGTGACATCAATATTTAATATTAGATTCGGTATTTTTTCAAGTACAGTAATTTTAGATTCAGATTCTGGAAACATGGCGATAGATTTATCAATAATATTCTCTAATTCAATATTGGTTAAGTCCATATTTGCATATGGACCCGAAAGCCTATCAGACATTAATAGATTGGTAACCATGCCTTTTAAAAATTGTACTTCATTCGCAAGTCTATCTTTATTTTTATGCTCTGGTAGCATTTCTGTTAAAAGCCTAATCCGAGCTAATGGAGATAAAAGTTCGTGGCTTACTTCAGATAATAACTGCTGTTTACGAGTTAATAAATCTTTTATTTCTTTTATCATTTTATTCATCTCTTTAGATAAATCCGCAAGCTCATCTTCGCCAATAATAGGGATATTAGAGTCGAGATCACCTTTTTCGAGTAATAATATTCTATTTTTCATTAATTGAATGGGTTGAAGATAATTTCGGATTACAATAAATAGAAGAAAAATTGCCAGCAAAGTAACGATAGATCCAGGAATAAATTTAGTTGTAACATCAGAAGGCAAATATTCATCAATAGCAATTAAATATTCATATTCATTGTATAATGCAAATGTTGCTATATAATTTTGGTTGTGAACATATAATTCCCCAAATGATACATAAACAGGAATTTCAATATCATACAAAAGACCTAATGTATCACTGTCTGAAAAACTCATATATTCATCTTTATTAAACCATTTTGGACTGGCCCATATTTTTTTGTTATTTTTATAAATACAGCCGAATAATTTTAAATTATCAAGTGTATTTTTTACTTTAATTGTATCAGGAGGGTACCCCCAAGATTCAACTAAATTAGAATATAGAAAGTATTCATGTGCATCTAAAATTGTATCTTGAGTATATGAGGTTTTCTCTGTTAAATAATAAATAACAGAAATAATTGAAAACGCAAAAAGAAAAAAGAAACCCCCAATTCTAAGAAATAATACCTGTTGAAATGGGCGTTCTAAGTTTTTTCTAATTTTTTGGAGCTCCTATAAATTTATATCCAGTTCCATGAATCGTTTTAATGTATGTGTTTTCTGAGGGGTTTTCACCAATTTTAGATCTTAATCGACTAACTAATACATCAACAGAACGATCATAAGATTGCCATTTAATTCCTCGGATATTTTCAACCAAAAATTCACGGTCTAAAACTTCACCGGGGTGTTCAACAAATAATAATAATACTTCATATTCCGTTGTTGATAAATGAATTGGTTCACCACTAATTGAAACTTCTTGTTTAAGTTTATTAAGTGATAATCCTTCTTCAAATTCAATTACATCTAATAATTGAGAAGGGGATTGGCTTCGTCTTAAAATAGATTGTATTCGGGCAAGTAATTCACGAGGTTCAAAAGGTTTTGGCATATAATCATCGGCACCTAATTCTAATCCGACAATTCTATCAGTCACTTCCCCTCTTGCTGTAAGCATTACAACGGGAATAGCTGAAAATTCTCTTATTTTTCGAAGAGTTTGGAACCCGTCCATTTCAGGCATCATAATATCAAGAACAATCAGATCAGCTTCTGAATTTTTTAAAAATTCAATTCCTTTTTTTGGTGAATGAAATAATTCTACCTTGAAATTAAAAGCGGTTAAAAATTCTTCTAATAGTTGAGCCAAATCGACATCATCATCTATAATTATTATCTTTTGGTGTTTTTTATCTGAAATTGATTTAATACTCATGCGGTTATTGGTCCTCCCAATTCTTTTTTAAGTTTTTCAATTGTTCTATTTAATTCCGGATTTAAGAGCATTTTTTTATCAATTGTTTTACACGCATGTATAACCGTAGAATGATCTCTTCTACCAAAATGCAACCCAATATTTATTAATGAACTACTTGTAAGTTCACGAGATAAATACATTGCTGTATGTCTTGCCATTGCAACATCCATAGTTCTGCCCTTACCAATCATCTGTCTTTCTGTTATCCTCATTTCTTTGGATACCGTTTTTAAAACATGATCAATTGTAATATTTTGAAATGCTGATGCCCCCATAATGTCTAATATCACCTGTTTTGCAAGATTCATTGTAATATCTTGTCTTTTAAGAGACGCAAATGCTAAAAGTCGTATTAATGCACCCTCTAAATCTCTTACATTTTCAGTAATACTGGAAGCAATATATTCAATTATTTCAAATGGTATATCCAGATTTTCAGAATCAGCTTTTTTTAATAAAATTGCAATACGAGTTTCTAAATCGGGTGGTTGAATATCAACGATTAACCCAGATTGAAATCGTGAAATTAATCTATTTTTTAACCCTCTTAATTCATTGGGGTGGCGGTCTGTGGTCATAACTATTTGCTTGCCACGGTGGTGTAAATCATTAAATAAATGAAAGAATTGCTCCTGTGTTTGTTCTTTATTTTGAAAAAATTGAACATCATCAATTAATAACATATCAACATCTCTATACTGTTTAGAAAACTCCGCTGATTTATGCATTTGAATAGAGCTGATGAAATCAAGCATAAATTTTTCACTTGTAAGATAAACAATTTTAGCATTTGGAGATAATTCGAGTAAGCTATTTCCAATCGCTTGCAAAAGGTGTGTTTTACCTAAACCTGTTTCGCTATAAATAAGTAATGGGTTGAATGGTGTTTGCCCGGGTGAATCAGAAACGGATAGAGATGCTGCCTTTGCAAGTTGATTACTTTTACCTTCAATATAGTTATCAAAAATATAACGATTATTTAATTGGCTTGGTTTGTGGAATCCATTTCTCGCTTGATGTCCATTGGTTATAGGTTGTTTTTGTGGTATTAAATCAGGTATAACATTATCTTCTTGATCACTAATGACAACACTATAATTTATTTTTAATTCTATTCCACTACAATCCATTATTGCTAATTTTATAAGTTTGCTATATTTAGAATCTAACCATTCATAGTGAAATTGATTTGGTACTTGTAGCATTATTTCATTTTGATGAGGTTGAGTGGCGGTTATACCGTCAAACCAAGTTTGATATGCTTGTTCTGGAATTTTTGCCTTAATGAAGTTTAGACAATCATTCCATAAATTACCGTTAGTCAAGAGATGTAAATCCTGTAAATATTTAAGTTATTAACAAGTTGTTAACAAAATAATGTTATTAAAATGTATTAAAAAAATGTAAAAATGGGAAGAAAATTATTGATTAATTTTAAATACATTTTAACATATAAAAAAATGTTAATTAATAATTTTTTGTAACGACTCTATTTTTAGTGATGAACTTTATATAATTAATTTTTAGATGAAAAATGAAATTTAATCCGTTTAATAAGAAGTTTTTATTTTTTGGTCATAGGGGAACACCTAATTTTGCACCTGAAAATACAATATATTCTTTTAAAAAAGCAATTGAAATGGGTGTTGATGGAATTGAACTTGATGTATTATTGACAGCTGATGAAAAAATTGTTATCCATCATGATATTGACTTATTAAATTTAACAGGTGAGGATAAAAAAATTGATTCTTTGGATTATAATGAATTAATTAAATTTGATGCTTCGGGAAAATGGGGTAAAAAAATAGGATTTCAAAAAATGCCATTATTGGATGAAGTCTCAGAATTATTAATTGATAATAAAATAATATTAAATATTGAAATTAAGTCAATTAGGGTTTTTCCGACTAAAATTGTTGAAAAAGTCATACAGTTTATTATAAAAAATAAATTAATGGAACGATGCATCGTCTCTAGTTTTAATCCATTGATCCTCCGTAAAGTTAAAAAACTATCTCCTGAAATTTTTACCTCATTAATATGGAGTAAAGATGAAACGCCATTTATGCTAAAATGGTATAAACCACTTTATTTTATTTCAAAGCCAGATGGGTTTCATCCTGATAAGTTATATACAAATAAAAAATTAGTAAAGTGGGCCAAATCCAAAAAACTATCTACTTGTGTATTTACAGTAAATGATAAAATAGAACTAAATCGTTTAAAAAAGCTTGGTGTTAATGGTGTATTTACTGATAATCCGAAAATAATGGGATAATTTTAAGGTATTAATTTTCATAGATTTTTCCATATTATAAATTCAATCTGATTAACTTTAGAATAAATTAATCTTAAAAATAAAAATCTGTTTCACAGTAAATCTTCGTTAATATATAGATGTAAATTACATATTATTGATTTAATAAATATTTAAAAGGTTTAATTAAATGAAAAGTTTATATCCATCTTTAAAACCATATTTTAATGATATTTTACAAGTATCTGAAATTCATTCTATTTATTTTGAAATTGCTGGAAATCCAGAAGGTATACCTGTAGTATTTTTACATGGTGGACCTGGAGGTGGTATTGAAGATATTTACCGTCAATATTTTGACCCCGAAAAATATAAAATTATTTTATTTGACCAACGAGGTTGTGGGAAAAGTACTCCACATGCCGAATTGGAAAACAACACCACTTGGGATTTAATCAGTGATATTGAAAAAATTAGAAAATTATTAAATATTGATAATTGGATTGTTTTTGGTGGTAGTTGGGGATCAACTTTAGCATTATCGTATGCAATAACTTATCCTCAAAAATGTTTAGGATTAATTTTACGGGGTATTTTTCTTTTAAGAAAATTTGAAATTGAATGGTTTTATCAATATGGAGCCTCTAATATTTTTCCTGATGCTTGGGAGAAATATATTGAAGTAATTCCTGAAGAGGAAAGAGGAGATATAGTAAAGGCATTTTATAAAAGACTTACTTCAAATGATGAACAGTTACGAATAAATACTGCAAAAGCATGGGCTATTTGGGAGGGAAGTACGAGTAAATTAATTCCCCCAAAAGTAGCGCTACATAATTTTAATGATTCAAAAATTGCTGAAGCTTTTTCTCGTATTGAATGTCATTATTTTATAAATAAGGGCTTTTTTGAATATGATGGATGGATATTAGATCAAATAGATAAAATTAGACATATTCCAACTGAAATTGTCCAAGGGCGTTATGATGTAGTTTGTCCAATGAAATCAGCTTGGGATTTACACAGAGCTTTTCCTGAAGCTAATTTTCATCTTGTAAAGGATGCAGGTCATTCAATGACTGAGTTAGGAATTGCATCTAAACTTATTGAAATTATGGATAATTTTAAGTTGAAATAAAAAAGCCCTAGAATAACTGAGGCTTAAATTCAATAATTGATATAATTATTTATCACATTTACTATATCCACACTCTGGTTCAACACAGTTATCACAGCCATTTTCCATTTTTAAAGTCGGGTTATTACAATCTGGACAAATACGAAATGGTGAATTCAATTCATTAGAATTTGTATTTTGAATAGGTTCATCTTTTTGCGTAACCGAACCATTATCTTCTATTGGATGCTGTATTGGTTTATCTAAAATTTTCACATCAAAGAAGAAGCGTTCAATTACATCAGCTATCTCAGCATAAAAAGAATGATAATATTTTCCTTCTTTAAATGAACCTCCGCTGGGGTCATAAATTCCTTGTAATTCTTCTAGGATAAACATGGGGTCGGATGACCTTCTAAAAATTGCTGAAATTAGTCGTGTAAGTACAACATATTCAGGTGCTCGTGTTAAATCCTTTGAATTAATAAAAATTTCTACAGGCCTGCAATGATTTTCAAATTTTAAGTAACTTAAAGTTATAAAAACAGAATTTTTTACAAATGCACTTTTTAGTTTATATACTTTTGCGTCAACAACTTCTGGTCTATTTTCAATTGGTTTATATATTTCGTTTTGAGCTTGCCCTACTGAAGCGATTTTAGCTTCCTTTTTCATTTTTAACTCAGCAATATGTGGATCTTTTTTACTGATTTTTATCATTAAACTACTTCCTCAAATTTTGTTTCGTCGATTATTTGTTCAATATTAACATCACTATTTTTTAAATAATGATAAACTGTTGTTAGCCTTCCATTAGGCATTTTTAAAATTTCATCACCCTTACATTCTACAATTTCACCATCTTCTTGAGTTATATTATATGTAGTATCCATTTGCTTTTGAAATTGTGTTTTTTGCCCATCAACACTAAGAATGGGAAAGCGACTTCCATCTCGATAAACAGTAATCCCTTTTAACTTTTTCTTCCATGCATGGATATAAATATCTGATATAACTTCAGGCTGGATATCTTCTGATAAATTAAGTGTAGAAGATATTGAATGGTCTATATATTTTTGGCACATACCTTGAATTTCTATCCGTTTTATGGGATTAATTTCGTGTGCGGTTCTCATAAAATATTCTGGAAGTATATCTGTTAAATCAATATTTTCTTCAGTCTGTACATCTAAACCTTTTAAATCTAAATATGCTTGGACTGTAGAATGGAATACTCTGAATACTTTTTTAAATGATTCTGATCGTCTATTATAAAATAATGCAAATATTGGTTCTACTCCTCCAGAAACTCCAATATAATTTTTATTTCCGTTTTGAAACCCTAATACAATATTTGATATCGAACCCGTTGGTGCAATTGACATTATTGCAATATTTCGTAAACCATTTTCTCTAATTAATTGCTGAGTATCAACATCTAATGCTTCCGTTACAAATGGACATTCCATGTATGAATCTTCATCATAAATAATAGATGCACCTTTTTCTCCTGCGAGTTGAGCCGAGGCTTTAAATGCTGAATTTGTAATGAATTTCATTATCTTACCAATAAGCTCCATTCCCTCATCAGAATCATACGCAATGCCTAATTGATTTAGCATATCCGCAATACCCATAATTCCCAAACCTAGTCTTCTTGTTTCTAGTGCCGCTTTTCGTTGCTTTTCTAAAGCATTTAATTCTTCATTCCATTTTACAACATTATCCAAAAACCGGGTAAGAGTTTTAGATGTTTTTTCTAATTGTTTCCAATTTATTTTTGCTTTCTCAGTATATCCATCATTTACAAATCGTGATAAATTAATTGACCCTAAATTACATGCTCCACCTTCTTCTAGTGGTACTTCTGCACATGGGTTTGTACAAATTATTGGTTTACCAACATAGTTAGAAGGAGAATACTTACTCATTGTTGTCCAAAAAATTAAACCGGGTTCAGCCGTTTTATAATTTCCTTCAATAAATTGATCCCAAATAGCGCGTGATTTAATTAATTCACAAATATCTCCTGTTTGTTCACTACCAAAATAAAGCATAAAATCACCGGATTGTCGTATAGAATAATCATAGGTTTCATTTTCAAGTTGTATTACATAATCACCATAAATATCTCTATTTTCTGTGTTTTTAAATTCGTCAATATTTAGGGTATTGCAGTTATTATTTGACATCCACTTTTGTAAATCGATTAAGTCTTCAAATGATTCTAATAATTCATATTCATTCACATCTTTGGATGGAATTCCTGGTGAATAATGGAGTTCTTCGCTTTGTCTTGCTTGAGTTTTTATATCTTTATTCTTTTTTTTATAAACAAGATATGTATCCTCTGAATATTGTCGTTGTTCATTTACGGCACTCATAAATTCATCATTTGCTTTTATAGAAATATTTGCAAATCGAACTTGAGTATTTTCCATGACCTGTTTTTTGATGGCTTCTAATTTTGATTCATCAAATAATCCAGACCATTTACATTGTTCAATTATTTGATTTGTAACCCAATTCGGCGTTTTTTTCACTTTGATAAAATGCATTACATCGGGATGTTTTACATCGATAGTGAGCATTAATGCGCCCCGACGACCACTCTGACCAATTAACCCCGTTGTTAGTGAAAATAATTCCATAAAAGATACAGCCCCTGTTGAGCTATCTGCAGCATTATGAACTATTGCATCTCGAGGCCTGAGACATGATATATCAACGCCAATGCCTCCACCGTAACTGTACGTTCGGGCACATTCAAAAGCAGCCTTATAAATCGAATCAATATCGTCTTCCTCAATTTTAGCAACAAAGCAATTTGCTAAAGTTTTTAACCGATATAAATCTCCAGCACCAGCTAATACTCTTCCGCCGGGAACAAATCGCCCTTCATACATTTCAGTATAAAATTCTTCTGACCATTTTAATCGTTTGCTTTTTGTTCCTTCAACTGTTGCAACAAAAGTTGAAATCCGTTTAAAAACATCTTCAGGTGATTTTTCAATTTGGGTTTGATTTAAATCATTAATAAAATATTTTTTACTATAAATATTTTCAGCAAGTTCATTCCCTCCAAGATAATTTGCATGGGTTGGTAGCTCACCATTTTCTTGTAAATTTTCAATGTGATTATATAATTCACGATAAATCTTAATCCGAGATTCACCAATAACTCTAGTTGTTTTACCTCGATGATCGAACATGTTCTTAAACATCGATTCTCTCCATTATAAATTTTTAAATATATAGTTCATTTCTGCGTTTTTTTCGTACGCAAACGATTCGTAGCATTTATCCTTGGACTGGCATTTGAATTGGCTGGGGAATATTGGTTTTCTTTGTGTTTCTCCCTCGGTTATGAATCTCTTGGAGCCACAAGATATTCATAGCCAATAATAAAATATACCTATATGTAGTATATCGTCCCAATAATAATAATTAAATTTTATAAAAAAATAAAGCAAATGATATGCTCCTCTTCGGAGAAAATTATGTAACTATTTTCAGGTGAAATCCACCAATTTCTTAGTCCCTTCTCTAACTGATAGATTAGACAAATAGTTACGATTTTTATCAATAAAAATCATAACACTGTTAGGGTTTGTTTTTGAATATTCTCTTAAAATCCATCCTATTGCTTTCCGGATAAAAAACTCTTTTTCATGAGCGCATTTTAAAATTAATTCATATAATAATTTTTCATCTGTATTTGATTTATATTTAAGTTGGCTGAGGATTGCTGTTCTGCGAATCCACATATTTTCATTAATTATCCACGAATTATTATATCTACGGAATTGTGAACTATTTATAATTGATGGTCCTACAAGGTTGGAGGCAACAGCATCAACAATATCCCACCATTGTGTAATTTTTATTATTTCTAAATAGAGAGGTAAGTTTTCTTCTAAAATATATTTTTTATATTTCATTGCAATATGTAATCCGCAATACCATTCTTCCCTATGTATAGCGTTATGAAAAATATATTTAATTAGACTTTTATATTCATCATTATTATTAATTGGAAATTTCTTAAGTTGATTATTTGTTAACTTTTTTACAATAGGATTAGGAATACCATAAAATGGCATTTTGGACTTCATATATTTTTGTTTACCTATTGCTATAGTAGAATTTGCATTTTTAACAAATTCTAAAATTATGGATGCATAGATAAGTTTTGTCATTCTTCAAAACTTTCTAATAATTTATCTAAATCTCGACGGTCTTTTTTTGTTGGGCGACCCTGACCTTTTTCTCGTTGATATTGTGGTGTAAATAATTTTGTATTTGTTTTAATTTTTTCTTCTTCAGGTGTGTGGTCTATATAATTTTGCTGTGCTAATGTTGCCGATACTCTTTTTTCAATTATTCCTGTGACCTCATAATCAAATTTAATATATCCTTTTTGAACCGTAATTCTGTCACCAATTTGTATTGTGCGTGATGGTTTAATTCGTGTTGAATTTATTTTTATTTTACCCGATTGGCAGGCATCATTTGCCAGCGATCTTGTTTTATAAACACGAATTGCCCACAACCATTTATCTATTCTAACTTTTACACTCATTGCTAAATTCTAATTAATAATTATGTCTAAATTTAATGAACAAAATTTGTATGAAATGAGCAAAAAACGATATAAAAAAATTAAAAAAGATTATATTTCAATTTATGGAATTAATGGATGTATTGAAATTTTAAAATCACGGATTTCAATTATTGGAATCGATATTTTAGAAGGTGGTAAAGCAATCAAGACACCTAAGATTATGAATAATATTAATTCTAAAATATATAAAGTGAGAAAATTACAAAAAGACCAATATATAAACCTGTATAAAGAATGGCGAACACAGGGGATTGTGATTCACATTAATGGTGATTTTGTAAAACCATTACCCAATTTTGAAAATCAAAAGGAACCTCATTGTTTACTTTTAACTGATGGAGTCGAAGACCCTCAAAACTTGGGGCAGATAATGCGTACAAGTGAATGTGCTGGTATTGATGGAATGATTTTACCCAAAAATAGGTCTGGAGCAATTTCCCAGGCAACATTACAAGTGAGCCAAGGAGCATTTATTCATTTGCCTTTATACCAAACAGGAAATGTATCTCAAACAATTAAAGCATTAAAAAAACAAGGGTATTGGATTGTTGGTGTTGAAAACGGTGTGAAAGCAAAAAATTGGTATAGTGAGGATTTAACTGGGAAAATTGTAATTATTGTAGGTGGAGAAGGTGCAGGAATTAGACAGCTCACTCAAAAATTATGTGATTTTCTTTTAACTATTCCAATGGGTGGAAAGATTAATTCTCTAAATGTATCGGCAGCGGTGTCTGCAATATTATTTGAACGAAAAAGACAGATGTTGGATAATTAGAAGTTATTTTTTTAAAACGAAATAGCGGGATTAATCATATATATTGAAATTGCTGATATGATTAATGATGGTGCAAATGGCATGCGGTCATTATGATTTATTTTTTGTAGAAATATTAATATTCCCCATGCAATAACGGTAAGAAGAGCTGAAAGAAATATTGTTATTAAAATGGAGATGGGGCCTAACCAAATACCCAATAGAAGCACGAGGATTAAATCTCCAAAGCCTGCGGGTTGTTTTTTAAACAGTACCCATGTTACCATAAAAACTGCCCCTAAATAGCCTATTCCTGCTAAAGCGCCATATAGACTATGGTAGTAATCATTATTATAAATAGTAAAGAATATTTCAATCACTAAAACCAATAACATTAAAATAATTGGGATTTCCATTTGGTCAAAATCAATCATGGCGATACAAGTTAAGATACCTGTAATTAAAATAAAATAGACCGCATGTGAAATATTATATTGGTTAAAACTCCATAACCAAAAAATTCCAGTGATTAATTCAATAATTGGATATTGTAATGAAATTTTACCCTTACATTGATGGCATCTGCCTACTTGTAAAATGTAGGTTATAAGTGGTATATTTCTATAAAATGGTATTTCTTTTTTACAATATGGACAATGAGAACCTGGAAATATAATGGACTGATGATGAGGTAGGCGATAAATAATTACATTATAAAAACTGCCAAAAATACACCCGAATATAAAGGTGAAAATCCCAACAATAAGCACTCTAGTTTCCTATTGCTTCACCAAAGTGGAATATAGGCAAGTAAGTTACAAAAATAATAACACCGATTACCCCACCGACTAAAACAACTAATAACGGCTCAATAATTGCAGTAAGTCTATCTACGGTTGCATTTACTTGCTTGGAATAGAATTCAGAAGCCTTTAATGAAAGTGTATCAATTTCTCCTGTTTCTTCTCCTGTTGTTAATAATTGAATGAGAATAGGAGGGAATTTTTCAGTTGCTTTTAATGCTCTTGAAATACCAATACCATTTTCAATGTCTTTACTTGCTTGAGCAACTGCAAGTTCATAAACTCTATTATCAACAACTTTTTGTAATAAACCCATTGAGTCTAATACGTATACACCCGCACTTAACAATAGTCCAAATGTTTTACTGAATTTTGCAAGTGTGGATTGTTCAATAAGTTTTCCAAATATCGGTAGCCGGAGCATTATTTTATCTTTAATTAGTGCACCCGTATCTGTTAATGTTAAAAACCAAATGGTTAAAAAGGAGAGTAATCCTGTTCCTAAAACCGAAAAGATATTTGATTGAAGCCATTCACCAATATTTACCATTAAAATAGTATAGAAAGGTAATTCTGAGCCTAATTGGTCATAAACAGATTTAAAATTAGGAATAATAAAAGTAAATGTTAAGAATAACATTCCAAAAAGAAAAATAATGATAAATACAGGATAATACATTGCTGATTTCACTTTTCGCTGAGTATCTTCAACCGTTTCAAGATATACAGAAAGTTCATCCAAAGTTTCAGAAAGTTTACCAGAAACTTCACCCGCTCGTACTAATGCAATATATAGGTTAGAAAAAACTCCAGGGTGCCGTTCTAACGCATCAGAAAGGAGTAATCCTTTTTGGATATTATTACCCAAATTTTCCACAACCTTTTTAAACTTTTTATTTTTTTCTTCTAATGAAAGGAAGTGTATGGATTTTTCAATTGTTAATCCTGCAGAGAACATTGTTGCTAATTGACGCGTAAAAAATACTTGAACGTCTAATGGAATTTTGTTTTTTAATTTTTCTATAGCTAAATTAAATCGGTCTAAAAATGGACCTAAAAAGTCAAAAGACGTATCTCTTTCGGTTAATTTTACTACAGTCATACCATCAGCAAGAAGTTCCTCCATTGCAGAATTATAGTTACTAGACTCTAATTGACCTTCTTTTCGAATACCATCTTTTGTTCTAACAATATATGAAAAATCAGCCAAAATTAACCTTCCACCGTTGCTCTAAGTACTTCATCAATTGTAGATTCCCCAGTAAGCACTTTTTTTATTCCAGCCTGCCTTAATGAAACCATTCCTTTTTTAACTGCAAGGTCATGAATTTCATTTTGATTTGCATTGTCATAAATTAATTTTTTCATATCCGAATCAACTTCAATAATTTCATGGATTGCAGTTCTACCTTTATATCCCGTATTATGATTAGATTGGTTTTTTATACCCTTATAAAATTTCGTACCGCTAACATCACTTTTCTTTAATCCAATTAACCCAAGTTCTTCTTCATTTGGAGAATATTCTTCTTTTGAATTTTTATCAATCGTTCGGACTAGTCGTTGAGCCATAATTAAATTTAATGAACTTCCTAAAAGGAATGGGGGAATCCCCAAATCTAATAATCTCATAATTGTTGAAGGAGCATCATTTGCGTGAACTGTACTAAATACTAAATGACCTGTCATTGCAAATTTAACAGCAATACCTGCCGTTTCTTCATCTCTTATTTCACCAATAAGTAATACATCTGGATCTTGTCTTAGAATGGACCTCAATGATGCTGAAAAATTTAAACCAATTTCATCATGCATTTGTACTTGGTTAATTCCTGGGATTTGATATTCAACAGGGTCTTCACATGTTGTGATATTAATACCTTCGCTATGAATTTCTTGTAATGCTGCATATAAGGTTGTGGATTTACCACTCCCCGTTGGTCCTGAAATAATAACCATACCATAAGGTTGATTAATCCATCGCCTAAAAACCATTAACTTATCTTCGGGAAATCCAAGATTTGTTAGTGTAAGTGTCTTATTTCCACTACCTAATAAACGAAGTACTACTTTTTCTCCATGAACAGTTGGTAAAATAGATACACGCACATCAATATCACGGTCTTTAGTTTTAATTTTCATTCTTCCATCCTGAGGAAGTCGATGTTCAGCAATATTTAATTTAGATAAAATTTTGATTCTTGCAACAATACCGCTTAAAGAACTCATCGGTGGTGACATAATTTTTAGAAGAACACCATCAATACGAATACGAACTGAAACTTCTTCCCGCCCAGGTTCAACATGAATATCTGAAGAATCTTCTTTAATTGCTTCATTTAAAATTAAATTTACAAGTTTTACAAATGGAGCATCTTCTGCAGATACATCTTCTGTCGCAAGGTCAAGTTCATCACCATCAATTTCATCACCTGCAACAATACTAATATTTGAAATTGCATCATGAATCTGTGAACTTTTATTTACTTTTCCATAAAGGTTTTCAATGCAATTCACAATTGTTGATTTACCCGCAACAACAACTTCGGGGTTAAGTTGAGTAATTTTCTTAATAGAATCTAAAGCCATTAAATCTTCAGGATCTTCCATTGCCACAATTATGGTATTACCTTGTTTTCCAACAGCAATTACATTGTGTTCTCGTGCAAAATCTTCAGGAATTAAACTGACAATTTCTTCAGGTGTTTTAAGTATATTTTCTTCATTGGCGTGTTTATGCCCTAATTGAAGAGAATACGCTTTTACAAGGTCATCTTCTGAAATAAATCCTTTATTTACAAGAATATGACCTATTTTATCTGATGATGTATTTTGGATTGATAATGCTTCTTGTAATTGTGAAGCATCCAATACTTTTTCATATACGAGGATATCGCCTATTTTCTCAAATTGAGGATTAAAGTTTTGCATTAATTTACTTTTTATTATTCATCAATTGATGAGTTTGCAAGTGTAATATCTAATGGATCACTTGATATTTGTTGTGGGTCTAATAATTGTACAGAAATGGATGAAATAAAATCCGCATAAGTAATTGGTGGCGTATTTGTTTCTGCAACGCAAAGTGCTTTATTATACGCAATTGTCCATTGTACAATTCCTTGAGCATTTGAAAGAGATGGATTCTCAAAATCAGGGTCCGCACCTATAAATCCATTAAATGAAGCACCTGGTGCATTTAATTGAAGATTACCATTATCAATTGGATATCCATAATAATCAGTTATCATTGCTTGGATTGTAATTGGATCAGTAAAACCTCCTGTATCTCCATTTACATCTGGATTGAAATCCCAAAACTGAATAGAAGCTGAAACAATGATTTGCCCTGGTTGAAAGGGTAGTACCGTTGCTTCTCCGTCATGATTATCTCGACTATCTAATATTAAATATTGATTTTCAGTATCATCTACACCATTTGTAAATGTTTGAGCTTTAGTTACTATTCGTGAAAATGTAGTTGCAGAACTATAGTAAATATTAGACCATGCAATACCGGGGTAAGAATCTCCAGATGCATTTAGTCCACCTGTTTTAGTTGTTCCATCTGCAAAACCTGGTTGCTGCATTCGTTCCCAATATTCTTCATTTGTCGGTAAGATAATTTCATCAGCGTTATTATGGTCTTGAAGACATACATAGGCAAGTGAATCAAATTCAGTAGTTCCCCATTTAATTATATCTGGTTCACCTGTATCTGGGTTAATTGCAAAATATTCTGCAGTATCATCCCATGGAGTTGCATTCTCTTCAATCCAAACATAAACACCAGTAGAGTCACTTACTGGGTTTGAATGAATATCCCAAAGTGAAATTGAAATTGGAAGTTCATACATTCCACCATTAATTGGTGTAATATCAACTGGGCTAAAATTAATCTCACCAAATTCAGGTGCTCCAGTAGCAATTGTTACTGGCTCCCATTCTGCAGTAGCAATAAGTTGCTCACTAGAATAATTTCCAGCTAAAATTTCTTCTTCGGTAACATCATCAGAAAATAGAGTGCAGTGAATTTTTACACTCCCTGGTCTTGTACCTGCGTTAATTGTTACTGCTGATTGTCCTACTGTAGAGGATTGTAATGCTTGAATAACTCCGTCTAATCCATTTAGGTGAACACCCTCTGGCATTGGTGCTTCAATTTGGAAAAATAACTTATATGGGTCTGTAACTAAATTACCATTACCATCTTTTATTTCAACGGCAGCCTCTGTTGCTTCTTGGCCGCCACCACCTGTTACCGTTATTTCACTTGGGTATGAAGGAATTATTTCAATATATGAAGCATTTGTAGAGTTAATAACAATATAGGCAGTATCAGATAATCCATTTGAATTACCAATAATAGTAGCTAACCCGGCATCATTTCCCATATTAAAAGTAACCGATGCTTCACCATTTCCATCAAAATATGCATAGGGTTCAATATGACCAAAATCTATCCATTCACCTTCATCATCTTCAGTAATACTTTCAAATTCAATGAGAGTACCTTCTTCAGGTGGATTACCTAAGGAATCAACCATAAAGGCTGTAATAATAGATTGTTCTATAGAAGGATCTCCATAAGGCAAAGTATTTGGACTTGTGGTCAATGATAGTTGTGCTTCACAATCACTACAAATTGGTAAGTTATTCATTAAATTTAATGAAATTAACTGTGGTGTTAAGTCTTCTCTTCCTGGAATAGTAATTGTTATTGAAACAGGATGATCTGCATCATCAAAACTATTAAAAATACTTGGATAAGTCCTGAATGAAGTTTGAGCTAATCCTGAAGAATCTGCAAGAACGGAGCTTGAGGCAAGTGAACCCCATTGGATATCATCTGCACCAATTGAAAAATTAAATAGGACTCCGCCTAATCTGCTTCCATATCCATCTAATGCTTCAGCAAAAAGAGTATCAGTATAGGTTTCTTCATTGTCATCTATACTTAATTCAGAAGATTGGGACCATACATGTATGTATTGAATTTCAGCTAAATTTAAATCTTCTTGATTTATAGAATACAATTTAAGCGTATCAGACTTTAATACTTCATCTGTATTTGGGTCTTTTACCATTGCAATTAAAATATCGTAGTCACCATTATTATGTCCATTTATATTTGTATATTTTAATGATGAAATTCCTGATTCAGCGACCGCAGTTGAATCACTTGTTGGTTCTCCTGATTCACCACCCTCTTCACCATTCGAATTATCTTCACATGATTCTGAAACTGACTTATTAATTTCACCTGCAGAAAGTGTAGAGGTACTGCTTTCTAACTTGAAAAATACGGGTACATTGCAAATGCCAACACCTGCACCATTTTTTGAAATTACAGATATTTCTTCTTCGGAACCTATCACATGGACTGTACTTTCAACATTAGGATAAAAGCCAAATCCTTCAACATTTAATTCTGGGTATTTCCAACTTTCATGGATTTCAAATTCTAAATTAACTGTTTCTGATTTTTCTGCACTCGGAATTGAAATTTCAATATCAGTTGAAATTAAAGTTATTTCAGTAGGGATTTCACCAGGTTCAATAGAATAAACACTCATGGCTTTACCAGTCGAATCCGTAGATACATTTGTAGTACTTAATGAACCATAGGAATCAGTATTAACCATTTTAAAACTAACATTTACATTTTTTATTGGTCCACCATTTTCATCAAGAACCTGTGCATTAATTGTATCTTTAGGAATTGCATTAATACCATCTAAAACAACATAACCTGAATTCACCCAAACATCTAATGAATTTACATCTCCTGCACCTGGCAAGTTTGTTGTATTCGTTGGATTGCGTGTGTCACATGCCATAAACACCAATCCAGCAATTATAAAAAGGTAAACTAATTTTTTTAAATTAATAATGTTCATATTATTTTCCGTGTTCTTCATATTATTTTCCTTGCTCTTCATCATTTTTATTGATAGTGCTATTGTTTTCAATGTTTTGATGAATTTGGTTTTTTAAAATTCCAGAGTCAATATTTCCATTCGCACTATAATTATCTCTAATAATGCGTGGTGTAATTTGAATTATTAAATCTGTTTTCTTTTCTTTTTCGACTGTATGCGTAAAGAATTTTTCACCTAAATAAGGTATTCTCCAAAGTAGCGGTACCTTATCTTCAGCATAAGATCTATCTGATGATAATAAACCTGCAATAATTATTGATTCATTATCTTTAACTCGGATAGTTGTTGTCGATTCTCTTTTCTTCACCCATGGTATTGTTCTATCTGGGCCAATAAAATCATAAATTGAACTAACTTCTGGAACCACTTTCGTTGTTATATAACCATCTGTATTTACAGTAGGCTGTATTTGTAATTTAATTCCAATTTCTTCTCGTTGTACTTGTACTTGTCCACCAACACCACCGCTTGAGAGTACATAAGGGAATATATCAACCATTTTGATTTGAGCATCTTTACCATTTAAGGTTACAACTTGAGAATTTGCAAGTATTTCAGCCTGATTATTTTTTAGCATCATATCCAATGTAACATCAAATGCTGTTAGTTTTCGACTGAAACCAGGTAAACCTTTACCAAATGGATCAATTCTTTCAAATGGCATTGTTGGCATTCCATCACTTCCATAAGAAGTACCTGTTTCTTCATAAATATCGCCATTTGTATCTGTTCCATAGTTATAGCCGGGGTAAATAGCGCCAGTTGCTTTTCCACTTGGCAATGTAATCGGTAATGCATTTTCTGCAATCACCGTAGAAATTTGGGCTAATTTAGCCCAATCTATCCCAATGTTGGTATCTTTAGAAATTGTGACTTCTATTAGTTTTGCTTCTAACATAATTTGAAGTGCAGGAATATCAACTCTTGTAATTATTTCAGTAATTTCAGATAATTTTTTTGGACTTGCATTGACTAATAGTTTATTCCCTGTTTTATCAACAGTTATTTGGTCTGTTAAATTAACAAGAAGATCTGCTACTTCTTGAGCATTTGCATATTGAAGGTCATAGACTTGTGATGTAACGCCTACATCAGCTTTTAATTTACTTGCCTCAGCGACTAAAATTGATTTTCCAACAATTTCATAGCCTAATCCTGACGCTCTAATTATAAGGTTAATTGCTTGTTCAATGTCAACATTATCCAAATGGATTGAAATCATATCTTCTTTACCAACATTTGGTCCAGTTACAATATTATATCCACTTTCTTCTGCAAGAATAGATAAGACAGTAGATAATCTACTATTTTCTGCATGAAGTGTTATTTTTGGCTGGCTACTTGCCAGTATAAAGTTTATAAGTATTACCATCCCTAAAATGGTATTTTTGAGTGTTTTACCCATCAACAAATCGTTCTCCTGTTTATCTATATTATTCTAAAATTTCGGTTTCAAGTCCTTTGTAAAAAACGAACTCTTTTCCACTTTTTTCAAAATGGACTTCTTTAGTTGTAATGTCAGTAATTAATCCGCCTGCAACGGAATCACCCTTCATTACCGTAAATTCATCTTCTCGATAAAGCACAATTGCTCTATTCATATTAGACCGAGAAGAACTAATAATTGCTGTAACATATATATGTTTTGAATTTCGATTAAATCGAGGATCAAATCCATCAAACTGAACTACATTTGTTAAATCAGTAGGTGAATTTTCAATAATAAATTTAAATCCATCTCTTTTTTTCAAATTAGTTTCTAATTTTTCAATATTTTTTTGTAGAATTTTATCTGTTCCAATTTCTTCGTTTTCAAAATTTAATTCTAATTCGCTAATAACTTCTTGCAAATTAAATAATTGATAACTTGAAAATAATAAAATTAAAATTGAAACCCCAATGCTTAAATTCCAAATTGCTTTTACTCTTGCGTTCATTATTTTTTACCTTTTACTTTATTCAGAGTAATCGTTGAAATTTTAAGTGTAATATCTTGAGCTTTAAGTTGCTGTTCTCTGTTTGTTGAACGAATTCGCTCTAAACCATTATCTAAATTAAATTCTTCAATTTCTATTAATCGTTCACTACTTTCTAATTCTGTAATTAGTTTACCAAATTTCTCAAATGAACAATTAATGACTAGCTCATAGGGAATAAGTGTATTATTTCCCTTTTTATCTTTTGATTTTGGCTTTATAAAAATGGTTTTTATTTCTAATTTTGCCAATAATGCTGTTAGATCAGATAAAAATGGAATTGAAGATTCTTGATTTTCAGATTTATTAATTTGAGATGATAAGTTAATTTGAAATAATTTATATACTTTATTTAAACTACTTGATAAAATTTGAGCTGTAATAAATTTTTCATTTGCAACTTCAGTATCACCTTCTAAATCAACGATTTGCGTCGGTTTATCTGCAATGATAAAAGAATTTCCCACTTGGAAAAATATAAAAAAGGCAAATACGATGGAAAGTAAAATTATATTTCGTTTCATTATTTCCGTCTCCTTTTTTTCCGGTTGGTTTTTTTATTTAATTGAGCTTCAATTGTAAATTTAAATATTTCTTGGCCTCGAGATATATCTCTTTCAGATCCTTTAAACTTGATGGATTTAAAATCTTTAGAAAAACTCTCATTTTCTTTTAAGGTATTTATAAAATCTTCAACGATTAAAAATTCTTTTTCATCTGGATGAACTTTTGAAATACCTTTTATAATAAAATTTAAACTTCTAAATTCTAAACCAGTAATAGCCATATCTAAAGGGGTAATTTCAGAAATAATTTTTAATTTCTCACTCCAAATAATTCGGCCACCTTCCGTTTTAATTAAATTATCAATATCTTTCTTAGATAAATTAATTTGACCTTCCATTTTCAGTCTATCCGTATCATTAATTAATTTCTCAATTGTTATGTTTCGGTTTTCAATAATTGAGTTTGCTTGCATATTTATTGAGATGAACCACCCTGCTAATGATGTAAATACAAAAGCAATAATACCAAAAATTATCCATCTATTTCGATCTTGTTGCATTTCTTGTAATTGAGCATGGCTAATTGTTTTATTTAAATCAATTAATATAAATTTTTTATCCACGATTATCTTGCTCCAATCCTCGGATTGCTAATCCCGTTGCAACAGCAAATTGAGAAACATTTTCAACCGACTCAGAAATATCCATATTTTCAAATGGATTTAATTCCATTAATTTGATATTTAATGCATCTCCAATAAATTCCTTTAATCCTGGAATTTGTGAAGAACCCCCACAAACATAAAACTTATTAAAAAATGCTTGATTATTATTTTTCATATAATATCGAAGTGTTTTTCTTAAATCATCTACAAGTTGGTCGTAAATTGTTTTCTCAGCTACTTGAATAAATGATGAAGGCTCATCAGTCGAATTATCTGATGCTGGAGGTGAATAATTTGTCCCTTGCTCAATCATTATTTGTTGGGCACTTTCAAAGTTTATTTTTTCTTTATCCGCAATATATTTCGAAAAATGATAGCCTGATACTTCAATTTCACGGAAAAAAAATGGGTGGGTTTTTCCCCAAATAATCATTTGAGTTGTACTGCTTCCAATATTTAAAATGACATCCACTCCAGTCTGTGGTAATTCATTATTATTTAAATAGCAATTTAACAACGCAATTGAATCTGTATCATATTTTCCTAATTTGAAACCAGAATCTTTCATGATATCACTATGTTTTTCAACAATATTTTTAGTTGTTGCTAATAATAATACATTTATTTTATCTAATTCAGTTGCACTCGGTCCAATAATATGAAAATCTAATATTGGGTCTGAACCATCTAATGGAATATGTTTTTTTGCTTCTAATTCCAGTGTTAATTCTAATTCTTCATGGTTCATTTCAAGTGTTGTTACTTGTCTTGCACTTACATGGTGTCCCGATAAATTTGAAATTACAATTTTAGATTTTTTTGTTTGAATATTTAATTCCTTGCATAAATCTTGAATTGCTGAAACCCATTGAGATTTCCCAATTTTTTCAGGATTATATTTTGCAAGGTCTGCTGTTAATGGGCGAATCCCAATTTTTTCAACTTTGTAATTCGCTCCAGATTTGGATAACTCAACAATTTTAACATTGGAGTAACCAAAGTCAATACCTATACTCATTTAGTTTAGAATTCCCTGTAACTTGCTATTTTTAAATTAATTTGATTTTCACCTTCTGTAGCTTCACCACCACAGCTTTCATCATTACAAAATACACTTTCTGGATATAATGGTGGATCAAAACACTTTAGATTATTGTCATAATGATAACTTTTATCCATCCCAATTCCTGGGGATATACTATATGGGCCGGGAGAATTTCTTTTCATGTATCCTCTATATTTTTGAACAACACCCCCCCATAAATTGACAGTACCTCTTAAATCACTTTGGCCACTAAAATTCCCTCCATATCTGTCACCATTGCAGTCTCCATATCCTGCACCCCAAATAGATCCATTTGCACACCCATAAGGTGATTGGGTTCTATTTTGCCAATAATGCATCGAAAAAGATTCATTAAATGCAATTATATGTGCATGAATTACAATACTACTTCCATAAGAACTTCCTCTTGCACCATTTGCTTTTGTATTTGCAATAAATACATTGGCACCAGAAACAATCCCCATTACATTACTTGATCCACCCGTACAATCTTCATCTGGTTGAACTGAATATAGGCTTCCATTTGTGGAACCATCTACATTTCGAATATCATCGACCAACCAAATATTACACCACATAGTATCTATAGGTGACGAGAAGTTTGGTGACCATGCATGTCGCCGGTAAGTGGTGTACTCATCAGTTATAATCGTATATTTTCCTTTATATCGACCATGAACTAATACTTGCCCACCTTTAACATAGATAGCGGTTGGATGGTTATATGGATAAAACTCTTCAGATACGACATTTGCAGACCCTGTTGAAAATGCTGAATTTGGATTGCTTGGGTCATATTGATATACATGAGTATCATAGTGATGAAAACCATGAGTACCTTGAATATCATCATCAATTAAAGATTCATTACCCTCAAAATCAATTTCTTTAACATGGTAATTTATTAGTGCCTCTCCATAAGCGGTACATGTCCTTAAATCACTTGGGTTCATACATTGTGTATTCGCATTTGTTACACCTTCTAAATCTGCCCCTTGAGGAGCTGAAGCTTGAACTAATGATATTCCTGGTTTTAAATGTGGCGGCATTAAATACCACCATTGACGGGCATAAAACCCTCCGTCTTCTACAAACTCTATTTCAGTCATAATTAATGTATCTTTTAATCCAAACGGTGACCATTTTAATAATTCTGTTGCATCTAATTTTACATCAGCGTATGCTTTTTTTGAATCGAAAGAAGGAGGGGGTAAACATACAGGTGGTAAAGTATCGAGAGGTGGACTTCCTTGGAAAACAGAATTTTCATTACAAAATCCCATATCAGGGTAATTAACCTCGGTGTCATAGGTACCATCAGGGTTTTGGACACATTCTTCGGTGATTGTAACTGTTGTATTAAATACAGGACATCCAAAGTCACTCATTACTAATTGACCATTAGATTGAATATCTCCGGCATTTAAATTATCTCCAGAACCAAAATTAACTTCTCTTCTAACACCATTTTCCATAGTTTGTGGAGCACCGCCCGCTTTTTCGCTTCCTGTAAGGTATAAATATGTAGCTAATGTTTTTTGTGGTTCTGTAATTAAGCTAACTGAATCTTCTAATGTGAAGGATCCATTTCCCCAAAAAGTTTGAACAGTAGAGTATCCTTTTGCTTTAGCAACTCGAATTAATTGTCCACCTTTATTTTTTCTAATACGAATTGAAACAGAATCAAATTTACCCATACCATCTACAATCTCGCCATCATATCTTCGAATGGTATCTGAATTATTTATCATCACTTCTTCCATGAAGAAATCTTCATAGGTTTTGATTGCTAATCCTGTCCCTGCGTTATATTTTGCTTTTGTTTTAGCAATTTTAAGAGAAACTCGGTGATGTTCAGCCATTGCTTTTTGAAAATAAGCAAACACAACTCCTGCTCCAACCATTGTCATTACAATTGTGGTTGGTAAAATAAAACCTGCTGTTAGTTTTTGCTTAATTGTCATCAATTATGAATTTCGATATTTAATAAATGCCGTTGGAGAAAAAGTCTCTTTTTTAAATGAAAGCGTTTCAATAATTATATCTTCATCCCAACCCATAATTATATCTACAACCATTTCTACAATTAATGTTGCTTTTCGGACATCTGAGTTTTCATTTGTCGTTGTACCATCAACATTTGGTTTAGAATAAATATCCCAATCTCTAATTTTGTACCGAGTAAATTGATTTTTTTCAATTGAAGTATATCTAATTACATGATTTCTTACAAAACGAGTTGGGTTATTTGGATCTCGAGTTGTTGAATTGTGTATGGGGTCACCATTTTTTAATATTCCATCATCACTTGATAGTGAAAAGGAATTTCGCCCATAATAATTGCCATCTGTAATTAATTGTATATTTTGATCATAGATATTAAATGAAATATCATCTGCCATTTTAATATAATTAGCCATTTCATTAAGTGCATAATTACAATATGTTTTTACTTCAGATCGGGCTAAATCGCCTTCTAATTTTTTTGATACATCACCATAAATATAAAACATCCCTAAAAAAGATACCGAACTGATTAATATAATTGTCATCATTTCAACAAGAGTAAATCCAGAAGCTTTATATTTTAATAATTTCATCACTATAGTTGAAGCCTAATTTGGGCAGTATTAAATTCAATTGTATCTTTAACGTTTTCATTTAAATCCCAGACAATATATGTGTCTAATGAATATACTTCACCTAAACTATTTTGATCACTTAATTTTCTAATTGGATGATAGTTAACCGTTGCGATATAAACAGGTTCACCTTGATCATTTTCAAATAATATTACTTCATCGCCATTTTGAGATGGAGAACCAATTGTACTTCCTCCTTCTGCCATAATACGTGCTTTTAGAAAATCAGTGTAATCTCGTAATGCTTCGTATGCTTTTTCTTTAACTCTAACTTTTTTTAATGATTGATTTACTGAGCTAACTCCCATCATAATCGCTGATGCAGAAATTGCTGTAATTAATACACCAATCATTGCCTCAATTAATGTAAATCCCTTTAATGTTTTTAGAGTTGAGTTCAATTAAAAAATACCTCTTTCAAATACTTCAGGATTTTCAGCAACTTGAATTGCATCTGCGCGGTCAATTATGCCTTGGTGTAATAATCGTTGAAGGTCAGCATCTAAACTTTGCATTCCTTCCTTTGCACCTGATTGTATTAATGTTGGTATTTGATAAATTTTATCTTCTCTGATTAGGTTTCTTATCGCAGAAGATGCAACCATTATCTCACTTGCAGGAACTCGTCCCGTTTTTGCTTTATTTGGTAATAATTTTTGAGCAATTACAGCCAATAAACTTTCTGAAAGCATAGATCTAATTTGAGATTTTTGCCCTGAAGGAAAAACATCTATAATTCTATCAATTGTTTTAACAGCACTGGAAGTATGTAATGTACTTAACACTAAGTGCCCAGTCTCCGCTGCAGTTAATGCTAATTGGATTGTTTCTAAATCTCTCATCTCACCAACAAGAATAACATCAGGATCTTCTCGTAAAGCAGACTTTAATGCATTCGCAAAAGAGTGTGTTGATTGTCCTAATTCTCGTTGATTGATTAAACAGTTATTTGATTCATGATAATATTCTACTGGATCTTCAACTGTAATAATATGATGTTGTTTATGTTCATTTATATGTTGAATCATTGCTGCAAGTGTAGTTGATTTTCCACTACCTGTAGGTCCGGTTAAAAGGATTAATCCTTTTTCCTTGAGCGCTAATTGGTTTAAAATTGGAGGAATCATCAATTCTTCCGTAGATTTAACGGCCGAAGGAATTGTTCTGAAAACAGCAGAATATCCATTTATTTGATTGAAGAAGTTTACGCGAAAACGACCTTTTTTCTCAAGTTTTTTAGAAAAATCAATTTCTAGTTTTTCCTCAAAGCGTTTTAATTGATGTTCGTTTAAAACATCTTTTTTAATCGATTCCATTGTGTCTTGAGTCATTACAGGTAATTGTAATTTTTTCATTATTCCATGAATTCTCACCATTGGAATAGAACCAACACTTAAATGAAGATCAGATGCACCACTTTTTAATGCATAATCAAGTAAGTCATGAATTTTTACATCCATTTATTGTTCTCTTTTTTGTCCATATCCAACATATTCACCTTCTTCAATAAGGTAAATAATTTGCTTTCCTTCTCCACCCTTCATTCCAGGTAGGCTTGAAGCAGTAATTTGACCAGAAGTACCATATTCATCATCTTCTAATTGTAAATCAAATTCCCATTTATTAAGAACAGACTTTTTCATTCCTAAAACACCTTCATCAAGCATAGTTTGAACATCCACAGGCCACTCACCTGTTTCTTGTCTATAAATTTCTGCATTTTCTAAAATGTTTTTAATTTGAACTTTTGCGTCAGAAGCATAACCTCTTTCAACATATTTCATATAGGTTGGAATAGCTACTGAAGCTAAAATTCCGATAATTACAACTACGATAAGGATTTCTACAAGTGTAAACCCTTCTGTTATTTTTTTCTTGATATTATTAAATTGAATCAAGTGTCTCTCCTTTGTTGATTTTCATTGTTTGAATTTGCTATAAGCTACACAGCCTAGTAAATTACACAACATAAATATTATGTGACAATTTGTTTGATTTGAATTCTCGTCTATCTATTAAGTTATCGGCTTGTTTAAAAGCAAAATAAATGAAATTTAATCTAACCAAATTACAAATTGATACATATCGAAAACTATCATATATATTGATTGCTGTATATTTATTATAGATGTTTTTTTAAGATATCATCAATTTAATAATACAAATTAAAAAGAAAGAGAAAATGCAAAAATTATTATCAATTATTTTATTTATCAGTGGCATATTTGCTACAACAAATTCATCAATTAGTCATTTCCAATATGTCAGTCAGTCAGATGGGAGTGGAACTTTAAATTTGAATATAGGTGATATTGAATTTGATTCACATGAAGATTTTCAGAAAATTAAAATTGAACATACAGGACAATTATTAGAAATTGGAATGCCTGATTTACCCACATTTTCGTCATTATATATGGTTGATAAAAATGTTCAATATAATGTTCAATATGAAATTATAGATTCATATACAATTGAAGATATCAATATACTACCTTATATAGAAGATGACGAGCATAAACAAGTTTACTCACGAAGTTTATTAATCAATAATTCGTTTTCTCAAATTTCTAGTTATCCAATAAATAATTTAAATGTTTCAAGTCCGCAAACAATGAGAGATATAGATATTATCTCAATAGAATTTGTACCATTTACATATTACCCATCAGAAAAAAGATTAGTTGTTTATAATAATGTAGATATTAATATCACTCCATTAACCTCATCTACAATTACAGAAACAATTCAATATTCAAGACCTTTTGTGAAAATGTATGAAAGTTTAATTCCTAATTTTACTCGTACTGAAGATATGGAATTTCAAGAGCCTGCAATATTAGTTATTGGGGGTGGAAACGCATTAACAAATAATAATATAGAAAACTTATTAGAATGGCGGCATAAAAGGGGATATACGGTTTATACTGCTTCAACTTCCCAGACAGGAACAAGCACGAATTCAATAAAAAATTATATTCAAAATGCATATGAAGATTTTGACCCCAAGCCAGAATTTGTTACTTTAATTGGTGATGTGAGTGGTTCATATAGTATTCCTGCTTTTACGGAAAATTGGTCAGGATATAGTGGTAAAGGAGATAATCCATACGGTTTGTTAAATGGTGATGATTTATATCCCGATGTTGTAATAGGTAGAATGTCGGTTGAAAATTCAAGTGATATTGCAACCGTTGTAAATAAAATTATTCATTATGAAAAAGCATCGTATATTGCACAAACAGGTACAGACTGGTATGAAAGTGCTGCACTTGCCGGCGATCCTTCTTATTCAGGTGTTTCTACTATAATTACAAATATGTTTATTAATGATATGTTAGATGAATATGAATTTGAAAATGTAGATACCCAGTATAACAATGGCTGGTCAAGTTTTATGAGTAATAAGTTAAACAGTGGTGTGTTGTTTTTAAATTATAGAGGTTATATTGGTGTAAGTGGATTTGGTAGTGGAAATATTAATAATCTAAATAATGGTTATATGCTTCCATTTGCAACAGTCTTAACTTGTGATACAGGTAGTTTTGGAAGTTCGTGGGGTGGTGAAGCATTGTCAGAATCATTTTTTAGAGCGGGGTCAGAGAATATCCCTAAAGGTGCAATTGCATCAGTTGGTACTGCAACTTCAGGGACCCACACAATGTATAATAATATTGTAGATATGGGTATTTATTGGGGATTATTTCCTGGTAATGCTCAAACAGCAGGCGAAGCTTTAGTCCATGGTAAATTACATTTAATAAAAACATACCCTTCTAATTCTGGTAATATGGTTAATATATTTACCCATTGGAATAATTTAATGGGTGATCCCGCAACGCATTTATGGACAGATACCCCAAGGGAATTATCTGTAAACTATAACTCTAATTTATCATTAGGTTCAAATTTTATTGAAGTTGCGGTTAATGATGAAAATAATAATGCACTTAAAGATGCGTTGGTTACATTATTAATGGGGAATGATATAATCTTTGAAAATAGATTAACTGATAATTCAGGGAATGCATTTTTTCATATTGAAGATATTCCAGAGGGAAGTATAAGCGTAACTGTAACAATGAAAAATAAAATACCACACGAAGGGACAATTTCAGTAACAGATGCAGTTCTTCCTGTAAATGTAGTCGCTGAAAATATTTCAATTTATGATGATGGTATGGCTTTTCCATTGACTGGGAATAATGATGGTTTATTTAATCCGGGTGAAACAGTTTCTTTGGCTATTCCTATAAAAAACTTTGGGAGTTCAACACAGACTAATTTAACTGTAGAATTAACAGCAGATATTGATTTAATAACATTTTTAGATGGAAATTCAATTGAGACAATAACAAGTATAGGGGCAAATGAAGAAATTATACTTTCGTATTTTATTTCTTTAAATGAGAGTGCAATGGATGGTGAAGAACTTGGATTAAGAATTAGAATTTCTGATGAAAACATAAATGAAGCCAATGGATATTTACCTGTTAATGTTGTCGGTGGAAGATTAATTGTAAATAATTATACATTTATAACTGGAAGTACAATTAATCCGGGTGAAACAAAAAATATACAAATTGAATTAAAAAATATTGGAAATATTGGTGTAGATAATATTAGTGGAGAATTAATTATTCCAGGAAGCACATTTACGGTGGCTGATAATAATATTTCTTGGAATTTAATAAATGCAAATAGCTCAGTACTATCATCTAATTCTATTGAAATTACAGCAAATGAAAATATTATTAATGGAACAGTTATTCCTGTACAATTAAATTTAACAAGCTCAAGTGGATATAATCATAGTGAACCATTGCATATTCAAGTAGGGACTGCTACTATTACAGATCCTCTTGGTCCTGACCAACATGGTTATTATATATATGATTCAGGTGATTTAGGATATAACTTAGCAGGAATTTATGATTGGATTGAAATTGATCCTGATTATGGAGGTTCTGGAACAAACTTAAATTTAAATAATAGTGGTGATGGTAATCCCAGTTTACAACAAACGACAACTATAAACTTACCATTTGATTTTTCATTCTATGGAATAGAATATAGCCAAGTCACTATTTGTACCAATGGATGGATAACTTTTGGTGACTCCGAAATGACATCTTTTAGAAACTATCCTGTTCCGGGTGCAGGTGGACCATCACCCATGATTGCAGCATTTTGGGATGATTTAAAAACATCTAACAATGGCGATGTTTACACTTTTTATAACCCCAATATGGATGTATTTATAATTGAGTGGTCTGATATGAGAAATGATGGTGGAAATGATGATCAAGATTTTCAAATTATTTTATATGATACATTAACACCAACAGGTGATGGAGAAATTAAAATTCAATATAAAACTGTTAATAATACTTCAAATTATAGCGGTGCTACTGCATTTCATGGTTCTTATGCTACTGTTGGAATAGAAGATCATACAAGTACAGATGGTTTACAATATTCATTTAATAATCAATATCCTGAAACTGCATTATCATTAGCTGATGAGTCGGCATTATTTATTACGACTCGTCCAAGTACACCATTAACAATGGGAGATGTAAATCAAGATACTGTAATTAATATTGTTGATGTTATTTTAATTGTAAATCAAATATTAAATCCAACATCAAATTCGTTAGATTCAATTGAATTGTACATTGCAGATATTAATGGTGACGGAGTTTTAAATGTTTTTGATATCATTATCATTATTAATATTATTTTAGGTTAAGTAGAATAGCTTAAAATTTAACTTTAATGACTGTATTTGCTTTAGGGACATTAATATTTGTCCTCATATTGGTTGGGATTTGGGAATATCAATTACATCAAACAGTACTTGCAAAATTACCGAATAGGATTCATGTAAATGGTTCTCGTGGAAAATCTTCTGTAGTAAGATTAATTGCGGGTGGATTAAGGGCGGGTGGATTTAAAACACTTGCGAAAGTAACAGGTACTTCTCCGAGAGTAATTGATGTTGATGGAATAGATCGAATTATTCATCGTTTACGGTCACCTTCTATTGGTGAACAACTTCGATTATTACGCACTTTTTCTAAGCAAAACCCAGAATATATTGTGATAGAATGTATGGCCGTTATGCCAGAATATCAATGGGTTTCTGAACATAAAATGATAAAATCAGATATTGGTGTAATTACAAATGTTAGAATGGATCATGTAGATGAAATGGGTTATACTATGGAAGATATAACAAAATCACTTTCAAATTCTGTCCCTGAAAATGGGGTTATGATTACAACTAAATGCCCCACATCAAACATCATTAAAGATAAATCAAATGAGAACAATTCTACTTTTGTAGAAGTTTCAGGTGAGCAAATAGAATCAGAAGAGATGAAAGGGTTTTCATATCTTGAACATAATGAAAATGTTGCAATTGCATTAGAAGTATGCAAGCAGGCTGGAATAGATAAAAAAACAGCACTATCTGGAATGTATAATGCAACTCCCGATCCAGGTGCTTTACAGGTTTTAAAAATAAAAGGGAAATCGGAAACAAATAATTTTATAAATGCATTTGCGGCGAATGACCCTCAATCAACTTATCAGATATTTGAATTATTAAGAGAACAGACAGATCAATCTCATATCGCAATATTTTTAAATGCGAGATCTGATCGTCGATTTAGAACAACTCAAATGATTGAATTAGTTTTAAATATAATTCAACCTCATTTATTTATAATAAGAGGTGATAATTTACCCAATTTAAAATTATATAATCACTCAGAAAATTGTGAAATTCTGACATTTCCAGAATCATCAAATCCGGATGATTTATTAAATTACTTTTATAATTTATCAGGTGAATATATTATGGGAATTGGCAATATGGTCGGCTGGGGAGAAGAATTTATTTCAAAATTGAAACAGGCAAAAATTAATGACTGAAATCGCGGTAGGATTAGGAATTGTAATTAGTTTATTCCTAACAGAAACATTAGGAGTAATGGCTGGTGGTGTAATTGTTCCGGGATATATTGCGTTATATCTTCATGATCCATTACGGGTTATTGGTACATTTATTGCCAGTTTAATTGCATTTGGAATTGTAAAGTTATTGTCTAACTTTATATTTATTTATGGAAAAAGAAGATTAGTGCTAAGTCTTTTATTAGGATTTTTACTTGGATATTTATCAAAAATATATTTTTTAGGTGAAGAAGAAGCAAATCTAGCGGTAATTGGTAATATTATTCCAGGGTTGATTGCAAGCTGGATGGATAGACAGGGAGTCGTTAGAACAATTAGTGTGATTTTAATGACAGGAGCAACTGTTCAATTATTATTGATATTAATTAGCGGAGGTCAAATTCATGTTTAGACCTGTGATACAAAAAACAAGAATTTTAGTTTCTATGGCTGTTATTAATTTATTATTAGTTTTTTGGGTGTTTAATTCAACAGTAGTAGAAAAGTCTGTTAATTATGATGAAAAAATTACAGCATCTAAAAAGATGAAAAAAGCATTAAACGCATTAAAATCTTTCGTCGAAGAATCAAATATGCAGGTATTTAAAAGTATTGACCCCAACTTAACTGGATTGATTTTTAAGGAAGAAAGTTTAATTCGTTCAAGTAATGGTAATTTGGCAGATAAACAGGCAACATTAAAGCCTAATTTTGCAGGATTTATGGTTGATAAATTAATGGAAGCAGGTGTTGAAAAAGGAGATACTATTGCAGTGTGTTTAACAGGTTCAAATCCAGGTGCAAACATAGCCCTTTTTAGTGCAACAAATTCATTGGATGTTTATCCTGTAATAATTACTTCTGTCTCCTCTTCTACATGGGGCGCAACTGACCCTAACTTTACTTGGTTAGATATGGAATCGGTTTTAATAGATAAAGGTGTGTTTAATTATCAATCAACATTGGCATCTCTTGGTGGAAAGGGAGATTGTTTAAAAAGAATTGGTAATTTTGGTGGAACAGAATCTCGAAATTTAATTAAATCTTCAATAAAACGAAATAATATTGATTTTATCCCTTATTTTGTAGAAAGAGATTCGTCAAATTTATTGAAAAGTATTGAGCATCGATTAAATAAGTATGAATCTTATATTCCATTAAATAGATATTCAGCATTTATAAATATTGGTGGAGGTGTTTCGGCTATTGGAATTGGAGGTGTTTCAAAATTAAAAAATAAACCTGTTTTCACTCCTGATGAAATAATTAAAAAAGAAATGAATCCGAGTGTGGTAAAGTCATTTGCGGAAAATAATGTACCTGTGGTGAGTATTATTAAAGTGAATAAGATAATAGATGGAATATTGCCTCAAGGTCCAACAAAGAAAAAAATTGGAAAAGGCGTCATATATTTTACTGAAAAATATAATTTATTAATTACCTGGATAAGCACAATTATTAGTTTGAGTATGATTTTAGGAATTGGTGTATATAGTCATAAACAAGTGAATGATAGATTAAAATCTTTTAATCCAGATTCTACAATTTAAATGAAGTTAATAATTTATTTAATAATTTTAATTACATTATCATTTGGCAAACTTTTGCATCCAATAAATAATATTGAAATTGAGACATTATTAATAAATAAGAATGAAATTGATTATTATATTTTAAGAGGTAATGAATGTATTTATGAAATAGAAGGCCCTAAATTAATAAATTTATATTTTAGAAAACCTGTACCAAAGAAAATTAATATTCCAATTGATGTTTCATTTAATTTAAGATTAGATAATACAGAATCTCTTGAATTTTTAGAAACACTTTCAATTTCGGATAATACAAAGTCAAAAAAACATCCAGCACATTCATTTTCCAAATCTGGTAAAATTCAAATAAATATTCCAAAAGGTAAACATCAATTTAGAATTAAATCTAAAGAATTACCTATGTTAGTACGATTAACTCACCAATTAAAACCAAAAAGAAGGAAGTCTTTTATTTCAGAAACAGATTATAATAATAATCAAATATTAAATGTAATTACAGGAAAAAAATCGACACCATATTCAATGTTAGAAACAGGTGGTAATGCATTATTTAGTTTTTCAGAAGATTTTGAAGGTGATTTTTGGTTGTATTCTCGATGTATTTACAATAATGAGAGTGATTTTTACCAACCTTATATTTTAAATTTTAATGAAAATAATAAAGTTGTAACATCAATTTTTTATTCATCAATTTCAACTCAGAGTAAAATTGAAAATATAGAAAGCTACCCTGGAAAGTTAAGAACTTCTTATTTTTCTATAAATAGTAAAGATTCAGAAATTTTGATTTTTAATAAGTCCCCCAATAGAAATGTATTAATTCGTGGAGAATTTATTCCTAAATAATGAGAATTTTATTAATTATATTATTAAGCCAATTTCTTTTAGGACAAAATTTTGTTGACAGATTAGTTGTACCAATTTATTATCAATTTAATTTTGCAACGGGGTATGATTCCAATGTTTTCTCATTTTCTAAAAGTGATTTACAAACTAAAACATTAGGTAGTAATTCTCTAGGCGAAATAAAATATTACGACAGTGATTATTATAAACCTCAATTAAAAATAATTTATTCACCTGTATTATTAGACCAATATGAAACAAATTTTATATTTCAATTACGAAGTAAAATTGTAAGATCATTTATTCAAAAAAATACAATTTCTTTTTCAGGGAAATTTGAAATTAAATTTGGGTCTTATCATTGGTTGAAAACAGGATATTCTTTTACTCCTGAAAATTATTTAAAACGCTATCAAGATGCAGATATTTTTTCAAATCAATATTTTGATTGTACTTATTCCAAAGCAAGTGGGTTTATTTCATATTCAGTACCCATTAATAAAAAGAATTGGACGCGTATATCATGGGAGATTTCAAGTGAATATTATAATTCTAATTTTACAGAATTTGATACTGAAATTCATAATTTTTCTTGGTATTTATCTCATAAATTTAACTCTAAACTAAGTTATGGGTTGAAAATTGGAATTGGTGATGGAAATAATATTTCATATTATTCAGGATTAAACTCAACTTTTCAAGATAGGTCTTATCGAACAGCGAGTATAAAGATTAGCCGTTCATTAAAACATATTAAATTCTTAAAGTCAGATAAATTCTATATATCTTACTCGTTAGGCAATAGAAAATATCTAAACGAATCAATAGATGACCCATTACATTCTGGGAGAATTCATTTTGATCATCAAATTTATACATCATTAACAAAAAAAATAAACTCTAATTTCAAGATAAATGGTTATATTAAAATGAGATATCGCCAAACATTATCACAATTTCAGTGGGTTGAAGATATTAAATCATTCTATAAAACAGAATTTGGGATAAAGTTAACTTGGAATGGTGTTTATGATATTTACCGATAGGATTATTTATGTTTAAAAAATTATTAATAATAACTGGAATTATTTTAATTATTCAATTTTGTCATTCCCCTCTAAATCCAATTACAGAGGGAAATCTTCAATATTCAGAAGTTTATTCATTCGCAACAAATGGTTATGCTTTAGATGTGGATATTAGTGACAATTTAATTGCTTTATCTGCAAATTATGATGGTACATATTTATTTGATTTAAATTTAAATGAAGAAAATGAAGTTGAAAGTATTGATGAAAGAGTCCATCTAATTGATTGGGAAGCAAATTTAGGTGAAGAAAAATCAAACAAAGTTGTTATATCAGAATCGCATGATTTAGTTTTTATTTTAGATATGAATGACCGAATTTATTTATATAATCTAAATGGGGAACAATATTTAACAAATTATTTAACAGGTTGTTTTGGTGATAATTGGCGTGATTTTGTAATTGATGATTCTCAATTAGATTCTATTTTTATTTATCCGTTGTTAAAACATGATATGGCTGAAGGGGCTGCAGAATATGATGCTGGTTCAACTTCAATTGTAAACGGAATAATTTCATTTAGTGAATTAACAGGTGAATTTGAATTAGAATGTACTTATGGAGTCAATAAATCATATTTTGGTGAATTTGTATCTTTTTCAGATAGTTTGATTGCTTTTAGTGAAGGAGAGCTGGGTCTTTCAATATTTAAACAAAATTCAAATGCAAAATTGAATAACGAAATTTGGGATGAAGGCGAAGAATATGTAGATTCAAATGAAAATGGAATTTATGATTCTGTTGAACCATTTGACGATTTTAATAATAATGGAGTTCAAGATTCGGCTGAAGACTTTGTAGATTCAAATGAAAATGGAACTTGGGATGAAGGTGAAGATTTTTATGATTGTGGTGAATATGATTGGCAACCAGGTGTTATTTTTTGCTCAATTGATAATCCTGTCGGGAATGGTGTTTGGGATGCCGAAGAAAGTTATATCGATATAAATGGAAATGAAGTATGGGATTCTGCTGAAGAATTTATAGATGTTGTTGCACCAACGGCACAATTTGATTTACCAGGAGAGATATTAACAATAGAAAGTTTTAACAATACGGTCTTTACAGGACATTCATATAATAAAGGTTGTTACATGTCTTCTCTTGACCAAGATGGTCGTTTTGTAAATAATATATCCTTCGCTGAAGGACATAATATAAGAGGTATTGATACTGATGGAGATATCATTGCATTATCTGCAGGATATGATGGTGTTTTAGTTTATGAGTGGATTGATAATTCCACAGTAAAATTATTAGGTAATATTGAGACTGGTTATGCAAATTCTGTTAGAATAAATAATAACAATATATTTGTTGCAACTCGAGATGGATTAGAAATTTATAAAATAGAAAGATAAAAATAATGAAATCAATTTTTTGGATAATATTAATAAGTACAATTTTTGCACAATCTCCCTTTGATTGGCAGGATAATGGGGTACCATTAAGACAGGGAACACATATTGAATGGTGGAAAGCAATTGAAATTGGAAATGAAGGTGAATTAATAATTGTATGGTCTGATTGTCGGTATGGTATAAGAGATATCTTTGCTCAGAAGGTAACAACTGAAGGTGAATTATTATGGGGAACTGATGGTGAGCTTGTAGCCTTGGAAGATGGATTAAAAGATGGAATACCAATTGCACAAGCAGATGGACGACAGGAAGATCCAATTATCATTACCGATGATGCTGGTGGATTTTATATGATTTGGATGGATTACAGAAATGAACCAGCAAAAGGTGATATTTATGGACAGCATGTATTTGCCGATGGTACATTACAATTTGGATTAGAAGGCACTCCTATTACAAATGTAGCTGGAAAGCAATCATCCCCAAATATGTGTAAAGATAATTTAGGTGGTGTATTTGCAATTTGGGTTGATGAATCAGATGGTGTTGCTGTTGTAAAAGGAACACATATTTCATTTGATGGTACTATTTTAAATCCAGGAACAGGTATTACGCTAAATAATTCCTCATTTTCACGAAGCGGTGTGAGCTTAGAAGTGATTGGTGATGGACTTGCTGGCATGACTTGGTCAAGGTCAATCCCTGTTGGAGCGGATGAAGATGAAAATAAAGATATATATATTCAAATTATGGATATTAACTGTAATACAATATTATCTGAGCCTTCTGATGGCGGAATTCCAATTTGTGAAGCACCATTTATTCAAACATCTCCTAAAGTTACTTATGTTAATGGTGAGCAATTTGTAGTTGCATGGCAAGACCATCGTTCTATTGAAAACTTTGGTGATATTTTCATGCAATATATCGATTTAGATGGAAATATTCTATTAGAACAAGATGGTGTAGGTATTGCAATTGCAGATGGAGAACAGATTAAACCACGAGTAAAAGGTGATGATTCAGGAACTTATTTAGTTTGGCAGGATTATCGTCATAACCCTGATCGCCCTGATATTTATGCTCATAAAATAGATTTAGATGGTATTCCTATTTTAAATGAAAATGGTTTACGAATAACAGCTTTTGATGAACAATACCAAATTAATCCACGCTTAACAAGTGATGGTAATGGAGGTGCCTATTTTATTTGGGAAGATTTTAGAAATGGTGCATTCCCAGAAGTTGATGTATTTGTTCAGCACTTAAATTCAGATAATGAACTTACATTTGAAGATAATGGAATCTTAGTTAATGCTGAAAATTCTTTATCTCCCGTATTAAAAAATGATGGAAATGGTGGAGTTTTTGCTGCTTGGGACGATTATAGAATTGGTTCAAATAGTATATATTTACAACGAATAACTCCTGAATCAGGAACTCAATTTGAAGATAACGGCATGAAAGTATTTGCTGGAATTACCGGAAATGTAGGCGACCCTGATACAGACTCTCATATTAATTCTATTTATGTTGAAGATGGTAAAACATTAATATATTGGATTGATAATCGATGGGCACCTGAATTACAGGAAGTTACTTTTGGAATGATAATTGATAGTAATTACGATGAGCCTATAAATTGGACAAATGGTGTACCTTTATGTTTAAATCCAAGCCAAGGAGATCCTCAAATTGCATATTTAAATGGACATTTTTTACTTACTTTTATGGTTGAGAGTGCATATACTTCAATTTATTATCAATTATTAGATGAAAATTTAAATATGATTGGAGGTGAAATGGGGACTCCAATTATTGAAGATGTGAATTGGAGTATGGAATCACCTAAAATAATAAATGGAGAGGATAATTCATTTTATATTTCCTATTCTGCAAAGAAGCATGGCCCACAATCAATATTCGTACAAAAATTTTCGGATATAGGTGTACCTGTTTGGGAAGAAAATGGTATCGAAGTATCAGATTATACAAATGCAATTGTAGATCAACATTTAATAGATATTCAGCAATATCCGAATGGAGGGATTATTATCTCTTGGCAAGCGGAGTCCTGGTTAACGGGGTATAATATTTTTGTAAAAGCTATTGACTCTAATGGAAATACAATTGAAGGATGGGAAGAATGGGGTACTTCTTTAGTTAATGATACAAATATAAAAAATAATCCAGTAATGGAAATGATTGGGAATGATATTTATTTTGGTTGGGAAGACTTGCGAAATGGGTATGAAAATGGAATAGATATTTTCGGACAAATAATTTCACTTGAAGGTCAATTAAAGGGGCCTGAAAATGGTTTTCCGATTGTAACTGGGTTTGGTGGTCAAGAAGGATTATCAGTTGCATTTAATCCAACATCAAATGAAGTATATAATTGCTGGGAAGATTATAGAGATGGATTGAATTATAATATTTATTGTAATACGCTTAATTTAGAAAATTTAAATTCTGAAAGTGAGGTATTAATTTCAGATGATATTGGTGACCAAATTTCTCCAGATGTTATTTTAGGAAGTGATGAGTCATTTATTGTTGTGTGGGAGGATGAACGAAATACACCACCAGGTGAAGATGTCGCTTTAGAGAAGGATGTGTATTTTCAGCATGTAATTAATGGAATCCCTGAGTTTGAAGGCAATGGATATCCACTTTGTAATGAATTATACAAACAGTCCAAACCAGTGATTTTTTCTCAAACACCTGAACAAAATTCATTTTATATGGTTTGGATGGATTTAAGAAGTACGGGGAAAGAAGATTTAAAAAATATTTACGCTCAATCAATTTCAATCACAGAAGAGGGTAATTCAATTACAGCAAATATTCCTATTGAATTTAAAATTAATGGTGTTTATCCAAATCCATTTAATCCAGAAACGCATATAAGCTATTCTATTCCTGAGCATGCAAATGTTAAAATTGAGATTATTAATATTTTAGGGCAAACAATTGAAGTTATTTTTGATGAATTTGCTTCTGCGGGAAATCATCAATTAAAATGGCAACCAACTGAATTAGGTAGCGGTTCATATTTTATAAAAGTAAATTACAATGATGAATTTAGTCAAATTCAAAAAGTTTCATTCATTAAATAAATGAGAAATATATATTTAATTATTTGTTTAATAATCGCTAATTCATTAATGGGACAGAACCGATTAAATGATCGGTATCATACCTATGATGAAATTAGAGATTCATTATTTGCTTGGGATGAACAATTTGGAAACAATTCAAATCCGAGTGATCAATATCCAGGTAGTGGAATTATTTATCATTTAGAACAAATTGGAACTTCTACACATGATGGATTACCGTTTTGGGGTGTTCGCCTTTCTTATAATGCCGATATTAAAGAAGATGAACCCCGTACATTATTTTTAGGTCAATGTCATGCGGAAGAAATTTTAGGTGTGGAAATTACAATGGATATCATTTCAAAATTTCTTCACCCTGAAGATAATCCAGATTGGGCATATAATATGGGTGCATTATTATATTTTTCCGAAATTTGGGTGGTACCTACACATAACCCTGAAGGATTAAGAGTTGTGCATGGATATGAAGAAAATGGGAATTGGCTACAGGATGAAAGTTACCGGAAAAATAAGAGAGATGTTGATTTTGATGGTGTATTTGATTTCTTAGTTGGAATTGGTAATGATTCTGATGGAGTAGATTTAAATAGAAATTATGATTTTAATTGGAATTTTGGTGATGGGCCGTATGAATATGATAATGGAAGTGGTAGCTATCAATCTCATTTTGATTATTATAAAGGAGAAGCACCTTTTTCTGAATTAGAAATGCAAGCAATACGAGATTTTGCATTTAGAGAAGACTTTCTTTTATCGATTGCATATCATAGTTCTCGATCTGGAAGTGTTTCCGAAAAAGTAATTTATTCATGGTTTTGGGAAGATGCAAAGCCTGCTCCTGATTTAGAAGTCATTAACCCAATTGGTATTGAAATCGCCGAAAAAATTATTAGAGAAGACGGGGGTGGTGGATATTTACCCGTTGCACATGGATCTCGCAAAGGGAATGCACACGATTGGTTTTATTCTCAAGTAGGTACAATTCAATTTTTAATAGAAGTTGGTACACAAAACATGCAACCAGATGATATAGAATTAATTGAAAATACAATTGATCGAAATTTAAATGGTGCTTTTTTTATGATGAATCGAGCAATTGGGTTTATTAATGGAGCTCTTGGTGCTCCTGCAAATCAAGTAACAGGAATAGTTACAAATAGCAATTCGGGTGCAATTATTGAGAATGCTCAGGTTAGAATTTTAGAATTAGATGGTGGAATGTTAAAACCACGATTAACGGATGAATTTGGACGATATCGACGATTATTATCTAATGGAACATTTACAATTGAAGTAAAGGCTGAAGGATATAATCCCCATTTAGAAACAGTTACTTCTTCAAGTGGTTTTATTAGTGAAAAGAATTTCAGCCTTATTCCAAAATCATTATTTAATTTGAATTTACATTTAAATTCACCAAGTGAATATGAAGATGAAATTAATGTTGAATTCATATCAGATTTGAATACATATTCTTTCATTTTAACAAGTGGAAACAATACCATTCCATTATTTTCAGATAATTATGAAGTAAAGTTTTCTGGACAAGAATTATTTTCACGATTCATTTCATTAGAGTTAGAAGAGAATACCACCATTCAAGTAAATATGAAATATTCGAATATGGTTATTGATGAAAGCTTTGATAATTTACAAAATTGGACCGTATTAAGCGGTTCATGGGTAAATGAATCAGCTAAATTAAAATCTCAATCTGACTATTTATATGATTTTGGACACAGTATAATTAAATATAACACCGAATTAAATATATCTGAAAACTTAGATTATAATTTAATAATTGATTTAAAAAACGAATTTGAATGGGACCATGATTTTGGGTTTATTGATTTTGATTCTACAAATAACACACCTGAATATTTAATAAAAAATCATCATTGGGAAACGCATCAAATTGAAATTCCAATATTCCAAGATATGAATCAATTATTAATTGGTTTTTCAGCAGATTCAACTGTCCAGTATAGAGGAGTAGAAATTAATCATTTAAAATTAGTTTCTGAACAAAATCAATCCTGTGATGTTGGAGATATAAATCAGGATGATGTTTTTGATATTAGAGATGTATTATTTATTATTAATCATATTATAGAATATCAACTATTGAGCGATTATCAACATTGTCCTGCCGATTGGAACGCAGACAACCAAATTGATATTTATGATATTATTGCAATACGAAATGAACTATTAGGAAATTAATTTATGAAAAAGATTTTATTTATTTTATTATTGAGTGCTTTTATTTTTTCATCATCCAATGTAGTTCCACTGTCACAGCGAGGGATGAATAGAAATGTAGAAAGTCATTATGGACGAGGAATATTTTTAATTGTAGTTCCACAGGATGAATTAATTGATAGATTATCCAATGATCCTGCTGGTGATTTTATTCATTTTAAAAAGACACAAGGATTTGATGTAGAAGTAATGTCTATTGAAGGTTTAGGATTGGATGCAGAGGGATTGAGAAATCAAATTGAAGCCTATAAATTAAATAATCCTATGTTAGAATATGTTCTACTTATCGGAGATGTGAACTGGAATTATGAAATTCCGACATTTACAATTCCATCCATAAATGAAGAAGATATTGATGTAACGGATTATAAATATACTTTTTTTGTAGATGATGAAAATAGCGATGAATATGATGCTTTTTCTCCTGAAATTTTTGTGGGAAGATGGAGTATTCAAACCAATGCTGATTTATCAAATTTAATTTCTAGAAGTATCAAATATGTTACTTTAGAATATATCAAAAATACGCCATTTATTGATTATTTAGATCGAGCATTACTTGTTGCAGGAAGTTATGCAACTTATGATGGTAATCCAGTTCCACCAGTTCAATGGCCTGTTACTCCAGTTTGGACTTCAATGTGGTTATATGATGAATTGGAAGAATATGGTTATAATCAAATTGATACAGCTTTTTATCATGCAGGAAATTATCAAAATGGAGAAAGCAATCCTCTCGTAGCAAGTAGTTGGAATAGTGGTGTCGGAATTATTAATTACAGAGGATGGGGTGATGCAAATGGATGGCATAAACCATATTTCCATAGGGAAAATGTAAATAATTTAACAAATGGCTGGATGTTGCCAATTGTCATGAGCTTTGTATGTAATACGGGTGATTTTGGAAATGATTATTCTGGAAGTGGTTTAGATAAATGCTATGGTGAAGCAATGGTTACGTATGGGTCATTGAATATCCCAAAGGGTGCTGCTGCAATGGTAGGACCTTCTGATTTAGATACAGATACTCGATTTAATAATGTAATTTGTGGTGCAATGTGGGATGCTTTATTAGAAGATGGTGTCCATGAATTGGCACCCGCATTACATGCGGGTAAACAATCACTTATCACTGAATTCCCAGATCAAATAGGCCAATTAGATCCAAATGGGAAACCGGGTGTTGTATATTTTTATCACCATGTGTATAGTGTAATGGGGGATCCAAGTATTCCAGTTTGGTTAGGTGTACCTGAAGAAATGAATGCCAGCCTAGAAAGCGGAGCAGAACTTAATAATTCTCATATTTCACTTACAATTACGGACCAACATAATAATCCGTTAGAAATGGTTGTAGGTGCATTAATGGTGGGTGATGACCTTGTTGGGAAAGGACTATCAAATGAAAATGGTAATTTATATATTGATTTTTCAAATGTAGAATTGGGCTCTGAATTAGAATTATATTTAAATAAATCTCAATTTTACCAACAAAAAATTACACTTAATTTTTCTTCTGATAATGGTGAAACATATAATCCTGAAGTTTTTACATATTTTGACATTGATGTTATAACAGGTGAAGGAATGAATTATGTTACACCGGGGAATAATCTAGATTTAAGTTTAAATATTTCAAATTCATCTCAACAAAATTACTCAGACCTTGCATTGCAATTCGTTAATTTTTCGGAAGGTATTTTTAATGCTTCACCTAATCCTGCTAATACTTTTGAAATTAATGGATTTGATAATCAATTATTAAACAGTATATTAACTGGAGATATTGATGTATCAATTCCAATAGGCACTCAATTATTTATTGATGTAGATATTACTCAAAATGGAGATGTTGTTCAATCTAAACGCGTAAATTTAATGGTGCCTGCATTATTGGAATCTGACCCAACTCCACCAGATAATTATGGGTATTGGGGATATGATAATTGGGATACAAATTATGCGGAAGCACCAACCTATAATTGGGTAGAAATTAGCCCAAGTCATGGTGGAATGGGGACTGATTTAAATTTAGTTGATGATACACGAACGACAATTCCACTTGGCTTTAATTTTCAATATTATGGAAAAACATACAATGAAATTACAGTATGTTCAAATGGTTGGACAAGTTTTGAGCCGACTACTATATCTCACTTTTGGAATTTTTCTATTCCAATGCCAATGGGGCCAGCTGGAATGATTGCACCATTTATGGATGATTTAGATGATAATGTGGGGACAGAACCATTTGAAGTTTTATCTTATTATGATGAAGATAATGGCCAATTTATAATACAATGGGAAAATGTTGCAAATGGAGAAAATGATGAATATTGCCCTGATGCATGTGATAGAGAATCATTTCAAATGATATTATTTAATACCCAGCAAAATCCAACAATTACAGGTGATGGTGAAATTTTATTTCAATATAAAGAAATAAATGATGTTGACCAAAATGGTAATTATTCAACTATTGGAATTGAATCACCTGACCAAAATCAAGGGGTACAATATTGTTTTAATAATACACCAGGAGCAGGTGCTTCTTTAATACAAAATAATATGGCAATTAAATTTACAACTGATGCACCAAGTGGGTATTTATCTAATTCAGGTTTAGCTACATTACCTGATGGATTTACATTATCTTCAGCATATCCAAATCCATTTAATCCAACAATTAATATACCATTTGATTTAAAAATTGTTGACCGCATATCTATTTCTGTTTTTGATATAAAAGGTCAATTAATTGAAGAAATCACAAATAAGATATTTAATTCAGGACACCACAATGTAATATGGAATGCAGAGGAAAGTCCAAGTGGAATATATTTTATTCAATTAGAAAACTCTTCACATGAAATACTTAATACTAAAGTAACATTAGTAAAGTGATTTTTTAATAAGTTAATATTTGAATTTTAAAGCCTTACAGGAATGTGAGGCTTTTTAGTTTTCAGAAGTAATTTTCTAATTTTTAATTTGTAATAATAATATCAATCAGAATAAAAATATCTAAAATATTGATAAGGTAATCTGAATTTAAATCCGCATTTTCTTGAGTATTATTTAATCCTAAAATTATATTTACCATTAAAAGAATGTCGTTTATATTTACGATACCATCTTGATTTACATCACCCAAAATGTGTGAATTAAAAAATTCATCACCATATTTTTGAGCACGGGCTATTCCTGTGGAGCCCATATTAGTACTCCATTCCATTTCACCATTTTGATTTACTTCAAAAATAGTTGGATTACCAGCAGTGGTAATTAATGTATTCCCATTAGGTAATCGAAATGCACCCCCTTGGATTACGGATATAAAACTAAAATCATCACCTCCATTATAAAACCATTCAAATTCTTCAGGTCCAAAAGCTTCATCATTTTCAATAATATATTCATTTAAATTATTCATTGGTGGAGAAATTTCAATTACTGAAGAACGATCATTTTCATTTAGTAATAATTGAGTAAACCCATTATTAAATATTAAAATATTACCTGCTCCAGGGTAGCCTTCAGGTACCCAATTAACACTGTGTTGCGCAAAGGTAATTTGGTTTGTGGAATCTCCTCTTCCATAATTTTGAGGGTTACCCCAGCGGTATAGAAAATCACCTCCTTTTCCTGAATTTCCACCCGTTGTTCCACTTGCCTGTTCAGTTGTTGTACTATGGTCAATTACATAAAATTCATTTGTTCGTCGGCATGAAATAATAATTTGATCTAATGTTTTATTATAATGAACAGCATTTGCATGGGTCCAGTCACCGCTATAATCACCAATAACACTTACTCCGAAAATATTTGCAACATTTATATCTAATCTTTCTGGATGCTCTGAAACTGTTCCATAGTTTTCTAAAGTTGAATCTGCATCTTGAATGAGGTGATCCCAAAATCTCCATTGCCAAACTACTTGGCCTGTCAATGGTCCTGTAGGTTCAATTTCCACCACCATATCTGGCCAAATTTCACCTTCAATTTCAATTCGTCCTCTATCAATTGCTTCTTGCATTGAAATTCGTTCATTACTTAAAATTAAAATATTACCGTTTGGTAATGGCTCAATATCATGATGTTGGATAAATCCCATACTTGACCAATTAAAATCCCATAAAATTTCTCCATCCCAATCATATTTTAAAATTCTTCCCCCGCCTGCTGCGACTGACATATAGGTATTAGGTGCTAAACATGGATAAAGCATTGTACTATCTGGCAAAAGATATGCCATACTAGCAACTCTGTTTGGATGATTCCATTGGTTTATAATATTACTTTCACCATCAATAAGATAAGTTGAATTACCAGCCTGAGGGTTTAAGGGCGATGGTGTAAATAAAATTAATCCATCATAAGCTTCTGCTTTAATTATTGTGAACATACTAAAGCAAATGAATAAAATAAATAAATTTAATTTTTTGTGTTGTAATCCATGTCTAAAGTTTATCTGCATCTTTTATATATTCTTATATTTTCTAATTATAACATATTAATTTAATTTGAATGAAAATGAAAACATAAATTTTTTAACAGTTTGTTGTTATGTGCGTTTATAAATTTAAAGAATCATTTCTATTAATTCAACAAAGTGAATTATTTGAAAATTTCTATTATATAATTGACGACCTTTTTCGAGCTGTAAATGACATCCAGGATTTGAAGTCACTAAATAATTAATTTCATATTTTAATAATTGATTGTATTTTAATTTTAAAATTTCTTCAGATTCTTGAGGATGAATTAATGTATAATTTCCTGCACCGCCACAGCATATTTCTTGACCAGACCATGATATAGGTTCTATTTTTAATTTATTAAATAATTCCGTCGTGGTAGTGGCTAATTGTTGTGCATGACTTAAATGGCAGGGTGCATCCCAGATTATATTTTTATTCCAACTATTTTTCATTTTTATTTCAACCGAATTAAGAAATTCAATAATATCCAGATATTTAATTTTGGTATTATTAGATTTTAATTCAGCACTACATCCTGCGGAGTTTACCACAACAAAATCACAATTTTTAAAAATATTTTCACTTTCACTTTTTAACTGAAAAGCTGTTCCGGAATCTCCAGAATGCTGATGGAGTGCACCACAACAAATATTATTTTCAGGAATGAATACATTATATCCCAATGTGTTTAACACATTTATTGTTGATTTATGAACTTTAATAAACCATTCATTCATTATACATCCAGTATATAATCCAATTAGCCCCTTTGAAATTTGGTTTGTTTTATGAATTCCAGATTTAATTTTCAATAAATCTTCAATTTTATTAACAGGAATTGAATTTCCTTGTATTGCTGTATTGATTCCTAATTTAGACAAAAGAGAAAGTATTCTTAGTTTTTTACTTATCCAAACGACCCATTTAATTAGTGGTAATATTTTTTTATTTTTTATTTCACTTAAAATGAATGTTGATAAAAATGGAAGGGTTTGGTTTTTATTAATTATATTAGTTGTTTCTTGGAATGCAAGATGATATTCAACTCCTGACGGGCAAACGGTTTCACACCCTCTACAATCTAAACATGTATTTAGGTGCTGTAACATTTCTTTATCCAGCACTTCTGGGTTCTCTTGAATTTGGTTCATTATTAATAACCGCCCTCGAGGACTTTTTGCTTCTAATCCACTTGTAAGATAAGTAGGGCAGGATGAAAGGCATAAACCACAATGCACACATTCATCAATTATTTTAGATAAATTTGAAATTTGATTTAATTTCATCATTAATGGATTGATTTTTATTTTGTGGATTAATTATAAATGGAATACCATTCTCTAATTTATAAATTTTTTCGATATATTTTTTTACTTGTGGATAGTCATTTTGTTCAAAATTCTTCATTTTTGAGTTTTTAGGAATGGATATATCAACTACAGCAATATTGTTGAATATTTTATATTCAATTTTTTTTTCTTTTAAAAATTGAGATAATTGAAAAATATGTTCAGGTAAAGAGACAATTCTAAATCCATTTAAAATTTGAAAATCCTTAATATTAGTCATTTTATGAATAGGTAAAGTTCTAAAAGTTACCCAATTCACTTTTCCTAAATCACCTCTTGCTCCAACAATTAGTCTAAAAAGATTATACCCTGAAACATTTTTCACAATATCTGCACCTAATATTAAGTTTTTATTGTTCGTATTTAGCTCAAGGTTTATCACCCAATCTTTAACTTGTCCAAATTCATTTCCATAATCACCAAATAAATTATAATCAATAATTTCTTTAATTGAATAATCAAAATTAAACGGTCCAATTGGAATAAATTGTGATTCACTTTTCAATATATTTTGAATATCTGCAAGCTTGCTATTTCCTTTAACTTTTACAATGAAATTAGATTTTGAAAATTCAATCATGAAGAAAACTGCTTATTGAAAATATTTAATTCTCCACATCCCATTTTATCAGGTATTAACTTTCCAGGGTTTAATAAATTATTTTTATCAAAACCGTGTTTAATTTTTCGTTGTAATTCTATTTCCTGTTTCCCAAACATTTTTTCCATTAGGTGTATTTTTTCAATGCCAATTCCATGTTCCCCTGTTAATACACCGCCATATTCAATACATTTTAATAAAATTTCAGTTGAACAGTCAAATGCTTTTTTAATTTCTTTTTTATCTTTAGGGTTATATAAAATTAATGGATGAATATTTCCATCACCTGCATGGCATAAATTTGCAATTTTCATTTCATATTTTCTACTAACAAATTGAATAAATTCTAAAATAGGTGTGAGTTTATCACGGGGAACAACTCCATCATTTGTATAAAATGCAGGTGAAATATTTCCTATTGCACCCGCCGCATGCTTTCGTCCTCTCCAAAGATTTTGCCTATCTTTTTCCGATGTCGCCTCAATTATTTTTTCACTCACATATTTTTTGGAAATATGTTTAATTTGTTCAAGTTCCCAATTTACATTTTCAATTTCTCCGTCCAATTCAATAATTAATATGGCGGATGCATTTTTCGGAAATCCAATTTTTAAATGATTTTCAACTGCTTGAATACATAGTTGATCTATCATTTCTAATGCAGATGGAATAACACCTGCTAATAATATTTCAGTGACAAGATCAGTTGCATTTGAAATTTTATCAAAAATTAATAATAGAGTTCGTGTTGATAATGGATCTTTACTCAAATTAACTATAATTTCAGAAATTATTCCAAGTGTTCCTTCTGATCCCGTAAATAATGAATTTAAATCTAATTCGGCACTATAACGATGCTTTCCGCCAATTTTTGTTATTTTCCCATTTGGTAATACGATTGTTTGTCCTAATACATGATTTACAGTAACTCCATGTTTTAATGTATGGGGTCCACCTGCATTTTCTGCTACATTTCCACCAATTGTGCTTGCAATTTGAGAACTTGGGTCTGGAGCGAAATGATAGCCTTGTGATTTGACTTCTTGAGTTAAATATGCATTTACAACACCCGGTTGCACAATTGCACATCTATTTGGAATATCAATTTCTAATATTTTATTGAGGCGACTTAATTGTATAATTACCCCGTCTGATATGACAGAACCACCACTTAATCCTGTTCCTGCACCTCGAGGTACAAATGGAATTTTATATTTAATACACTGTTTCACAATCCATGCAATTTCTTCAGTTGAGTCAGGCAATATAACACATCCTGGAACAGCTTCATGTAATTGCAATCCATCATTTGCATAAAGTTTCAATTCATTTGGATTAATTCGTATTTTTTCATTACTCAATTTTCTTTTTATTGAATTAAGAAATTGTTCTGTAATCATTTTCATTAAATCAAAATTAATACAGAAATGTAATATAAACTGTTTGAAAATTTATTCGTAATTTAATCCTCTAATTTTGGAATTAATTATGCAAAAACGAGTCAATTTTTTATTTATATTATTTTTTATCATTATTTTTACTTCTTGTGTTGAACATAATATTTCAATAATTGTATATCCTGAAGGAAGTTTTGATTATGACCATTCTGCCACTGGAGATAAAAAAGATTTATTAGATTTTGATTTTCCATTACCTACGGGGCTAGATTGGGTAATTAATCATAATTTTAATGAAAATAGTGAAGAATATAATTTTAGAGCTGTTAAAAATTTTAAAGATGGTGAAAATTTTCCTCAATCATTTTTTAATTCAGATTCAATTTCAAATGAAATTTTATTAGACCATCACTTTTCTATAGATTATTCGAATAAATTTATTAGAGAGAATTGGGATATTAATATTACTTATTCTAGCCGGAAAGCGTCAGAAAAATACCCCCTTGTTGTACAGTTTTTAAAAGACCAGGATAATCCGCCTGCTGATTGGGTATTTAATGGGCTAACATATATTTTTAATCAAGCATTAAGTGAAACTGATATTGGGTTTAATTTGGAACCCATGGTGAAATTAGATCTTGAACATTGGCTGAATAAAATAAATCAAAATTATAATAATGAATCTTTACAATCAAATTTTGAATTTATAAAAAATGAAGGCATTAAAATAATCTGTAAAAATCTTCTTGAGAAAGCAAGTATTCAGTTTACAGACTTAGTTGATAAATATGAAAATGAAGCCAGAATTACAATTGATTTAGCCGATGATATTATTGAATTAACAACTGTTATGCCGGGTTTATTAATTAGCTCAAATGCTGATTCAGCATTTGGCGATACTTTATTATGGCGGTTTTCTGGTGTTGATATACTTGATGATGATTTTGTAATTTCTGCACAATCTTCTATTTATTATAAAGATAGATTTCAATGGTTTGGGGTCTTGACATTATTATTTATTGCATTTATTACATTGTACTTAATTGCAAGAAAAGTACCTGATCCGATGAAAATGTCAAAATAATGTTTGTAGTTTGGGGTAAATCATTTGAAATTAAGGGATTAATTAAATTTAAATATTCTTGAATAGACTAAAAGAAAAAATAGCTGAATTATGGGTTCAACCCATTACCAAAGTAATTGTTGCATTATTTGCCGTATGGACATTAGGTGGAATAGGAATATTCTTTTTAGAAGGAGATTTACAAACCCCCTCTGAAAATGCGACTAGTTTTAATAGTTTAATTAATTCATTATGGTGGACAATCGTAACTATGACAACTGTTGGCTTTGGTGATATGTCGCCTACTGGAGTTCCAGGAAGAATTTTTGCGATTGTAATTATGATGTCTGGAATTGGATTAATTGCAGTTGTTACAGGTACAATTTCATCTGTGTTTGTTACACAAAAAATACGAGAAGGGAAAGGATTGGAAAAAATTAATTTTGAAAACCATGTTTTAATTTGCGGATGGAATCGTAAAATGGAACATGTCATAAACTCATTAATAAATTTGTCAAAAAATAAAATTGATATTGTATTGGTCAACGAAGAAACTCCTGATAAATTAAATGCCTTTGTCCAGAAATTTAATATTAAAATTCGTTTTGTTATTGGTGATTACTCTGAAGAAGCTATTCTTGAAAAAGCAAATGTTAAAAAAGCGAATGCTGCCATTATATTAATGGATTATAAACAAGGAAATGACCAAAAAGCGATTATTACCACCCTAGGAATAAAACATTTATCTACCGATTGTAAAACTATCGTTTATGCAAATGATAAGGATAGTATTCGTTATTTAAAGAGAGCAAATGCGGATGAAATAATTTTTGATGATGATTTTGAAACTTTTATGGCGGCCGCACATATCCTTGCTCCAGGAATCCCCGAAGTTATTAATAGAATTTTAGATTATAATTCACCAAATAGTTTGAAAAGTGTTCCAATTCCAAGTTCATTTATTGGTAAACCTTTTAATGAATTGTTTAGTTATTTAAGATCTAGAAAGAAATTAATTTGTTTAGGGGTATATGAAATACATCATAAAATGGGTGTGAATGAAATTTTATCAGCCGATACTTCTGCACTTGATCAATTTATTGAAAAAAAATTAAAACAGGCTGGGCATCAATTTGGAAATTCTGATAAGACTGGAGTTGTTATAAATCCAGATGATAATTATTTAATAAAACCAAATGAGGGGGCGTTGGTAATAGAATAATGGAATTAGAAAAATTTTCACTTTTTAATGGATTAACATCTGAACAAATTTTACAGTTTAATTCAGTAATTAAAAGAAAAAAAATGAACGAAGGTAAAATGATAATAAAAGAAGGGGATGTGGGTGACTCAATAATTTTCCTTTTTTCAGGTAGTGTTAAGATTTGCAAGCCAATGACATTGGTTACAAGTAATAGTGAATTTGATGATAGAGAAAAAGAAATGATTTCATTGGATTCGTCTATGCACCCATTCTTTGGTGATTATTCTTTATTTACAAAAAACAATAAAAGAACTGCAAGTATTGGGTCAACATCCGAGGTTGAGATAGGAATTTTAATGGCTACTGATTTTTTCAATATTTGTGAAAAAGATTTTCAACTTGGTTATACAGTAATTAAAAACTTAACTCAAAATATTACTAAACAAGTTGTTAAACAAAGTAATGATATATTAAAGTTAACAACAGCAATTTCATTAATTTTAGAAAGTTAATTCCCTAAAATATAATTCACCATAATAACAATATCAATTACATTGATTTGTTCATCCACATTTAAATCTCCACAACTACAATCTTCTAAATTTGCAGCTAAAATACATCCATCAATTATTCCAACAATATCTATTACATTTAGCACGGCATCATTATTACAATCACCTAATAATGAATTTTCATAAAAATTTGCCCCAATGTCACTCCGTGAACCATTAGGATCTGTTAATTCGGGATCTCCTTGATCAATACATGGTGATATATAATTATACTCAAATTGCAGATTATTCTGATTTAAAAATTCAGGATTTAGACTTATATTTCCAGTACCAGGTTCGGGCTCTAACAGAGTCCAAATATTTCCTCAGCCAGGGCAGTTTTCCATATAAGTTTCACCATTATTCCATCCATTACAATAGGATAAATGATGTGTTGGAATTGAAGAATATATTGCAAACCCATACGCTTCATTATCAATAAAATTACAATTAACCACATTTAAAAAAGTTTGGTCTAACATTTTTAAACCCATATAATCATTTATAAAATTACAATTTTTTATATCGCCTTTTGCATAACCTGAATAATATGCACCGTATTCAAAACCATTTATAATAGTTAAATATTCCATATCTAATCTAACTTCAGAAATAGAATCCGCACCTGATACCCAGATTCCTAAACCGTCTTGCAGGTCTATAACCGCACCATTTCCTTCAATGAATACTAACCCCTCATAGACTCCAAATCCTCCTATATATTCTTCGTCTGGATTTAATATCATATACTTATCATATCCATGTGCGGGCTCTGATTCAAAATATACATCCCATAAAGAAATACAAAACCCAATTTGAAATAATAAAAATATTAATATTGATTTTATAAACTTCATTATCATTCTCCTATTTAATTGGTCTTCTATAATATTCAAAAGAAACTCTACTATTATACCACTCTGGAAAAATTTTCACAGTTTCTGTATCTTTTGAAAAGTTTTTTGCGATACCTAATTCGGTATGTCCAGTAATAAACTTATAATTTCGTTTTTTTACATAATTTAAATACACTCGTTTTAACGATTTTGCATAACCGCCTCGTCCTTGAAATTGTTCACTAACAACAAATGCATAGGTATACATTGTATTATCTTTTCCTAAATTAATATCATAATGAGACCATGCTTCTTTTGTAAAATATTCTAAAGGAACACCAATAATGTACCCAATAATTTTAGAATTTTGTCGAGCTACAAATGGAAGTGTATCTTTATTAAAATATTTTGTAATATTACTTTTAGTCAATTTTGCAGAATCACCGAATTTTTTAACTAATTCTTCTGATACTTCAATTAATTGTGCAATATCATCACTGCCGATTTTTTCAATAAATTCAATTTTAAAACCATTGAACCCATTCAGTATTTCTGCAATGACTTTCGTCTTTGATTTCTCTAATATTCCGAGTGCCAGTTGTTCCATTTGTTTAATATTTCATTATAATAAAATTTTGTTAAAATTATTTACAAAATTAACTTTAGATATTTATCACCGAAAAGGATAAATTACTTGTAATAGCAACTAATTTCTAACATAAATATTGAAACAAAATGAAAACAAAATCACCGATTTTTTTAATTATTTTATTTATTGGAGCAACAATTGCACAAGATTCGCTCGCAATATTAAAATATGACCCTAAATTAGGTTTGGATATGAAAGGGCTTATTAATTCTCCAAGAAATCAAATCAAATTAATAGATTCTAAAATAGATGAAATAAAAGCGAATGTAAAAAATTTTCCAATTGTAGAGGTGAATGAAAATGATATTGTTTATATGGAAACTTCAGTGGGGAAATTTACAATGAAATTATTTCCAGATATTGCACCAGAACATTGTAAGAATTTTAAGCGGTTAGCAAATAGTGGATTTTATGATTTAACAACTTTCCATCGTGTAATCCCTGGATTTATGATTCAAGGTGGAGATATTTTATCTCGAGATTTTGATGATGAAAATGATGGTACGGGTGGTCCAGGGTGGACTATTGACGCTGAATTTAATAATTACTCTCATAAAAAAGGAGTATTGTCAATGGCAAGATCCTCAGACCCTAATTCAGCGGGGAGCCAATTTTTTATCTGTGTTGCTGATGCACCTCATTTAGATGGGAAATATACTGTATTTGGTGAAGTAACAAGTAAAATTCATGTTATTGATCGAATTGTGAAAGCTCCAACGGGATATAGTATTGTAAAGATAAATTCAAAAAAAGAAATTCCAGTAGATGAAGATCCTGAAAATTGGGTAACATTGAAAGATCCTAAAACGGGTGAAACAATTTATTCAAAAACTCCAAATGGATTGAATAAAAATAATTATAGAACTGTGCAACAGAAAAACCTTTATAGTGATAGACCCATGTCTGATGTAATAATAAAAAAAGTTAGAGTAAAATTGAGTGAGGAAAAGTAAGATTCCTAATTCACTAAAAATTGGAATTGCGTTAGGTGGTGGTGGTGCTCGTGGTTTAACCCATATCGGAGTATTGAGAGAATTAGAGAAAAATAATTTCATACCCGATTTAATTGCAGGAACTTCGGTAGGAGCAATTATTGGAGCAATGTATTCAGCGACTTTAGATACACATTGGGTTGAAAATAGAATTAAAAATTTTGTTAATAGTGATGAATTTAAAATTATTGGATTAAATCGAATAAATTCAAAAACTGAAGATGATTATTCTTTTTTACAAATGGCTACTGAGTTTGTTAAAAAAACAATCCAAATTAATATTGTAAATGAAAGATTGGGATTATTAAAGTCAGATAGATTAAAGGATGCACTCAGATATTTGTTACCTGTTAGAAAATTTTCAGATTTAAAACTTCCATTTTCTTGTTCTTCTGTTGATTTACATACTGGAAACGATATTATTTTTAAAGATGGAAATTTATTAGATGCAGTACTTGCGTCGTCAGCTATTCCAGGATATATTCAACCTATAAAATATAAAGATATGTTGCTTACCGATGGTGGCGTTTCTCGTCCAATTCCTGCACAGATGGTTATTGATAATGGCTCTGAATTTACAATTGGCGTCAGTGCAGATATTCAAAAATTTAATCCAATAAATAATTTAAATTTAATCCAAATTTTAGGAAGAACGGAACAAATTACAACTAAAAAACTTTCTAAATTTAATAACAAGATTTTGGATGTTTTTTTAGAACCTGATACCTTGAATTTGTTTTGGGGTGATTTTTCAAAAATTGATGTGTTAATAAAAAATGGTGAAAATACAGTAATTGATAACCTTGAAATGATTCAACATGCATATAAGAAAAAAACAAGATTTATTAATAAAATTCAAAAAATATTTCAAAATACAAAACCCAAAATGGAGAGTAATAATTAATTTAATGCAAAGACATATTTTTGTAGGACTATTCCTATTTTTTAGTATTGGATTTACTCAGGATTTTGATGATGCAGTGAAATTTGATTTTTCACTTGATAAGTCATCTTATAAAGCGGGTGAACCATTAATTATTCATTTTGATGTAAATATAAAAACCAATTTTCATTTTTATTCTACAGATCCAGAAAAATCATTAAGACCTACTGTAGTTGAATTTTATGATTCTACTTATTTTGATTTTTATGGAGAGTTTACAGAACCGGATCCAATTATTAAATATGATAAGAATTTTGATATGGATGTGGGGATTCAAAAGAAAAAATTTAGATTATCTAAAAATTTAAAAGTATCTAAAAATTTAATTCCAGGCGAATATGATGTTGAGGGTTCATTGGTATATTTAGCATGTGATCCGACGATGTGTATTCCCAAATGGGATGATTTTACTATTCAATTGATTATTGATGAGGGGATATATGAAAATAGTGAAACGGAGAATACTGCTAATACCTCTATGGTAGATGAGGCAATTTCGGAAGGGTTTGGCTCATTTATTCTTCTTGCTATTTCAATGGGATTTTTAGCTTTACTTACACCATGTGTATTCCCAATGATTCCAATTACAGTTTCATTTTTTACAAAAATGGGGGAATCTGAAGGCTCGTCACCACTTAAAAGTGCAAGTGTTTATACGATTGGAATTATTACTATTTTTACGGTATTAGGATTGTTATTGGCGGCAACTTTAGGGGCAACAGGTGCAAACCAAATTGCTTCAAATCCATGGATAAATATATTAATTGGTGGATTATTTGTTTATTTTGCATTTAGTTTATTTGGTCAATATGAAATTGAAATGCCATCTGCATTAAGACAGTTTAGTATGAAACAGGAGCAGAGAGGTGGAGTGATGGGCATTCTGTTTATGGCGTTTACTTTCACATTAACATCGTTTACCTGTACAGTTCAATTTGTAGGCCTGCTTTTAGTTACAGCAAGCCAAGGTGATTATTTCTGGCCTGTTTTAGGAATGGTTTGTTTTGCGACTGCCTTTGCATTACCATTTTTCTTTTTAGCATTATTTCCTCAATATTTATCAAAATTACCACAAAGTGGTGGTTGGCTTAATTCTGTTAAAGTGATTATGGGTTTTTTAGAACTCGGTGCTGCATTTAAATTTTTCAGTAATACAGATTTAGTTTGGCAGCTTGGTATATTTACAAGGCCAATGGTGTTGGCAAGCTGGACAATAATTGCCATATTAATGGGGGTTTATTTATTGGGAAAAATTAGGCTTCCTCATGATTCACAGTTAGAAATTATAGGTGTGCCGAGATTGATGATGAGTATTGCATGTTTAAGTTTTGGATTATATTTAAGTACTGGATTATTTGGGCAACCTATTCATGGATTAATTGATTCTTATCTTCCACCCGATTTTACCTATGTTGAAAAATCTAACACTGAATCTATTTCAAGCCATGAAAATTTAAAGTGGTATGAAGATTTTGAAGAAGGAATGGCAAAGAGTAAAGAAACTCAAATACCTGTATTCCTTGACTTTACAGGATATACTTGTACAAATTGTCGTTGGATGGAAATGAATATTTTTGAAGAATCTGAAGTCATTGAGTTATTTGAGCAATTTATATTAATTCGATTATATACTGATGGTGGAAAAAATGCTCGGAAATACCAGCAAATGGAAGTTGACCGATTTGGTACAGCGGCCTTACCATATTATGTGATTTTATCGCCAGATGATGTTGAAATTTCTCGTTTTGCTGGAATGGATACAGATATAAACAAGTTTGTAACTTTCCTTAAAAAGGGGTTAATCTAAATTAAATGGAAATAATAAAAAAGATAATGAATAAAACAAATTTACTATGGATTGGAATTTTACTTTGTCTTGTAATGTGCCAGAATAAAGAATTGTCACAAGAACAAAAAAATGCAATAAATAAGCTCACGGAAGATATTCAATTTGCTCCAGATTTTTCACTTCCCGCTCTAAATGATTCGACTTATACACTTTCAGAATTAAGAGGAAAAGTGGTTATTATTAATTTTTGGGCAACTTGGTGTGGACCGTGTCGCTTAGAAATTCCTGACTTTAATGAATTATATACAAAACATAAAGAAGATGGTTTAGAAATTTTAGGAATTAGTATCAGTGATCAAAAGAAAGCATTGAAAAATTTTACAAAATCATATCGAGTTGATTATCCGCTTCTTTTTGACTCACCACGAAATATGGATAAAATTACTCGAAAATATGGTGGTGTATATGCCGTTCCAACTTCCTATATCATTGGCCGAAAAGGCGATATTATTGCATCATATCCTGGAGCTATTATAAAGGGGCAATATATGTACTCAGATTTTATTGAAAAAATAAATATTGCACTTAAAGAAAAAATATAAATGTTCAATAATAGAAGATTATTAAACCAATCTGAAATTAACAAATTTTTGAATAGTAATAAATCTTGGATTCTAAAAGATAATGGTATTGAAAGAACATTAAGCTTTACTAAATACATGAATGGGATTGAATTTATTAATAAACTGGCAATAAAAGCGGAGGAATTAAATCATCATCCTGATTTAATTGTGGGATGGTGTAAAGTTCAAGTCCGATTTTCAACACATGATTTAGGAGGAATTTCAACATTTGATTTAGAAATGGCTGAAAGTTCTGATTCTTTTTTTAATTTATTAAATAATTAATCTTTTATCATATAATAGATTAGTTAGAAATTATAACCGCTTTTTGATATTGGGGGCGTCTGGTTTCGACGGGTAAGCTAGACTATTGACTGCATGTCGAGGATTTCAAGTTACCTCGTAAATCATCTTGGAACAAACCTTAAATGCCGATTATGGCTACGCTGCTGCCGCTTAAATAGTTCGGTAGCCATTCCCTTTAGAATTTGTCTGTGATTTTATATGGGAATGTTATCTTTAGCAGACTGGTTCAATTTTGTGTCTGTCAGAATTGAATAAGAACTTTCAGACTGGTTAATTTTGCGGAGGGTTGTAACCAATAAATTAATGAGATCCAAGATCAGCCTATGCATGTAGATGTTAATAGAGTACCTTTCTCGGACGGGAGTTCGAATCTCCCCGCCTCCACAAAGTATTAATTTCAATTCGAAATTAATACTCAATTCCTCAAATATCCATTTATCACATTCACTTTACATTTTTCTACTAATTTTCATTTATCCCGTAAATTTTTGTAGTTATTTAAATTAGCTTTTCTTTTTCATATACTAATTATTTTATAAAATTAAATTCTACTAAAAAAATCACCGGTTAAACTTAATTCATTTTTTCCAGATTATATAATATCGTTGAATTAATTTAAAAATTACATAGTCAATTCCCATCTCATTCATTTTACTTATCCACAATTTATCAACATAAGAAGTACATGATATTTTATATTTATTAATGCGATAAATATATCCCAATATTACTATTAAAACTATAAAACGCTACCTAAAATTTTCATTATTTAGGGAAAATTGGATGAATTTCATTAAAATTATAATAAAAATAAAATTATTTTTAATTTTCGCTTAACACCGCTTAACATGGTTTTAACTTCAATAATAACAAATATTTAAAATTTTTTCACATGAAAAATATATTTAAAAACATACCTAAATGAGAGGAAAATCAACTTGATGTAAGGTATTTTGAAAGGTTTTTTTTGTATATTATAGCATATTCAAACTAATAATAGAAATTTAAAAAAATGAAATTAGTTTTTTATAGAAAGTTGAGTATGAGAAGTCAAAGACTTTCCGTCCCGTCTTTGGTTTTTCTGCTCACAAGGGTCCTCGTCCCTATCGTCCCATAGACCCAGGAACAGAACAGGGGAGGTTGTTTATTAAAATAATAGCCTCCCTTTTTGTAAATGAGTAAATGTGATTTGAAGAAGAAAGTGATAAAATAAATATTTAAGTTTTCGTTCATTTCCACTATCCGTCCCAATAGTAAATGAACAGGAGAAGGGAGGTTGTTAAAATTTACAGCCTCCCTCTTTATTGTATGAAAAAAGGATTTTGGATAGAATATTGAAAAATAGTAAAATGGGACGAAATTAATGAATTCAAGTTTATTGAATAAAATTAGAGATTCAATTTGCGGTAATAGTTGTTTTAAATGTGGCTCAGAACATATAACATTATTACATGATAAACGGTTTTATTGTAAAAATTGTAAAAATAAATTTACTGGACGAATTTTAAATGATAGATTGCAAATGCTTTATTGTTTTTATTTAGGCATTACTGTTAATAAAGCATCTGTAGATCTTCAATTTAGTTATAATAAAGTAAAACGATTTTATTTTGAAATGCTTCAAAAAATTCATGATGAATTACACTTGAATTTGAATAATACCACTAAGTCAATTTATATTGAAAAACTTGAAAACACACCCGTTGCCAAAAATGGACCAATGAAAGATTCTAAATTAATTTTGATTGTTGGAAATTTAAAAGTATCAATAATTTCGTATAACATTGTTAAAAATAAAATAGTTAGCAAGGATTTAAAACATGTTATAAAAGGAAAAAATTTACAAATTTATGGTGAAAAATTGAATGATGTGTTTAAACATAGTTTTAAGAACACCACTATAAATTCGACAGATAATCAACATGAAATTTCAATTAAATTCCAACAGGAGTTTTGTGAAAAAGTAAGGAATAGCCGTGGTGTATCGCCTAATTTTGAATTTTTATACGATTATGAATGTCTGTATAGAATACTGCATAAAGAGACTCTATATGAGTCACTTATTTTATCTTTCATTGGTACTAAAATGAATGAATAGACATTTTTGTTACATACACACAAATTAATTATTAAATTATCATCCATTTAAATTACAAAAAAATATCTTTTACAAAGGAGAAATTGAATATGAGAACAGTTAATATCGTTAAAGTAATAAGTCTATTTTTAATCACTGTTACCACTTTAGTATTTACAGCTGAACAAAACACACCCG
>JACNKR010000030.1 GCA_014381925.1 Fidelibacterota bacterium | reverse complement strand
CCTTATCATTACAGTAACTTACAATGTTTTTCATGTGCTTAACTAGTCTTGACCCTTAGTTTATTTTATATTTTCTCTGAGCTCACATACGGACTTTAACTATTGACCTCTTCTTTGATTAGGAATTAATCTATTATATTATATAAAATAGAAGAACTATTTATAATATCCCGCCTTAATATTTTTTCCATCAATCAACTTTAAATTTGGATCTGGCGATTGAGTACAAGGCAAGGGAGAATCATAGCATTTTCCACCATTTTCCGGTACCCATACCATAAAACCTGATTTCATGAGGAATTCATTAACTGTAGGTACTTTTAGATTAGGTATTAAAGGTTGCGTAATAAACACAGATTTTTTTTGACCTATAACATCAATTACATGAAAAGAAAAAGATACCATTAGAATTGCTAAGGGGAAAATTATCACCAATTTTGGTGACATATTTTCTTTTATAGCAAAGCTTGCCAAACCTGCTCCTATCCACCAGAAAGCAAAGCTGGCGAACCTAGTATCAGGAGAATAAAAGTACCACATACCCACTTGTCCAAGTACAGGCAAAATAAATATAAATATTTTTCCCCAGTTTAGCCTTTTTGAATAAACAATAAACACAAAGCCAAAAAATGCAAAAGCCAGAGGGTAAAGGGTTTCAATCCGGCGATGTTGTACTAATAATCTTGATTTTAACCATTCTTTTTTAATTTTCTCTAAATCTTTCAATGCATTTCCAGGTCTAAGACCTTTGGCCCAATCTGAAATACTCTTAGATAAATTAACCACTTCCTCCTTATCCATTTTCCATTTAACAGGTACAGAAATGTGCTCAAAAGGGTACAGTGGATATCCTGTCAATATAATATTCCGATGAAACTGAAGCGAAAAACCAACTATGACCAACAATACCATTAATCTATTTTTTCGAATAATATTGCAGATATCCCGATAATAAAACAATACTAATGCAATGATAGATAATATGGCGGTTGGAATAAAACTCATTTTAGATGCAAATCCAAGAAAAATACAAATGAATACAATATTTAAGCTATCTTCACCTTCAAAAATGATCCTAAACATTTCTACTGCAAGTATAGAACCGAATATAAATACAGGAAGATCCGTACCCAAACCTGGATGCAAATAAAAACAATTATGTATAAGAATGGGTATGAACAACAACTTCATTATATTAGAAGCATATGGGTGTTGTTTGTCATTCAACATATAAAAAAGTGGCATAACAAAAAAGTAAAGGAAACCCAGTGTTAGAAGATACCCGCTGAAATTCCAGAATGACCATAAGGAAAATGGAAAACTGTCTAAAAGCGCCAGATGGAGAAAATAACCACTGTCCAATCCAAAATGATCAAAAAGATTACCCAATCCTTTAATTAAAGGGTATTCCTGAGCCCATCTAATTTTTTGGATATGATACATGGGTTCATACTTTAATAAACCCAAAGACCTGTTTGCAATCCAAATCATAAATGATACTTGGATTAGGGAAAGTAAAAAATGAATTGGTTTTAGTTTAACTATAATTTTCTTGATTTGAACTCTATTCATCAAATAATAAATGAAAGGAATACACGTAATTATTAATATTAGACCTAAAAATATATTAATGGGGAAGAAAATATTCCATAGGGCAAGCAAAAGATAGTTTGCAAACAATCCCAGCAGATTTAATTGAATTAAATCAGGGATTTGGGAATTACCTTTACTAATTAATTTGTGGATGGTGAATCCAAAAAAAGTGAAATATATAAATATAACACAAATTTCAAAATAATTATGGGCTATGCCTATAATCAATTTACTTCCTTAATCCAATTAACCTGCTCCAGGTTATTGGTTCAGGTTTAAAAATAACCTTAATAGTTAATAGAGTTTCCATAATTAATGAATTAATTATCAATTTGTTTTTATTGATGCTATAAAATTATACTATTTCATCTATTTGTTATTCAAACAATTCCAGAACGAATGGTGATAAAATAACTAAATAAATAAACATTCTCATTTTAAATTATTATTATTCATAAAATATTTTTTATTGAAATGATAGTCTTTTAGTTCTTTGTCAGACCATTTATGGGAAAATTTAAGGAGTCCCCAAATGAATCCAGTTCCATAACTGATATGCAAAACACAAAAAGAAATAAAAATAAAAGGAATCAGTAAATAAGAAGTTGATTGTACTATCGAGTTTATAATATTGAAAATTAAATATGTAATAAGTAAAATTATAAATGGCAAAAATTGGTCATATAGATATCCAATTAAATAAAAAGATAATAGACTACCAATAAATAATGCTGGAATTAAATGACGTATTGAGAATATTCTTCCTCTTTTTTGGAACCCTCTAACTTTATATAATCCATAATTAAAATACTGTTTGAATAATTTTTTATAACTGGATCGGGCAAAATATTTTGTTTTTAAGGCTGGGTCCATCCATATCTTTTTCCCTGTCTGTGTGACACGGAAATTAAATTCATCATCTTGATTGAAAATCATTTCTTCATCATACCCTCCAAGTTCTGAAAATAATTCTCGTTTGTGAACTCCAAAAGCTAACGTATCTACAAATCCGGCTTTAGATTGTTGTGAATTCCTGAATTTTACTCCTCCCACTCCAAACAAGGACGATTGGGTAATTGAAATTGCATTACCAACTATCCCACTTGATAAAGTTTCAATACAACCACCAACAATATCAAACTTCTCTTTTATTATTAACTCTATACAATTTTTCAGATAATTGGGAGGTATTTCAGAGTGACCATCAATCCGTAAAATATATTCACCAATGGATTTGCTTAATGCTATATTAAACCCTTCTGACACTATCTCTCCAAAATTTTCAAATAGCTTTATATTTAAATGATCTTTCTGGAAATTTTTTATAATTTCAGTAGTCCCATCTGTAGAACAACCATCAGCTATTAATAATTCAATTTTATTCTCTGGATAATTTTGGTTAAAAATAGAATTTAATGTTGATGTAATATATTGCCTTTCATTTTTGACAGGAAGAATAATTGTAACAATTGGATACTTGGTAATCAAATAAATTTTATTTATTAAAAAAGCTCAACATTGAGCTTTTAATCTTTATCGTTGTGATACTTAATGAAAATTACTATTCAATATAACCACAGAATGTATAATCCCATACATATTCTCCTGAAGGTTGCCAGTCTGCCAATGGTTCACTCGAATTATTGTATGCCTGATCTATTATTCCTTTATCAAGATAACATAAAGTACCATATTGTATTCCTGTAACCTCATTATCATTTTGATCTACTATATAAAGGTTTTTTACTATTATTTTAGTATTATTATAATTCCCTCCCGAAAATGATAAACCGACTATTTCTTCATTGCCACTTATTGGTGTTGAAAGGTCAAAGATTAGGTGGACACCTGATGAATCCGATTGTAAAAAAGACGGAGCCCCAATGGAGCCATTTGTAGATTCAGAAAAGGTTAATCGGTCAGTGTCATGCTTTAGAAATATTTGAATATATTTTGCTTCTGGGAAATTATAGGTATTAATTTTAAAACTCAACCCTTCTTGGTGTTCTACTGCTAATGTGGGTTCACCCGTTGCACCTGGACCGATTATTGAGCTACTATCTTCACTACTATCCCCACAGTTATAAAATAAAATAAAAAGTGAAATAAATATGTTTTTTAAATAATTAATTCCAATCATTTAATAAATACCATTTTTCTTGTATATAAAATTTTATCCCCAATATGGAGTCTGGAAAAATACATCCCTGTACCTTGCTGGCTGGCATCCCATACTTGATTATAAAATCCTGGCTCTAAATCTCCAAATTTCCTATGGAAAACAATTTCACCTTTTAAATTTATAATATCCAAAGTAACCGATTTAATCTCTGAAATAGAAAATGAAATAGTTGTATTGGGATTAAAGGGGTTTGGATAGTTTTGATCCAAGATAAATTTGTCAGGTAACTCTGAAAACCCAAATTCAGACTCTAATTCTGATTTTAATGACCCATCCGGTAATCCATTGTATATTTCAGAATATAATTGAACCTTTTCTCTAACCAGCGTCTCAGCACAAGATGCTTCAGTTAATGGTCTAAAATTATGAGTGGGTTTATTTTTATTTTTGAAAACTGCTGTTACATCCCAAATATTAATTATACCATCTGAATTTGCATCGACATATTCCAAACATTCATTTTCTCTTTGTGATCTGCCTAACTTTTTTACCTGAGGAACCCAATCATAGGTAGATAAGACGGGACTTCCATTATAGTCAATTTGTTTCCTTGGACTTACTTTTTGACCCCAGTATTGAACAATAGGATTCAAATCATTTTCATCAACATCACCATCCATATCTGTATCACCAGGGAAAACCACCAATACACAATCGCCAAATAAATCCACTTGACCAGCACCATTACAAATACCACATTGATCAACAACTACGCTACCAAAGCAGGTACCTTCACAATCTTTGGCTTTATTATTACCAATACATACACCGCAATCATCATACCCACATATACCTATACAACTTTCTCCTTCACAGTTACAAGCCCCTAAGAAATCAATCCCAACATCACAACCTCCTGTACAATCTACATTAGGACCTGAAAATGATGCTGTCCAAACTGCATTTGTTTCAGCTTCACACGCAATTTTATCTAATCCAAAAACAGAACAGGAACTATTATCTTCATTTGTACCATCACAGATATTACAAATATCAAAGGAATTGGATGAACAGGATACATTATCATCTAAATCACCACCCTCAGTTACAGCCGATTCAGGAAGATTTGCATCATTTGAGCATGAATATCCAATTGAGCTTCCTCCAATTCCATCTCCATCTGTATCCTCAAAATAATATCCCATTATTGCGGTACCAGATCCCCCTCCTGAAACTGTACAAACACCTGAACAGTCCATACTAACACAGGTGCCCGTTGAATCATAATTTTGTATTAGATAATTTAAATCTGTACACTTTGCTGCAAATCCATCACCTGCACACACATCACATTCATCATTATTATTGGTTGCACAGTTTGGCTGTAGATCACTGTAATCTAGAACATAACCTAGCGGTTGACTGCAATCTGCAGTCGTATTAGAAGGATCTCCAAGACCATCACCATCACTATCTAAATACCATGAAGGTTTCCCAATACCGTTACAGGTACCGCATTCATCACATCCCAGTGTACCATCAGTGCAGGTGTTAGTTAAATTAATTGGAGTAGTGTCATCACCAATATAGTTGGGATTATTAACACTAAAAGTGTGATCGTAATATTTACAGTTTCCCTGGCAATCAAAACATGCGGCAGGAGTATTTTCCGAACAAGGGCAACTTTCATCAATATCCCCTGAAACTAAAACATAATAGCCCGCACTACTGGTTCCCAGATCACTTATCGTATTCTCTACGGTATTAGCTTCTGCAGAGCAATGATACCCAGCGCCTTGAGTTCCCCAGCCATCACCATCTGAATCTAAGGCATAGTAATTCATCACCTCAGAACCAGTACAGCTACCAGAACAATCCATATTTGTACAGGCAGTTTTATCATTTTGGAGCAACCAGTCTAAGTCCATGCAATTGGCTTTATAGCCATCTCCTCCATAGGTTGTACTATTACAGCCACTGACGCTGGTACTACTTACACAATTCCCACAATCATCATAGCATATTTGACCATCTAAACTGGTATTTTTTAATTCATTATTATCACAATAGCAACAATCATCATTATCACCACCCCGCCAAGTATATCCAACTGAACCGGAACACCCTGAAGCAGAATCGCCAGTTCCAAACTCATCACCATCATTATCAGGGAACCAGGTGTACCCAGGTCCACCACATACATCACATACATCACATCCCAGTGTACCATCAGTGCAGGTGTTAGTTAAATTAATTGGAGTAGTGTCATCACCAATATAGTTGGGATTATTAACACTAAAAGTGTGATCGTAATATTTACAGTTTCCCTGGCAATCAAAACATGCGGCAGGAGTATTTTCCGAACAAGGGCAACTTTCATCAATATCCCCTGAAACTAAAACATAATAGCCCGCACTACTGGTTCCCAGATCACTTATCGTATTCTCTACGGTATTAGCTTCTGCAGAGCAATGATACCCAGCGCCTTGAGTTCCCCAGCCATCACCATCTGAATCTAAGGCATAGTAATTCATCACCTCAGAACCAGTACAGCTACCAGAACAATCCATATTTGTACAGGCAGTTTTATCATTTTGGAGCAACCAGTCTAAGTCCATGCAATTGGCTTTATAGCCATCTCCTCCATAGGTTGTACTATTACAGCCACTGACGCTGGTACTACTTACACAATTCCCACAATCATCATAGCATATTTGACCATCTAAACTGGTATTTTTTAATTCATTATTATCACAATAGCAACAATCATCATTATCACCACCCCGCCAGGTATAACCATCTGTACCGGGGCATGCTGCAGCCGAACCAGTTCCATACCCATCACCATCATTATCTAAATACCAAGTATATCCAGGACCGCCACACTCACCACATTCATCACAGCCAGGACTGTCACTCAAGTTACCAGTCCCACAAGTAGCACCTGTTAAGAGTGTACCTAAATAAGCAGGATTTTCTGTTATACCATCACTTAGATATCTACAGGTACCTGCACAATCAAAACAATCCTCATATTCATTATCTGAACAATTACAACTACCCTGATCCTTATCACCACTTTTTAAAACTAAATCAAAATCATTTGAGTCACTATTCCAAGTGGGAACATCATCTGCGCAATGATATCCCCCTGGCTGCCAGCCCCATCCATCGCCATCAAAATCCCGGGCATAATAGGCACAACAGTCACCGGCATAGGCACAACAGTCACCGGCATCACATGCCCACTGACAATAGGAAACATTTACACTATAATCAGTTCCTCCTTCAATGCAGGATCCACCCCTTAGATGGGTTCCAAGTACAAGGAAGATTAACAAAATATATTTTATTATAAATCTACTAAATCTCATTTATTTTAGTATTTAAATCCATTTTACCTACAATCTTTATTAAATAAATACGTATTCCACCAACGGAAAAGTAAACCCCTTCTGACAATAAAAACAAAGAATTTAGTGTTATATAGCGATTAAAAAATTCCATTAATTAAAAGAATTTAATTAACTTGTTTTAGATTGGATTTTATTACTTTATATTTCCCTGCCCAGGTTTTTTTTATATCTTTACAAATTTCTATTCCAATAAAAACATTTCCAAGCCGCTCGTGCATTTTATTTCTGATAATATCTTTATTACTATCTTTCCAATTCGAAGCCGGTACAATTTTTATTGTAAAGGTTGAGAAATCTTCCTGGATAATTTGCCCCTTTTGAATATTTAAATCTGTACTGAATATTCCGTCAATTTGTACAATTTTTCTTCCATCTTTTAAAACAATAACATCATCATTCCGTCCCAATATTTTATTAAACTTAGGCAATACCCCATTTGTATCCTCGGTTTTTTTTGTTAGTATCAAATCATCTGTATTATACCTAATTAAGGGCATAGCCTTATTCAATAATCCGGTAGCAATGAGTTTCCCATAGGTGCCATTTTCGTAGAACTGTATATTAATGCATTCAGTTATGCCCATTTCAGGTGATTCATACATTTTACCATCTGGAAATGTATTTGCAAAACAAACCAATTCTGCCTGTCCATAAGTTTCTACAACTGGACAGTCAAAGGCATTTCCAATGTACTTTTTTTGGAAATCGTATAATGGTTCTGCATTGGTGATAACAGCTTTCAATTTGTATTTTTTATTATTTTCCACCATCCATTTTGCAACCTCATATATTGAATATGTATATCCAATTAAAAATCTGGGTTGATACTTAATAAAAGCGTTATAATAATGGAAAATTGTCCAATCAGTAATATGAATTGATGATAAATATAATTGCTTCGATGCAAAATTATATACCCAAAAAGGTGGCTTTTTCCTCTGAGCTGAGGTAACAATCTGGGAACCAAGTATTGCCCATTTATCATTAAAATTAATATTGAATTTGCGCTTTACCCTCGCTTCAAATAATGCATATTGTTCTATTATCGAATTATTATCTAGGTAGACATCTAAAGGAGACCCTGTTGTGCCGCTGGTATGATCTCGATACAAATCAGATTTATTAAATCGAGTATCAATAAATGCTTCCGGAGAACTTATTATATCCTGTTTTGTGATAATTGGCCAATTTGCTAATATTTCGTAAGATTCGGTTTTATTTTTCCAATATTCTTGGTAGAATGGTACAAACTTTTTTGCATTATTTAAGGATTCGTCTAATTGATTCTGAATCCATTTCTGCCAATCATTTTTACTCCAAGTTTCTCTTTCATAATAGTTATTAATTAATTCTTCAGTTTTATTAGAATATCTCCATTTTTTTAATCGATACCCCTCCGTTGTCGCCATTAGACATTTAACGAAATAGGGGGAATAATAATAAAAACTGCGTAAATACTTATTCATTTAATTGTACTATCTATAAAATCAACCCATTTATTAATTATCTTAGCTTTATCATAATTATGAATCTCAATGCGTGCATTTTTAGCAAGATTTAATCCATTAATCTCACCGGAAATCAATTCATTTATTGCAATGACAAATTCATCAGGATCATTTGAATTGACCAGTATTCCAGTTGATTTATTATTAATTAGAGAAGAAATCCCACCTACATTTGTTGTGATTATAGGAAGCCCTAAAGCCATTGCCTCCATCAAACTAACTGGCTGATTATCAAATTGAGAGGTATTTAAGAAAATATCGTATTTCTGAGAGAGTGTAATCCAATCTTCTTTTTCCAGTTTTCCATGAATATACAAATTGTCTTTCACACCCAATTGATTTGCAAGAAGGATTATTGAATTTAAAGAGCCATCTTTATCGGGTCCTACCATACATAATTCTGCATCATTCCATTTTACCATAAGTTTTTCCAGGATATATATTGCTAAAAGGGGATTATATATTTTATGATATGCTCTTACCCATAATAATTTTGGACGAATTTTCTTTCGAGATTTCATAGGATAATTTGATATTTCAATAAAATTAGGAATATGCTGGATTTTAAAACCCTCCCTCTCAAATATCTGCTTTAAATAAATAGATGGAGAAATATTAATGAACGATTTTCCAAATATAAATCTGGATAATTTTGGGGAGGAAGCTAATCTATTAGGTAAGGCACCTCCATGTAAAATCGGACAATAGGGCTTGGAATATATTGAAGATAATTTTGCAATGATATAAGTATAATAAAAGGCATTAGTGCTGTAAGTATCAATCAAAATCAATTTAGCATTATTGATATTTTTGAAAAATACCAATAGCATATCAAATAACCGAATAACCGTATTTAATTTTGAAGAAGCAGAAATTATTTTATACTGTTTTTTAAATTCAGGTAAAAGTAATTCTATCATTGTAGGAGTAAATCCATGAATAGATAATTTATTTCCAAAATATAATATCATCGTTTACGCATCTACCTTAAGATTTATTAAATGTATAGCCCATTTCGATTATTGGTTTTTTTAATGATTGGTTTAGGAAATCTAATTCATCCTTATCTAAAAAATTATTATAATTATTATTTAAATTTTGCCTTACCTCCCAAGAATCCATAGTTTTTTGAAATTTAGGGTTTATTTTTTCTCCTATTTGACTAAATATGTTACAAAAAACTTTTTTTCGATCTTGAATTAAATCTTCATACAATATCTGGGTAAAATTAAATTTAGTTAATTTTTTTTTATCTTTATAAAATGATAGATATTTTTCGACATAGATCTCCAGTAATTCCCTATTGGAAGTTTTGTTAAAAATCTCTTCATTCTTTTTATAAAACCACTTCTGTTTATAATAGGACATTACAACAATTCTGGGATCACGTTCGATCCAAATAATTGATGGGTTTGAAAATAGTTCATTTAAAATAGTAAATCTTGAGTATCCTGTAATTTTTGTAATAAATCTTTTTCCATTCATCCTATTACCTATTTTTGTAATTGTTTCTCTACATTTATTAACTTTTTCATAATCAATATTACTTATTGTTAAATTTGAGTCGTTAAAATTGGGTATATAATAATTCCAAAAATCATAAGCCTCCGCAGGTCTGGGAAATTTCTTTTTATTCCTAGTATATTTTTCAAAACTTTGGTATTTAAGAAGATTATTAAAGATTGATAAACTAGGAAATGCTGGGAATTTATTATTATAACCAGATATCCAATAAAATCCTGAATATAATGACAATAGATTACTCAACAAAGTAGTACCACTTCTCCCTGGTCCGTGGATAATTATTGCGTTATTAATCTTCAAAATTGGCGAAAATAATCCCATACATTAAGGCTGGCATAGAAACCCTCATGGCAGAGTGAAACATTGTAAGTATTGTCAAAATACTAAAAAAAATAATAATTAGCTTTGTTGGAGGACTATTAGAAGATTTAAAAAAATAAAATGGAAAACCCAATAGAATAATTAAAGACGCCAAGCCCGGAAAGCCATGTTCAGCAAGCATTCTTGAATATTCAGTATGAGCTGCTGCTGTTCTGCCATAACCATAATCCACTCGCTTGTGATTTGCCTGTCCAGGACCTATCCCTGTAAATATATTATCTGAAAATATTAATAGGTCTAATTTATATAATTCTGTTCTCCCTGTTAAATCATTCAACATTTTTTCTGTATAGGATACATTCCCTAATCCATATCGTTTATTAATAACACCATTAGTTATTTCTGCAATTACAAACCATGAAAAAACAACTATAGATAAAATTCCAAAACCTTTAATAAATATTAAGACTCTTTTTTGATCATGAAATAGTTGATAAATCATTGTTAAAGAAATAGTAATAACTGCTGCCAAAATTCCTCCCCTAGAAAAGGTCATCAAACCCAAACCGAAAAATAAAATTAAAATCGATAAATCAATAACCTTTTCTCCATAAATTTTACAACGAAGTATTTGGCTAAGAACTAAAATTGCAACTCCTAACCCAAAAATTGTTGATACCTGATTTGGACCATAACCGCCACTTGTAATTGGATTAGAATATGGTAAAAAATTGTACGAATGAATGTCTGGCATTTTTAAATATACAAATACTGACATAGATATTATGGGATAAATTGAAAATGATAATATATTAAGTAATTCTTTCCTGTTAATTCTGGTATTAAAAAAATAAATGGAAGAAACCATCAAGATAGCTGGACCAGATAAATTAAATGCTATATCCTGTCTCCACTGCGAAAATGAATTGAAAGGTACTAGAATTATTGATAAAGAAAGAAGCAGAAAATAAAATAATATAGAAACATTAATATTTATTTCCTTTGACTTTCGAATAATTCCTAAAAAGATAAAATAAATAATTGCATATTTTCCAAACTCCCAAAATAAGGTAGATCTACCCATTCTTAATAACACTTCTACTCCCATTATATAACAAGAATATAATATTGGAAGATGCCCTTTTGGATCTGGATAAATTAAAATTAAATATGTTCCAATTAATATAATCCCTAAACCATAATAGGTAGAAATAAATCTGTAATTGCTCAAAATAAATCCCAACATAACATGAAATAGAATTAAATAAATTTTTGTTTTATCTGAAATATTAAGCATTTACTATAACCCGATTGATTGCTTCTGTATACTTTCTGTAAGTAAATTTATTTGATAACTCGATTATGTTTTTTGACATCTCTTTTAAGAGGCCCTTCTTAACTGGGATTTGAAGCAAACAATCTTTAATTGAATCTATATTTAGATCAAATAAAAGAAATCCATTGTGATCATTTATGATTAATTGATTTACAGGAGATAAGTCCGATACGATTGGAATGCATCCATATGCACCTGCTTCTGCTAAGACTTTAGGAAAGCCCTCTGATTTTGTTGGAAGTATAATAAAATGTGATTTCTTATAAATATTATTCAATTTTTCTCTATTTAACCAACCACAAAAATTAATTTTATTAATTTCAATATTCATTTTGGGAATATGATCGTCTTCAGAACCACCTACAAAATTAATTTTACCTATCCAGGTTAAGGACGATATAGTCTCCAATACCTTGATTAATCTTAGGTATCCTTTATTTTGATCTAACCTTCCAACAAAACATATATTAATTGGAAATTTAAAAAATTTAGCATACCCAATACGGTTAGCTTCTTTTAGTTCATCATCATTTATGCATGGATTAAAAAACGATACTAAATGTTTAGGCTGTTTTTTCCAGATACCATTAATAGTAACGATTGAATGTTGAAAATTATTTTTCAACCACCAGCGTTGTAGGGCATATGAAACTGGGATATCCTTTTGTTTCCAATTGCCGGCATATTTTACCCATTTCTTTTTTTTCCTTAAAAGAGATAAAAGTGGAAGCACATATAAACCCAAATTTGTGGGTGATCTAAAATGAATCCAATCCACTTTGTTGATCATTTTAATTATAGTAAGTAAATTATTAGGGATAAAAAATAAAATTTTTAATTTATCAATGATTTTATTCCCACCCGCTGGTTTTATGGGGATAAAAATGATATTTTTTTCATAATTACCATTTGCCCCATGTGGTTTGGCATTATACATGGGTGCTATATGATAAATCTTATCGAAAAGGCTATTTAGAGAATTAATTTCTCGAATCGTTGGCTCCCATCCAACAACAATACCTTTATCAGTTTGAAAATGTTCAGTATGGGAAATGATTAATAGATTAGGCACAACTAATGGCCTCTATATATTTTACCGAAATGTTTTCCCAGCTATGTTCATGTGCCCAGGTTATAGCATTTTTCGATAGTTTTTTCCTATTTTCAATAATATCTTTGATACCTTGGGTGATTTCATCAATTGAGTATGGATTAATTAATATGCCTGTAGTTTTGTGGACAATTGCATCTTCAATGCCGGTATTTTTCGACCCCAATGCAGGAACCCCAAAAACATTTGCTTCTAGGATTGCTATACCAAATCCCTCAGCACATAATTTCAGGTTGCTTTGGCTTAACATAATTAATACATCAGTTTGGTTGAATATACTGCTTAATTCGTGATTGGGAATAAAACCATGAATTGTTATATAATTCATGACATTTAATTCAATTGCTTTCGCTTTTAATCTATTACTTTCTAAGGGCAACCCTACACAATGGTAATGTATTAAAGGGTATTCCTTTATTAACTTAGGTAATGCATTTATTAAATTAATTTGCCCTTTGCGATCTGTTATGCTTCCTACAGTTAATAATCGAGGACTCCCTTTTAATTTTACATTTATTGCTTTTTTATTAGAATTATCAAATTGCTTAAGATTTACTCCATTTGAAATAATGAATTTCTTTTCGTATTTAGCAAATTTGTCAGGGAGGAAACTATCAGTATATTTTGAAACAGATATCATAACATCAAGTTTTGCCAAACTAAAATGAACCATTTTTTTCATTATATTATTAGTATGTAATAATTCATCACCATGAAAAATTCCAATCAATTTTATATTTTTTTTTATACTTTTTATTATTGTAGACATTAGTAAAGAAAAATGACCCGATAAAATGCAGTGTGAATATTCAAGTCGTGTTAGATGTTTGATGATTTGAATTATTCGTACCAGATAGGTTAAAGGTGGTAGGTAATACCTTTCAAATCTGTGAATAATAAATCTTTCTTTCTTATCAAATTCTATACATTCTTTCTTCGTTGCATAATCAGAGATTGTCAACACATCTATAGAAAATTGTTTGTCAAGTTGAAGCGCAATATTCCAGGCGTGGTTACCAATGCCACCTGGTCCCGGAGGAAATTCAGTAGAAATCAATAAAATATTTTTTATAGTAGACAATTTATTTAAGTTTTAATATTCTTAACAGTTAAACGGTCAATAATAGCACCTTCGGTAAGCATAATTGAAGATTTATTCCAAGCCAGAAAATACAAAATATATACAAATGGTAGACAAACAAGAAAAAATATGAAACTCGATAACTTTCCTAAATTTTTTCCTTTTTTCTTATAAGGTGAAAAGGATGTTGGTAATATCATTATACTGGATATTAATGCAGCTTCATTACCCCAGTATTTTCTCCAATAATATAGTACGCTTGGAGCAGGTTTTGGTTGAAATATTTTTGTAGATCTAAAAGCATCCCATGTGCCTAATTCTCTTAACCCTCCATCAAAATGTTTAAAATGCATCCTACTTGCATTTGGATTTGAGATCGACTTAAAACCATTTAAATATGCTCGAACACCAAATTCACCATCACCCATTCTCATTTTTTCAAACTGTTCATCGAATAAACCACATTTTTCAAATACTGCTCTTTTAATTAGTACATTGCCCGTATCTAGCTGATCAGCAAATCGAAAATATGAATAGTTTTCCGGTATTTTATCACCGACTACAGAAAGTGATACTCCAGATGAAATATCTGCACAAAAATAATCTATACATTTTATATGTTCTGAAACCCAATTCGGTTCAATGCTGGAATCATCATCCAAAAACAGTAATAATTCAGATCCTGCTGATTTAATACCGCTGTTCCGAGCTTTCCATAATGCAGGTTTTTCCTGCCTAATGATATTGAACCGAAGATTAAAATTATTGTAAAATTCCCTCTTAAAGGGATTACTTTGATCAATTACAATTACTTCAAAATTATTATGACTCTGATTTTGTAAATCTATCAAAATTTTTCTTAATGATTCGTATCGATTAAAAGTTGGAATAATTATACTAATAAATGGATTTGTACTTAATAGTGAAGAATCAAAGTCAAGGTATTTGTCATATTCATAAAAGGTTTTAAAAAGATCAATTTTTTTAACATTACGGGTCTGCCAAATTCCTTTGATTTCATTAATTGGGTTTGATAAAGTAAACAATCTTTGAATTAAGGTGAAGTACAGCCAAATATTCTTATAGTATTTTCTGATAAAACGATAAATATCCGTGGGGATCAATTTAACTACTTCAGCTTGGGTATTATTCTTGGCTTGTTTAATTTTACCTCTCATGAGTGCTTGATAAGATGCGTCCCAATTGCTTATTTCCCGGTTTGAATACTTGTTATCATAAGTAATAACCTTTTTTTCTTCCTTGGATAATTGATCATAATCAAACCACACTAAATTCCGTAATTCAAATGGTTTGAGATGAAAATACCAAATAGGTTTAATATATTTCAATAAGTTAAAATGAAAGTATTTCAGGGGTGCTACCACTTTTAAACCCAGTGGGACCCAATTTTGTATTGAGGTGAGTCAATGATTCGTTTTTTCACTAATTTCATGTTTTTAATATAAATTGTATTAAATTGATCTGTTCGGAAGGATTCTAATTTTTTTATTTCTCTTGTATCAGGAAAATATTGTACGGGGAAATATTGGTTTTTGATCATAAATTCATGAATTATAGCATTTGATGAATTAAATCGATTATATCCTGCAAGTTCAAGGATTACAGCATTTGTATCAGGATGGTTTAAAACCTGTGTTGCACCCCTAAGTACAAATTCTTCAAATCCTTCCACATCAATTTTAATAATTTGGGCACATTTAACAAAGTCATCAAGCCTATGAATTTCAACCTTTTGTAATTCAAGTGCTTGATTGTTGGTAATATAGGTTAATGCACCTTTAGTCCCAATTGTCTTTATTTCATTTTTTTCCCCTAATGCAAAATTATGAAGTTCAATAAGTTCTTGTAAATTATTTAAATGGAGATTTGCCTGTAAAATATTATAATTTTTTTCCAATGGTTCAAATGCAATGGTCTTACATCCAATTTGTGATGCTACTAGAATTGAATAGGCACCAATATTAGCTCCTACATCAATGAATTGGTCTTTTGATCTTAAACAATGTAATAAAAATACCATTTCTTCATAATCTTCCAAAAAAGTAAAATAATGCGCCTGGGAACCTTCCCCTTTTGAAATGATTAGGTGACCTTTACTAAATGGAATTGCAATTTCTTCCCCATCTTCATATATAAAGTGAAAGGTAAAATATCTAATAAAAGCTGATAATTTTTCACCCTTAGTAAGAGGATGGGTTTTTATCAATCGTAGCAAACTGGAAATTCTTTGAATAATTTTTGTAAATTTCACGAATTTAATTGTTGATTTAAATGGGAAACAAATTTGTTAATAAATCCTGAGAAACTAAAATGATTTTCCCAAAGTAAACGATTATTTAATTGTAATTGGTGAAAAGTTTTATTATTTAAACAATTATGGAAGTCTGATATTTTTTTACCCATTTCGGACCTTTCATTTTCCTCTACCCAAACTACATGTTCCTTCCAATTAATTTTATATTCAAATGGCAGAATACAATCCGTATTTACAAAAATTGGTATCCGACCCAATGCCAGGGTCTCATAAAATCGCGTAGAAAAGTTCCCCGTACCCCGAATACATATGGTATAATCCGTTTTACATATATTTTGGTAATATTCTTCTTTTACTCTATTTTGATAGGTTAAATCTTTAACTTTCCCTCCCTTATATTTATTTCTTCTAATAATTATTGAATTGATTAATTCATTTTTTTCAATATTATCCAAAATATTCTTTCGTAATGTTGTAGGTGGGTATTTAGGTCCAGAGTATACGGATGATAAGCGTAAGAAAAATAGGATATTATACCAACAGTTTCTAACTATTTTAATAATTGTAATGAATAAACTCCTATCAATCTGGCTACAAAATCCTACTGATGGTATTTCGGTATTAGACCTAATTTGTATACTATCTAATCTCATGGATTTCAATGGGTCATTAATGATTGAGGGTAAGGAAATTTTATCACCATGCGTCCTAGAACGATAGAGACTATGGTACATTGCTAAGATATTATCATATTGTGGTAACTTGATAAAATAATCGCCACTAACCCAAATGATTACTTTTTTATTAAATTTGGCAGATTCTTTAATAATATCAATAGCTTGAGTCTTTTTATTAAATTTACAGTAATAATTCCAACTAAACGGGATAATATAAAAATCTGAGTCTACTGGCTTTTTTACAATTGTCAAATATTCTTTATTAATACCATATTTTTCTAAAATTTTTACAGAAAATAGAGGTTTTAATAAATCAACCAAAAACCTTTTATTAAATGAATTTACTTCAGTAGGTTTTAAATATAAGTTCAACATTGTTGTTTTTTATTTTATTTTTAAATACCTTATAATTAAATTCTGTGAAAGCTGTTTTTAAATTATCGGTTTTGTTTAAACTAAATATTGAGGTCATTACTTTTTATTCTTCATCTAATATAAATAGAAATTCTTAAACAATTTATTTTGTTTTTCTATATTGAATTTATTATCTACCCTGTTTACTGCATTTTTTCTGATTTCATTTAACTCTATATTTTCAGACCCAATAATATTAATTATTCGTTCATATATGGCTATTGGATTTCGTTTTTCAACTACCCAACCGGTTTTTCCATCTAACACATTTTCCGATAACCCTTCTGCATTCGTAACAATACAAAGTATACCCATCGCTTGTGCTTCTAGAACAGCATTACAAAACCCTTCCTGAATACTGGGTTGAATATAAATATCAGCCCACTCCAATTCTTGTTTTACTATATCGGGAGATTTTTTCCCCGTTAACAAAACATTTTTGGTCAAATTAAGCTGGTGCAATGCATACATTATTGCTTCTTTATATTCTCCTTCGCCAACGATTCGATATTCAAATTTAATTCCTGCAATTTTTAGTAACTGCAAGGATTTAAGACAATATTCAAATCCTTTTTTCCATGCAAGTCTTCCAACTGTTAGTATCCTGAGGGGATTATGTAAATCTTCTTGAATAATTGAATTAAAAAACTCTGTATTGATAGCAGGTGTTATTTTTTCAAATGGAGTTTTTGAGTTAAGTCCTAAATTTAATGCCCGTTGGTATAAATCGTCTGAAATTGTATGCACTTTATCAATAGTTCCCCATAATAGGTTATAGCAATCAGGATGTTGGTGAGGATATAATCCGATATCATATCCCCTGAAACTAACCGCTGATTTTGCATTCATGGCACTCGCTAAATTTTCCCTCCCTATCCCCATTGTTGCAAATCCAAAATGAATCCAATCTAAAGATTTCCCAAGTATATGAGCATTTAGGATGAGATGTTTGAATACATCATCCCATTCTCGATTAGAGGCTCTTTCTAATAATACTAATCGCCAAAATCGAATGGGATGTAATATAAATATTGCAATAAAGGTATAAAACAATTGTAGCCTATAATTAATATCCACTTGAAAATAAACGGGAATTGACTTAGGTATTTCATTGGTTTTTTTCCGCCCCCCAACAAATAATGATACATGAAAACCACTTTGTATCAAGCCATTTAATTTGTTAATAATAAATGTTTCAGAATATGCTGGTGATGCTGGCAATATAAAGCCAATATTCAATTTTTGTGACATAATAAAGCTAAATCATGTTGAGGGGTTAATCCTAATGACAGGTGGTGATACTGATTATATTTAAATAAATCAATTGATTCAATGCGGGAAAAGATTTCATTTAAAATAGATAAGAAATTTAAACCGTATTCTCTTTGATGGCCATTCGAATCAGGTTGATTGTATTCAATGGTTTCTTCTCTATTCCAATTTCCGGGTACGGTTATTATTGCAATACCTGATGGCTTCAATATACGTTGCAATTCACAGAGTGCCATATTATCATTTGAGACATGCTCCAGAACATGATTACACAAAATCAAATCAAATGATTCTGAACTATAATTAATATTTTCGATGTCTAACTGAATATCAACATCAGTTAATTCCAAGTCTGCAGTGTAATATTGATACGGATTAAATAAACCATAAAATACTGGTTCTGGAGCAAAGTGTAAAATTTTTGGTGTATCCAGTTTAGATAAAATATCTTTATATAATTCAAATAATCCTCTATGCCGTTTTCTGCTACTACAACTTGGGCAAATGGAATTCTTCAATATTCTTTTTTCATTTGACGTATGGTAAAAATAAGATGATTCTTTTTTACAAAGATTACAAAAATAATGAGGCTTGGTTTTATTTTGATTTAAATAGTTTTAAATTTCAGCAATTATTAAGTATATCCCAGAATTATATTCACCATTCAATATTTTTTTTACAAATTTCTTAACAATACTAACCAAATCTTTTGAGGGTATTTTTGTAAATGCATCCGGATTATCTTTTGTAGTTTTAATTTTTATCTACTCCAATACCATTTATTGTGCTTGAATAAAGTGTTACCATCTCATTTATTTGTCTGTTAAGCAGATGATTTTCCCTAATAGTTTTCTGAGCATGGTTTACCAATTCCATTTTTTCATTATTTGATGAATTAATAAATGATTGTATAGCTGTAGATATTTGTAATGGCTCCCTTACTTCTACTAAGAAGCCGTTAATTTTATTTTCAATAACTTCAGCCATTCCGCCACAATTGGTAGAGATAACATGTATTCCCAATGCCATGGCTTCTAAAACCGCATTGGAAATACCCTCTTCAACGCTGGGTAAAAGGAAAATGTTAGATTCTGAAATCTTTTTTATCACTCTTTGATGAGGCAATCCATTAATAAAAGTAACATTCTCTGATAAACCAAGATCGTGAATCTGAAAAAGAAGGTTTTCTTCATCCTTTCCTCCAGCAATTATTGTATATTGAAAGTTAGAAACTTTTTTCTTCAAAATAGCCATTGCATCTAAAGCAAAGGTGAATCCTTTTTTCCAATGGCATCGTCCAACAGAAATTATTTTCAGTTCATCATTCTTATAGGTATGGTTTTGAAAAAAGATTTTTTTAATTAAATCTATTTTTACAGCTGGAGGAATTACTTTAATTTTTTTGGATACTGCACCATATTTTTCTGCTTCTCTCGCAATAGCCATTGAAACTGCATGAAACCCCGCGATATCGGGAAAATATTTCATATATCCTTGTGAAAGCTTCTTATCGCTAAGAGGTGAGTAATTAATATGAGCTCCCCGTAAACTTAATACTACGGGACAGGTAAGCAATTCAATAAACTCCGGATAATTAACCAAAGATTTTGCCCACTGAATATGAAAGATATCCAGATTATCTAAAAATGGTGGCAATACCTTACAGGATCTTTTAAAAAATTGTATCCAATTCGTTGAATTTTGCATAACTAATTTAACTATTTTAACACAAAATTGTGGTTGCATGATAATCAGCTTAGAAAGGGTATAGATTGAATATAGCAAAATTCCAAGTTTTGTAATAGGAACTTTTCTTTGAACAACAGCGGAACTTGAGAATTTATAATTCCTTTCTGATACTTTTCCATACACAATAACTGTATCATTTTTATTTGCTAGTCCATTTATCAGGTTATTAATAAATACCGGGGGAGGAATTGTCCCCGTATAAATACCAATTTTCATTCCTGATAATGCCTATCTGAAAAAACAGCCAGTGTTAAGAGCATACTTATAGGATGAGCATATTTCACCGGGTTTACCTGAAACTTGTCCAAGTATTTTCTGATTAAATTCTGGGGAATGAGTTTATTGATTTCTTTTCTTTCCAACAGATTTTTTTTCAGCTCAAAAATATTCTGCTTACCAAGGAACTGCAATTCCCAATTTCTGGTTATAAGATCAGGGGATTTAGAAAAATATTGTCCTAGAATTCTCTTCGCTTTTCTAACTGCCCTCACAAGATAATAATGCGGATGGTTAAAACGCTGATAATTATATAAATTCAATGGATAATACTTCTGCCAAGGAATTCGAGCAGCTTCATGACATTGTTTTTTAACATACTCTATCTGTATTTTTCGATCTGCCAAGTGTCTTTCTGGAACAGTACAAATAAACTTGCACATTTCATCACTGTAATAAGGAATCACAATCTCACCTACCTGATTGAATAAAGATAAATTAATACTGGTCCATCTTGGCGCCCAATACAGAGATTTGAAGGCACGTATCCTAGCACTAGGGTGATCGATATCTATTTCACTATACAATTTGTCAAGTCTTTCCATCATATAAGCATCAAATGTGCCTTCAAGACTCCATATTCTCCATAAATCATCAGCAAGTTCACAACCGCCAGATTTCAAAATATTGTTTTTTAGATGAATTAACTGATAATCATAATTTATTTTATCAGATTCGGTGTGTTTATCAAAAAGCACATCTCCCCAATGCCCCAATAAAATCACATCTGCCAATCCTTTCCAATGAGGGATAGCATCAACCTGCCTAGGATGATTAAAATCAGTCATACAATTATTTAGGTGGGAAATTTCATCCAACTTCTGCCACAAATATCCCCTCTGAATTTTTTGCGCATAATAAGGAATATTAAATTGTTTTGATAAAATCTTTCCTGTTTCTGACTCATGAAATCCACCTTCGAAATCATAGGAAGCCAATACTACGTTTTTTCGATCTGAGATTGGAACAAATAAGGTTCTGCTATCTAAACCTCCAGAGATGGGTAATAAAATACTTTTATTAATCGTTTCAGTTTTTATGATTGTGCTAAATAATTCTTTAAAATCATTTAGGGTATTCTTAAAAGACCTTTCAGTTGGTTTATAGTGCCACTCCCATTTTTTGTTTATACCATTGATATTTTTATTTTCATCTAATTGATAATCAGTTGCTGGCTTACAAACCTTAATTCTCTTTGAGAATGTATCATCATCCAGCATGAAGCCTAATGAACAAAATGAAGCTAAGGCCTTGAGATCTAAATAATTATTTGAATTGGTATCCCAATTTACAATTTTATTCGTGCATATATCATAGAATTCTTGTTTAATTGGAATAATGGGATTTGAAATAGTACTCATGATATTTTAGATTATTATTGATATAATTAATTTTACATTTAAAGAAAAATATATGGAATAGGTTAATGCCTAATAATCATTCGTGTCTTAATATAGATTTTAAACATATACTTTTGAATTTATTTATTTTATAGTAATTAGTTATTATATGATTTAATTTTAGTAAATATTTTTATAATGATTCTATATAAATATTGATTAGAAAATGATGCAATTAAGATAAATGGGAAATAACAAAATGATAATCCAAATTTATTGAGATATTTCAATTCTTTATGTATATATTTTATCGTAAAAAAATGAATAATTATACATGCGGGATTGTTTTATTAATCCTTTTATACAGTATTGATAAATGATCTTTAATTTTTTTGAAACCAAGAAAAGATCATTATTATAAATATAGGGGAGATAAAAACGCTTGTGTTGGTCATAATAATAATTTAAATCAGAATTTTCTTTTTTATATCTTACAAGGGTAGATTCTGAATGTCTATAGGTTTCAGCAACAATTACAGGTAAAAAATAAATAGAAAAATTCATAGCCATTTTAAATGAAAATGCCATGTCTTCACCAATTAACATATCACCTTCAAATCCATTAATATTAAAGGGTCAAGACTAGTTAAGAGGGTTATTTAGAAAGATTTTTAATAAAATATGATAGATATTGTCATGCCTATAATTAAATCTAAATTCGCATTCTTTCAAGTGGTAATAATACGACTTTTTTCGTATTCCAC
>JACNKR010000081.1 GCA_014381925.1 Fidelibacterota bacterium | reverse complement strand
TAATTTAAAACATTTCTGCTCCTAATACCAAAACGCTAGACACAACACACATTGACTTATAAAAATGTAACCGGAGAAAGGGTACATGAGTATGAGCAAATTGTACACTACCTACTAAATTTCTATTAATAAAATTTAAGTTTTTCAAAATGATATATAAACTAAAAAAAGAGATCAATATTCTGACCTCTTTTTATTGTTACTTTCCTTTGGGATAGTCATTGATATAAAATCCACGACCTTTTAATCGAAAAGCAGGAGTACCTATTTGCTTTGTCATCCTAAACCCTTTGCAGTATTTACATTCGATACTTTCTTGAGACCTAAAATTACATAGCACTTCTTTTTCATGCTCACATTGCTCACATTTAAATCTGAATATTGGCATTACAACAATCCTCTATCAACAAATGAAGTAAATTCTCCATTTTGAACAACAATTAAATGATCATGTAAACAGCAATCTATTAATTCACACGCTTTTTTAATCTTCTTGGTAATGGATAAATCATTATTTGAAGGATTAAGATTACCTGAAGGGTGATTATGACCAATGATAATTGCAGCAGCATCCAGTTCTAATATTCTTTTAATTATTTCTCTGGGATATACTGCTGTTTGGGTCACAGACCCTTCAAACAAAATTTCAGTTGTAATAACCTGATTTCTGCCATTTAAGAATATCGCTCCAAATAGCTCCTTATCTAAGCGTTTACCTATTTTAGAATTAAAATGCTTTGCAGCATCGTATCCTCCTTTTATAAAATCGCCTTTTTTTAACTCAAAGCGTTTGCGGTATTCATCAGATATTTGTTCATCTGATACTTTTGATAACATATTCATATCTTATCCTTTACCATGATTTTAAGTGATTTATAAATACTCTCCTGTGTGCCTCTATCTTTAACTCTGGCAACAAGTTTTATGACTTCACTTTGGAACCGATTAAAGATTCCGGGTTTTTGATGTTTATTTCGCTGTGTTACAGAAATAAATATAGAAGTGGTAATTGTTGATAAAGCGGAAGCGTCCATGGCAGAGCCATTTAATCTTTCATTCTCATCAAGTACGACTTTATATATATCAAACCATAACGACGGAAGTGACTTCTCAAAATATTCCATCTGTTTTCTCCTCTATGTATTGGGGTAGTTTAATAAACCTGGATGTTTCAGAATATACTTCTCTTTCCACAATCCCGAGTTTATGTTTTAGCTGTTTTAACTGTTCATTTAATGACAAGTATTCTTGAATATATTTCTGAGGTATATTCTCCTGTGTCATTCTCTGTGTAAATTCAATCTCTGACATATTGTGTGGATTTTGATACTTTTCAAACTCATATGCAATTGATTCTTTTATCTTTTCAAACCGTGATTCAATAAAGGAAAGCTCTTCTTTTATTTTAGTAGCATCCTTTGATACATCTTCCATAAATGCAGAAGCGGATACACTTTCCATTTCAGTAAAGTCATCATCAAGCCCTTCAATGTTCACTCCCACATCATCCATAAACTGAGCCGTGTCTTCATCAATAAATAGCTTCATGCTATTTGAGTTTATATCAGTCAGTGGAGCATAATCAGATACTGTTTTCTTAAAGCCTAATACCGTATCTTTGAACTTATTGGTAAGAGTCTCATCGACGCTCGCCTCCATATTACTGGAAGTAAAAGGCTTTAAGATTTGTCTTGAACCAAATTCATCTGTTGGGCATTTATGATTTCGGATAAGCTCTTGTGAATACCAAAGCGTGGGTGTATCCGTATCTATATCACGAGTAAGTTTAATTCGAGATGATGTGAAGTTATTGCCGTCTTCAAATGAATCAAGTTTAAAATCATCAATCTCTTCACCTATTTTTTCAGGTGTATGGATTATTAGTTTACTTTTCATGCGTCTCCTTTATTTTCCAAACTTTAACGTGCTATGCGTACATACACTGTTAAATGGTTTTTTACTGCAATAGCTCTCGGTACAAAAACCTCTACTGTCTAATACGACCGCTTTATTTTTGTACTTGCAGTAATCTTTTAGTTTATTCTCTTTTTTCAAATATTCTTCATACATCTTTAAAAACCCTGGTAGTGTTATTTGATTACCCTTGTTTCGATAGTTCAGATAACCTTCAGCGATTTTCTGAGTTAATCCCTGCTTTACTTCCATGGATGTTATATTGGAAAGCCATAATGGAAGATTGTCAATCTTCTTTATTTCCTGTATGATAAATCCAACATTTTCATTGCTTTGAAAAGAGACCGTAGGCTCTAAAGGTTTAACCTTTAATTGTGAGCCTACCGTCTGTATCGCGGAAGGAGAAAAAAGAGGTCTTTGCGGTGGACTTTCAGAAACATTCAAACCGTGCAGAAAGTGGTTTACACTTATAATCATTTCATTTAGAATATTTAATGGCTCGCTAATTGGTTTATGAAGTGCTTCTTTTTTAAATTCTTTATAAGGCTCATTTTTATGGGTGAGTTCTATCGCTGCTATATCAAGCTCTAAGGTTGAGGGTACCTGAAAGGTCACTTCAGAAATTAAATAATTTCCTTTCTTAGACCCTGTAATAACAGGAAGTGTAATTACTCCGGGGGTAAAGCCATTTGTATGATGGACTTTCCATTGCCGGGTTAATCCCAGTTTTGGATATTCTTCCTTTAGTTTATTTATCCAGCTATTTACTTCATCTTTTATTTTTTCAGTTATCAAATCTTTATAGTCCATTTAACGCATTCCTCTCATCGTCATCTTCGTATTCATTTAAGATGATTTTGATATCATTTGAACTACAGCCTCTGCAGATGATATCTTTTTTTACATGGTTATCTGCTATTTTATCTTCCAGTGATTCGAGTGGTGAAAGATGAAGTAATTTTATATCACCGTCTGTTTCAATTTTAAATGTAGTCTTATTCCAAATGGGTAATAAGAACCGTTTATTTGTGTTTTTGCAAGATTGGCAATAGATGTCCATTTTTTCGTCTCCTTAAATTTAAAAGTTCTTTTCTATTTTCAATTATTTCTTCACCTAAACTCTCAGGCTTAACTATCTTTATTTTCCTCTGTGGTACCGTAACCATTTTACCCTCACATTCAGAGCAGGAAATATATTTGTTCTCAAAACAATGGCTGTCTTCATTGTAATCCATTGCATCAAAATCTACTCTTTTAACATAATTAATAATATCTTGAAGCAGATGTCTAAAGGCCGTTGCTGAGAAATTAAAGTCCTGACATAAAGAGTCTTCAATAACAATGTTACCATTATCAATTTTGATTTCTCTAACAAGTTCTACGGATGTTGTGAAGTATGAATAATTAAAACAGGCATTACATACAAGGTGCATATATCTCCTTTTAAAGAAAAAGGGGAAGATAAATTATCTCCCCCTTGTTGGTGGTTGTTTTCTGCTAGCAGTTTTCAAATTAGCAGACGGGAATTTAATATCCCAAATCGGTCTTAATCTCATGAAGTGTTATATCATAATGACGATGTATTTCTCGAAGTCCAAAATCACTGGCTGGGCACATTGTGTCACAAAACTCATTATCTACCTTGCCATTGTTCTCAGTAATACATTCTCTACATATCTCAAGAAGTTCAGTTTTATCGATATAGTTTTGACAATAGAAACATCCTAAACAGGCCGTATGGTAACAAGATTCAATTACATTTTTATGATAATCAAGGGTGTCTATCCCATCACAATTGGCACAATAGAATGTTTTATCTTCTCCATCATAGCACTTCTCAACCAAATCATCCATATTTTCTTTGATGACATTAAGGGTTCTATTTGTATTTATTTTACACAAAGAGATCTCAAGTTGTCCATTTTTTAATGTGATGATATGGTCAAAGTTTAAGTCTATGTTGAATGTATTCGTGTTTCCACACCATGAGCAGAAAAGATTATTATCTATATATCTTCGATCGTCACCGTCATAGGTCCGTAGTGCTCTGGGCATCGTTTTTCTCTGATACATCTGTTATCACTTTTACTATACCTCCAACAGCAGATGAAACATCTGCAGTCAGTTGAAGGTTTTCACTGATACGAGATTGCCTTCTGCTATTAATACTATTTTTAATATTACTCGCTAGAAGGTATGTATTTGCTGCAAGCATAACTGCATTTGAAATGATACTTGCAATTTTCACAATTGAATTTGGTGAATAATTTATAGGAAGTATTTTATCTTCCAATTTATCTCCCTGGTGAGAGAATAAAATGAATTAAACGCGTGGTAACATATACAGCTCCAACCATCCAAAATGCTTCTTTGGCGATATCAATACTGACATGGTCAATTAAAATATCACCATTTTCAAGTTTTTCCATCTTCATCCTTTCCTTTTAAAATATTAACTAATTGCATTGTGGTATCCAGTAATGCTTTCTGCCGACGGTATCTTGAATAATCCCGTATTGCAATTACAGAAGTACCCGTGATAAACACGCCAGCAAAAAGTATTGAAAAACCAAAAATAACATGTTTCATTGAAACATCAATCACTTCGTGCTTTTCTTTCGCGGGAAGCTTTTTAATATTACTCCTCGACTGAGTCATTTACTTTTAGTTCTTCTGTTTTATTTTCTTTATCAATAAAAACATCTGTAACTCTAATAAATAATATAACTGCAGATATTGCAATTTGACCATACTGGACAAAACGTCCAGTCTTACTTAATAGTTTAGTCATAATAATTCCTTTCGTTGTTTCGTTTTATAACTCGTTCATAGTTTTCTTATACCAAGAAAATTTGATAATAATCGTGTATAAGATATCAATTATAGTAATCCTCACTAATACTATCGTATGAAAAAAGTATAAAAAAATTACAGGTAAATTACAGGTGGTTAGTGAAAATGGGGTCTATTAGGGACTAAAAAGTGTATATGAATGTTAAATAAACTGGGAACATTTTCTTTTCTAAAGTTATTAAAAACCCTGTTTATAGGCATTGGAATGTAGTTTTCAATGGTCTTAAATTTATACAATTGGTAATTGCCGGGGTGGTGAAATTGGTAGACACGACGGATTCAAAATCCGTTGAGCTTCGGCTCGTGCGAGTTCAAGTCTCGCCCTCGGTACATTATTTCACTTAATTTTAATACAAGGATATTTATGAATAAATTAATTATTATATTTTTAATCTTTATATTTCCATTTACAATTATTTTCTCAAAACCAAAACCGGATATAAAGGTTGTTAAAAAAGAAAAGGTAGAAAAAACGGATATAGAAACTAATTCTACAACTCGAATTAATGAACAAAATTTAAATGTTAAAAAATTAAATAAAAAAAAGAAACTTGGTAAATTAAAAACCAGAAACCCCCGTTTGATGAAGGAACTTTTAAAATTAGAAAAAGAATTCAATATTCAAAAAGAAATTATAAATAATAAGTATAAAGAAAAATTTGAAATTCTAAAAAAACAAAAACATAATGAAATTCAAATATTAAAAGATGAGTTTAAGCAACAAAAGAAAGAACTAAAATCTAAATTTAAAAAAGAAGGAAATAAATGAAATATTATATTTTATTAACACTATCAATACTGACTTTATTAGTCGGACAAACAAAACCAATGGAGAATAAAAAATTGACAGAAAAAGTAAAAAACACTATTGTTGTATTTGAGACTACAATGGGTACGATGAAAGCGGAATTATTTGACCAAAAAGCACCTTTGACAACTGATAATTTTAAAGCATTAATAAATAAAGATTTTTATAATGGAATAATTTTTCATAGAGTAATCAAAGATTTTATGATTCAAGGTGGTTGCCCAGATGGTACAGGTAGAGGTGGGCCTGGATATAAAATTAAAGATGAATTTCACCCTGAATTAAAACATACAAAAGGTGGATTATTATCAATGGCAAATGCTGGACCAAATACTGGTGGATCTCAATTTTTTATTACTTTAAAAGCAACACCTTGGTTAGATAATAGACATGCAATCTTTGGTGAATTAATCGAAGGTTTGGATGTTTTAGAAAAAATAGGTGAAATATCTACAGGTGCGATGGATAGACCTAAAAAAGATATCATTATGAAAAAAGTTTATATTCAGAAATAATATTACTTAACATATAAATGATATAAAAAAAAGCCCCAATTTGGGGCTTTTTTTCTCCTCCTTGAAGATAATTAATTATAAATTATCTGATATATAATTTGAACAATATCATTCACATTTACAATGATATCTCCATTTACATCACCAATATCGTTAATTTCACTCGTCGATTCCATTGTTCCCATAATTATAGAAACTAAAATTACAATATCAGCAACATTTAAATTATTGTCAAAATTAACATCGCCATGTAAAATTATACTGGGTTGATATTCTGTTGTAATCAAAATGGAAGATTCACTTACAATTGGTTCTGCCCCGTGAGCATAAATATTATTATAAGTATATTGTATGCCGTCATCTTGGAATTTATTTTCTATACCTATTGTTGAATACTGACCATGGAGAGGAATAGATGCCTCATAATCACCTACGCTTGTATTATTAAATGTTTTATAATTTATTAATATTTCACCATCTTTATTTTCCTTAGGGTATAAAATTATTTGAAAATCTTCTTCATCATTTTGGAAAAATGTTCTCATGTCTGACCATTCAATAATAAACCTATGTTGTCCTTCATCATAAAATGATAAAACAGCACCTCCAAATCCATCTCGAATATATTCTTGATATAAATTAAAATTTTTTGTGCTTCCAACTGGAATTTCATGTCCTTCATCACAATCGCCTGAATCATTAAAAAAACAAGTTAAGTCACACCCATATTCTTGGCTTTCGCAATCAGGCCATCCATCCCCTATCCATTCTATAGGGCAACAATCCCAATCATTTGAACAGTCATTAACAAATCCTATTTCACATTCACTATTTAGTGCTTTTAAATCATCCCAAAATCCTGCAACCATAGGCGATGGTCCTCCAGGTCCTGGAATAGGATAATTTCTAAAACTAGTTAAAGTTGATTCTCCAAATGATATCCAGCCATTAGAGCTAACAGTAATCTTATCATAATCTTCGCCATAATATTTAAATGAAAAAGGTAGCTCAACAATAGATGATGAGCCTGTTAATGGATTTCCATCTCCATTATCAACTATAAATAAATTCTCACCTAATCCACCATAATAAGGATCTATTTCATGCCATAAATATTCAGGTGCAAATTCGTTTTCTATATCTTCTGAGCCAATTATATAATATCCATAATTATCTGGACCTACAGGATCTGTCGATTCAATTTCACCGACTTGAAAAAATAAATATTCAATTTGATTATATCCTTCTTCATTAAATAGTTGTACTGGTATGTTATAGTAAGAACCATTTTCGACAAACTCAGATACATAAAGTTCAAATTGAGTAGATTCAATAGTTTCACTCGGATTTATATCACCTAAACTTAAAATATTATTAGAAATTCCTAAATCACTTCCATTATATAACATTTTGGCTTTTAAATTACTAATTGGTAGGCTTCCTGTGTTTTCAACAATAAAGTTAAAATCTGTTAAATAATTTCCTTGGTGTAAAATAGTAAAATTATTATTCAAACTAATTTGAGGATGATAACCTTCTATTATAAAGTTATAGGTTGAATTCCAAATATTATTATTGCCATCAATTAATTGTAAGTTTAATGGTATTTCTTCATTATGAAATACATTATTTGAAATTTTTATCTCAAAAGGACCTATTGTACTCTGGGAATAAGGTGCAATACTTGTATTGTTAATTACCCCTTGGATAATTTCAATTTCTGAATGAGAGGTTGTTAATGTTGATATAAAATTATCAGTAGGTATTGCTCCAATATTTACACAGGAAAAATCAATTAATACTTGCTCTCCAGCATTAATAATTTGATTATTATTTCCTAGATTATCATTTATTGAAACATCATCTAAATTAATATATATACCAGGTTGCTCATTATTTATAGTTATTTCAGCCTCATATGGAACTAAATTTTTTCCGGTAATCGTAATTTCAATATTTCCATAACCTGCGGTAATATTTGCCATTATTCGTCCATTTTCATCCGTTAATTCATTCAATATTTCAAAATCATTATTTAAAATCATAACCATTCGTGCATTTTCAATAGGAATACCTTGTTCATCTGTTATATAAAATTCATAACTATGACTACCAAGATTTAAATTTTCTGGTAAATTTAGCTGGATTAGTTTGGGTGTGTCCGTCCAAAGTGAAATTGCAGGGTCTCCCATTAAATTATTCCAATGTGAAAATATGGTTACTTTATCATTTGGATCATCAGGATAAGTTTTTAGTAAAGATATTTTCCCTAATGCAAGTGCTTCCCCAGTTGTATTTCCATTCGCAACAAATATACCATGGTAAATTCCCATATCTAAAATATTGTTATAGGCAGTATGTGTCCCTGAAGTTGCCGTGCCTATGGATGCAATTGCGCCTTTTGGTAGACTTATTGTTCCACTTCTAAGTAGAGCTTCTGCTAATGAAGTTTCATCAAATGCAAATGAACCTGTCCCACATGTAATCATTGTTGCAAACGGTAACATAGGTCCATTAGACAAGGAATTTACATCATTAATATTGAATCCACTAACTCCCCACCACCCTCTATAATTTAAATATGAAATTCCAGCATTAATTTTATCCACCATCCATGAAGAATAATTAAACTCTCCATAATTTATTTGAACATTTTCAATTCCCGCATTATTCATGGTCTCTCTTATATAATTATTGGTTATAATTGTAGAGTTGCCACTTTGTGTTGGATCAGCGACCAATGCAGCTCTTTCAATCCAATTATTATCAATTAATGGACTATCTAAATAAACAGCTTTTTCATAATATAAAATTTTCTGAATAATTGTATTTATATGGTCAAAAGATCGAATAGATATACGACCAATTATTACTTCTGGTAATAAATCATTTCCAGATAATTGTGAATATGGATGGTCTCCCTCACCATTATAGCCCGAATAAAATTCAGTAAATGAATCAATATTAAAATCTCCACCATCATCACCTATTAAGCAAACAAATTCAGGTGCAGGATTAAATTCTTCATAGGCCATTTGAATAAAACTTTTTACATCATTAACATTACTACCCCCAATTTGCTCTGTAGAGATTTCATAAACTTCAAAACCCATTTTTTTTCTCCAATTAATTAATGATTGGAAATTAGGATTAGTACCCGATGCTCCACCTGTAATATATAAAATTGCAGGTTTTTGATAATTAGATTCAGTATTACGAATAGAATTAATTGCAAGTTGATTTGCAAGATTATCAAATACTTTACTATTTATTCGAGTTTCGATATTTAAATCATTTGAAATATCATTTTCTAAAATAGAAAAATCTATATTATTGAAAATTATTATTTTTTCTTCATCGCTAAAAAAGGGATTAATTGTTAATTTATAAAAATGATACCCTCTCATTTTTCCTGCAGATATAATTTGAATTTCAGGTTGAGGGATTTGAAGAAAATTTCCTGCTATTATTTCGTATTCAAATAAATTGATATTAAAGTCAATTTCACCATTGAATTGATAATAGAATGAAGTTGTTATTGGATTAGAATCCTCTGAATTAATTGTTAATGAATCAATGCTAAAAATTTGCTTTGAATCATTATCAAAGGTATAACTACCTAAATCAAAATTGATTCTTGTATAATTAGTACCGCTTTCTGTTTTGGCAAATTCAGAAGACACACCAATTGTTAAAAATAATATTAATATTTTAAAAATAATCTTTTTCATATTTAAATATTTAGAATATATACTATTTCTAAATTTATTACTCTATCAACATGAAATTAGAGATTTTAATCACAAAAATTTTATTATAGTAATAAATTTAAAAAAAGTTTTTTATTGTATTGAGATTTATTCTCAATTTAAATTACTGGGTATTCAAAATAACTATAAATTAAATAAAGGAGAATAAATTGAATAAATTATTTATTGGATTTTTAACAATTATCACACTAAACATAGCATTGTCACAGGATGAATTTTTCACACCGGGATATTCAATAGGTGGCTATGGTGAATTACATTGGAATCAAGCATTTGAAGAAGATAACCAAATTAAAAATACACTCGATTTCCATCGATTCATAATTTACTATGGATACAACTGGACAGATAAATGGTCTTTCAAATCTGAAGTAGAATTGGAACATAATTATGTTAAAAATGGACAGGGCGAGCTTGAACTTGAACAAGCTTATGTAAATTATCATGCAGGTAATTGGGGATTTCAAGGCGGTGTTATATTACCATCCGTTGGATTATTAAATGAATACCATGAACCTCCATTATTTCTATCGGTAGAACGACCAACATATAATAAATATATTATTCCAACAACATGGTTTGCAAATGGGTTTGCATTTTATGGTAATTACAGTGATTTTGGTTTTAGACTTGCGTTAATAGAAGATCTTGAAGGTGGAGGTATTCTTGAAGATGAGCATGTTAGAGGTGGGCGTGGAAAAGGATATAAGACTACAGCGTACAATTGGACAAAAAATTTGAGTGCTACTTATACAGGTGTTAATGGTCTAAGAGTTGGAGGGTCTTTCACACTCAATGATGCTTCAATAAACAATGATGCAGATTCAACATTAGGTGTTCAAATGTTTGAAGTAAATGCAAAGTACGATGCAAACAATGTATTTGCAGTTTTTGAATTTGGACAAAATTCATTTGATGCAAGTAAAATTGAAGGCCGAAATGATTGGAAAAGTACAGGATATTATCTTGATTTAGGTTACAATGTTGGTAGTTTATTAAATTGTGGAAAAATTATTCCATGGTTCAGAACATCAAATGTGGCAACGAATACTGAAAATGATGCAAAAGAAATAACGAGATTAGGATTAACATGGTGGCCAATTAATAATATTGCATTTAAAGCCGATTTTGGAAAAGTAAAAGTTGGTGATGAAGAAACAACTGAAATAAACATTGGGTTTGGCTATAATTTTTAATTTGGGTGAGTAACTATAATCTATTAACAGATAGAATATAGTAATACAGGGGGTGTATAATCATCCCCTATTTTTACAATAAAAGTATGAATAAGTATAAAATTAAATATCATAAAAATTTAAATAAATATTTGCTAAAATTTGGCTGTGTATTTATTTTTTTAGATTTATATGAATTAAGAATAATAAAAAATAAATTAAATTATCTAATTGCTTATAAAAATAACACACCAGAAAAAATGCTTAAAATTTCATTAAATCTAAATGAAGTTATATTCCAGTTTACCTCTTTTGAATTAGAACAGTTTAATAAAATAGTTAATGAATTTTATCAAAAATTACTAAATGAATGTATTTTAAAAATAGATAGTAAATTACTCACAGATGAATATTAGATTAATATTAATCTTGTTTTTGTTTCAGATTGGAACTGCTTCTATAATTATAGAAAATTGTGAAAAAAATATTAATACTACATTTTCACAATATGATTCATTAAAACATACTATTTGGAATATACCTTCTAAAATCAAATATCAAATAGAGGGCAAAACCAAGCAGCGGTTTTTCAAAGATAATCTACATATATGGAAAATTTATAAAAATGAATCACAAATAGGAACTGCAATCTTAGATAATGTTCTTGGAAAATCAATGCCAATTTCATTCTTAGTAATATTTAACATATATGGCGATATTATAAAAACTGAAATTATTAAATATAGAGAACCCTATGGTGGTGAAATTTCTAGTCGTAACTGGTTAAATCAATTTGAAAATTTTAATGATACTTCGTTTTATAATGTGGGGAACGGAATTGATGGAATTTCAGGCGCAACTATTTCTGTAAACTCCATAACAAAAGGAATTCAAAAATTGGCCCTATTATTTTCAATAATAAATTTGAAAACTATAGTAGAATAAATTTAATATTTGATATGGAAATTTCAATCAGTTTATCTACTTTAGATATAAAACTTAAACGGCTTTTAACTTTATTTATAGTTGTTCTAACAATTGGCATTACTACAGGATTAATTTATTTGTCCTTTACAACAGGGTCAAAAATATCTGGCATTGAAGAACATTATAAAGGAAGTGTTATAAAATACGAATTTGACATTCCTGAAAAATATCCAAAAACAGTACAAAATCTTTTACTTACTACACATAATCATTTGCTTTCTTTATCAATAATATTTTTAATTATAGGTGGTATATTTTCACATTCAACCTCAATAAAATCAGATAAATTAAAATCCTTTTTAATTTATGAACCCTTTTTCTCAATCATATTAACATTTGGTGGTATTTGGGGACTTCGATATCTACACCCATTATTTTTATGGGTCATTATAATTTCAGGAACAATTATGTATTCTTCTTTCTATTTCATGGCATTAGTCAGTATTTTTGAACTAAACAAAAAATAGTCCAACTTTCCTTTTATTATTTATTAATAAAAATCTTTTTAATCTCCCCTTTAGTTGAATAATTTAAAGATTAATTTTTTCATCATAATTAATCAATTTATATAAAAATAATGAATAAAAAACTTTTAATTATTAGTGCAACATCACGGAATAATTTTGAACTAGCAAAACAAATTGATACTATAGCTGAATCATTTTCAATTGAAAAAAAACTCATAAATTTAGAAGATTATAATATACCAATTTATACACCGATAAAACAGGCAGAAGGTATACCTGAGGAAGTAAGTGAGTTAACGATTAAGTTTATTAATTCTTCTGGTTTTATATTTTGTGTACCTGAATATAATGGAAGTATTCCTCCTATTTTAACCAATTTAATTGCGTGGATTTCTGTTTCAACAGACAAAAGGAGAGAAGTTTTTAATGGTAAAAAGGCACTCCTTGCTTCACATAGTGGTGGAGGTGGTCATAATTTAATTCAGTCATTGAGAATACAATTAAACCATTTAGGGACAATTGTTTTACCCCGCACCATAATAGTAAATAGTTATACAAAATTTGATTTAGATTCAACTAAAAATAAAATTCAACAATTAATAAAATTACTTTAAAAGTAAAAAGGAAATTATAAATGAGTAATTACAAATCTGCTCCCATTGCAACCAGTGATATGCCCAAAGGCATACCGTATATAATTGGAAATGAATTAGCTGAAAGATTCAGTTTTTATGGAATGAAATGTATTTTAATTATATTTATGACTAAACACCTTATGGACTCAAACGGAGCATTAGCTCCAATGAATAATGAAGACGCAACCTATTGGTATCATTTATTTACATCTGCAGTATATTTTACACCATTATTTGGAGCGATCATTGCTGACGCATTTTTGGGGAAATATAAAACAATATTGTCACTTTCAATTGTATATTGTTTAGGGCATTTTGCGTTAGCAATGGATGAAACGAGGCTTGGACTAACAATTGGATTAACGCTTATTTCCATTGGAGCAGGTGGAATTAAACCATGTGTTTCTGCCCATGTTGGAGACCAATTTGGAAAATCAAATTCTAAATTATTAGAAAAAATATTTAGTTGGTTTTATTTGTCGATAAATATGGGTGCATTTATCTCTACACTTCTTACTCCAATCATGTTAGATAAATATGGTCCAAGTGTTGCATTTGGAATACCAGGAGCTTTAATGGTTATAGCAACACATATATTTTATCTTGGTAGAAATAAATTTATTCACATCCCTGCTGGCGGTTTTCAATTTATTAAAGAAACTTTTAGCAAAGAAGGTATTTCGGTAATTCTGCGATTATTTATAATCTATTCATTTGTAGCAATTTTCTGGGCTTTATTTGATCAAACTGGATCAACGTGGGTATTACAAGCTGAACATTTAAACCGGAATTGGTTAGGAATGCAATGGCTTCCCTCTCAAATTCAAGCTATTAACCCTGTGATGATACTCATTTTAGTACCTTTATTTACATATTTTATATATCCAGCATTAAATAAAATTACAAATTTAACACCGCTTAAAAAAATTAATATTGGGTTATTTTTAGCCGTACCTTCATTTATAATTATTGGATTAGTTCAATTTTGGATAGACGCGGGGCAAACTCCAAGTATTGGCTGGCAAGTCGTCGCTTATGCAATTTTAACAGCATCTGAAGTTTTAGTTTCTATAACATGTTTAGAATTTTCATATACTCAATCACCTAATTCGATGAAATCTTTAATTATGGGATTTTTTATGCTATCAGTTTCACTGGGGAATATTTTTACTGCAGGTGTAAATGCATTTATTCAAAACCCTGATGGTAGCTCTACACTTACAGGTGCATCCTATTTTTATTTCTTTTCTGGACTTATGTTTGGAACCGCAATATTATTTATATTGGTAACTATATTCTATAAACCCAAAGAGTATTTACAAGAAGAAATTAAAATATAGATTAATTATAAGCTTTCGGGGTCTATACCTTCTAACCATTTATACACATGTTCAGAAACAGATTTAAGTATTCCATCAGAAAATGGAGATTTAATATTGGCTAATTCTGTAAGTTTTGTAAAAGGCATACTTCCCCCCACTTTACACAATCTAAGATAATCCTCCCATGCAGATTCCATATTTTCTTGGGATTTTATCCAAAATTGAAAAGCACATGTTTGAGCTAATGTATAATCTATATAATAAAATGGCATTTGATAAATATGAAGCTGTCCTTGCCAAATCCCTCCCGATTTAGGAAATGCTAAATCATCATAATCTCTATCAGGTAAATATATTGATTCAAGCTCAGACCATTTATTTTTTCTTTCTTTTGGTGTAGCTTCAGGGTTTTCAAATACCCAATGCTGAAAATGGTCAACACATGCACCATAAGGTAAAAATGAAAGTGAATCTACAATATGCATATATTTAAATTTTTCAGACTTATCTTTAAAAAATAGATCCATCCATGGCCATGTCAAAAACTCCATACTCATCGAATGTATTTCACACGCTTCAAGTGTAGGCCATAAATATTCAACTAATGGTTGTTTACGGCTAGAATAACACTGAAATGCATGTCCTGCCTCATGTGTTAAAACGGTTACATCATGTGCTGTGCCATTAAAATTAGAAAAGATATAAGGTCTATCGTATGTAGGGAATGCAGTACAAAATCCACCCCCCATTTTTCCTTGTCTATTTACTAAATCAATTAAATTTTCATTGACCATCATTTCAAAAAACTGACCTGTTGCTGGTGAAAGTTCATTGTACATTTTTTTTGCATATTCAACTAAATCATTTGGACTCCCCTGTGGTTTTGGGTTTCCATCTTTAAATAAAATGGAGTCATAAAAATAAAGTTTATCAAGACCTAATACTTCTTTTTTCTTTTTATTTAATTTTTGAACAAGTGGTACAATATAATCGACTATTTGTTTACGAAATCCTTCAACTTCATTTGCTCCATAATCTGTTCGTCCTAAACGAGCATACCCAAGTTCAATATAATTATTGAATCCTAATTTTTTTGCAATTTCAGTTCTCAACTTAACCATATTATCATATAGATTATCTAATTCATTAGCATGTTCTTCAAAGAATGAAAACCGAGCCTCATAGGAGCTTTTTCTTATTTCTCTATTGGCATCAGAATGAAAGGGGCCTAATCCAGATAAATTATAAGTTTCACCTTTATAATTAATTTTAGCACTTGCAATTATATGAGTATATTCATTTTCTAATTTTGTTTCTTCTTTTAACATTTCCATTATATTTGGGTGAAATGTTTTTTGCTCTGTTTTTTTAATATTAAAATAATGGTTACCAAATTTTAATTTAAGATCTAGAAAAATGGTGAATTTAATACTGCTTTAGAAAATCGATTAATTAAATCTTTAAATGTTGGAGACAAGTCATCATAGTATTCTTTTTCTAATTTAAATGGTTTAGAATTAATATTTCGTGCATAATTCAATTCAACCATGGCCTCATAACTATGATGTTCAGCGATAAAATTATTCATTTTAAGCATTATATCAATTTGCTGATCAGCAGTTGAACTCGTATTCAATTGCTTAATTAAATCATTTATAACATTAATTGATTCCTGTTTGTCAAGTCGCTTATATGGAAATTCTTCGTATTTCATTTTTACCTTTAATTTTTATATAAAAAAGTTATTATTTAATGTTAAGTAATAAGTTATGCATCACTTGGTGTTTTATTTACTCTTTGCATGTAATGTTAAGTATTAAAACGCCTTTCTCCTGGAGCAGTATTAAAATAGATTGTATTATCATCAGGATCATTAATCCATGCACCATCAGAGCCATCAGATTCTTTTTTAGCATCGCTCGTCATTTTCAGTCCTTGAGTTTTTAACGAAGCCGCTATTGCAAAAACATCTCCTCCTCGAAAATTTAAAGTGTTAGAAGAAACATGACCTTGAAAAAGGTACAGTTCATTTTCTCCGTCGTTCATTATGGACCATTCTTTTTTAATATTTCCACCTATTTGTGCAAAGCCTAATTTTTTATAAAATTCGTTTGATGCCTTTAAATCTTTTACATTTAAGCAAACTACCATCTTTCCATTTTTAGAATGTGTTGTATTTGTCATTTTATACTTTCCTTCATTAATCTTGTGCATATTTTAAAGATCATTACCGCAATGTGCAAAGGTATTTATGTTCGTCGCAAGGTGAATTGCATTTCAACTGTTTGGCTATAATTTGTGTCACGCAGAATATGAACTATAGGTGGTGTTGGTAACAGTTTTAATTTTCAAATAGTTAATGCCATATAGCACTTTTACTTTTCACAACTAGTTGTTTTAGAATTTATCGGTTTAAATATAATAATTTGTTGATGAACATATAACCCTTACCCAATTTGCACTTTCCTAGCTTATCCCTAATTTTTTTCTCGTCATTGATATCAAATTCTAGATAAACTATCATTTTGGATTTTCTTGGTGAAAATCAAATATTGAACCATTCAAATTCTTATTTAGAACCTTTACGATGATAATTATACTTTCCAAAACCAATCAAGAAATCTAGTTTTATATCGTTACCCCAAACTTTGGGTTTATTCCCTGTCATATCATTAAATACTGTTATTTCATTTTATTTATTGTTGGTTAACGGTCTCGTGTATGAGCAGTAGCGGACTTAAAAGTACAAACCTTTCAGTTTAGCACAAAGTTTATTAAAGACACAGACCTTCGATTTACCACTAAACCCGCTATTGCTTATACACAATGTTGTGCGTTCGCCCTTTTTTTTCAGTCGGTTTAATCAATTTTCAAATGTAGGATTTTTTGGGGTAGGGAAGGCACTCTCTCTTGCAAGTTTTGGTCAAGCGCAGGCTGGTGCGACTTGCAAGAGTGTGTGCCTTTGGGTCGGATTAACTGGCACAGCAACTTAATTTCGATACGTCTTTTCCGAAAGTTATTGCTGCTAATTTTATTCCTTCTCCCAAAGTCAAATAAGGGTAGAAACTGTCTGCCAAATCTTCCACGGTTATTCCGTATTTGATTGCCATACTTAATTGTTGGATAAGTTCTCCGCCTTCGGGTGCGACTACTCTTGCACCTATTAGTTTGTCGGTTTCGGTGTTACGAATGAGCTTGATAAACCCCCTTGTGTCATTTGCTGCTATGGCTCTCGGCACGTCTTTAAGTTCCAATTTTGAAACTTCAAACGGAATGCCTTTGGCTTCCGCCTGTACTTCATCTAAACCTGCACCTCCAATTTGTGGATCGGTAAACACCACCCAAGGCAAAGAAGAATAATCGGCTTTATTGTCTGTTCCTGAGAAAGCATTTTCAACGGCAATTTTACCTTCAAAAGCGGCTGTGTAAACAAATGCAGGGGTGTTGGTTACGTCACCTGCTGCGTAAATATGGGATAGATTGGTTTCCATTTTTTCATTTACAGCGATATGTCCGCTTTCGGTGAGTTCTAAACCGATGTTGTCTAATCCTAATTGGTTTGTATTGGCTTTTGTCCCTGTGGCAATTACTACCTTTCCTTTTTCTACAATTTTGGTAAATGAACCGTCAGGACATTTACAATGAATGATTGTTTCATTTTCGTACTTCTCAAATTTCACGGCCCTGAAATTGGGTAAAACTTCAATGCCTTCTTTTCGCATTTGAGTTTCCAATGCTTCACTGATGTCAGGTGTTTGTGTTCGCAATACTCGGTCGGTAAATTCAATAATGCGGACTTTTACACCCAAACGATTGTACGCCATTGCAATTTCCAAACCTATATAACCTGCTCCCATAATGGTCAGGCTTTCAGGTTTTTCTTCCAAGTCGAAAAGAGAAATATTGGTCAAGTAGTCAATTTTGTTCAATCCTTCAATAGTCGGAATGTTGGTAGTAGCACCTGTGGCAATCAAAAATTTATTGGCTTTATATCCCTTGCCGTCCATTTTAATAGTTTTATTGTCTTTGAATTTTGCCCAGCCTTTTAGCATAGTCAGGTTTTCAAAATCGCTCACCACATCCATATATTTTTTCTCTTGAAGTGTGGCTACTAATTCTTTCTTGTCTTTGATGATTTGAGCAAAATCAATGTCAACGCCTTTTGGTTTAATACCATCAAAATTGGAATGGGTAGCGTGATAAGCCGTTTCACCTGCACGAATAAGATTTTTAGAAGGTACACAACCTACATTAACACAAGTACCGCCAAAGTCTAAACCACCGTTTACCATTAAGGTCCATAACCCTAAACTTTCGGCTTTGATTGCTGCCGAAAATGCTGCCGAACCGCCACCGATAATAATTAAATCGTAATCATTATTTCCTTTATTGTTAACCATCTTTTGTGATTTAGTAGTTCCAAAATCTGTAGCACAGCAATCTTCATTTTCAGCTCCATTTACTACTTTATAGTTGCCAACCTTATTTATAGTGTCTATTAGTATTTCTTTACTGATTTTACCTTTATCAAAAGTAAAATCGCCTTTTCCAGTTTCGTGAGTTATTGAGCAGCTTATAACTCCTTCTGTTTTGTTTAAATCTTTTTTGATGTGAGAAGAACATCCACTACAAGTCATTCCTTCTATTTGCAATGAAATAGTTGTTGTGTTTTCAGGAGTTTTTTCTCCATTCTTTCCAAATATATTTTTTAGCATTTTTTCTAAATTTTAATTGTTATTATTTTTTAACAGCATTTTAATCCTATGTTTTCCGCAGTAAAAAAATCTTCGAGGGTTAATATTTTCCCTTGTGGATTGTTATTCAGCCATTCCTGAGCCGTTTTTTCACTACCATAAAACGTAACATGGTTACATAAAGAGTCTCTAATGTTGCAGGTGTCAATAGATTCCACCCAAGAAATAAATAAAGGATATGGCTTTGTCCATTGTAATTGACCACCATTTATTTGTAACTCAATAGGTGTATCATCAATCGGATCAGTTGAAAGAACATAAACCTCCACATCCAACCATTCAGCAAATAGAATTGCATCTATCGCGCACCACGTGTATAACTTTTTACCATTCACATTAAAATGATGATCCGTTGGAATTAATGAAAGTCCGGAAAATGCTACGATATTATCTTGATCGTCCGTTTCTCCCAATTTAACTAGAATAGCATCAGCTTTATCTTTTGGTAGATTAACAATTTCATAATACCTGCCTTTTGTGATGGGTTTTCCTTCGAGCAATGATCTAAATACATTCAAAATAAAGTCATTACCCTCTATTTCAAATTTTGAAAAGAGCATATCATTTAATTGGCTATCTATATGTTTTCGTTGGTTTATCATAAGTTCTCTGATGCTGATTTTACCGCACATACTTTACTTCAATAATCACGGGACAAATACAATGCAAATGAATATTTGTTTCCTAATTGAATACCATTGTAGTAGCGAAATACCGGAAAATCTGCAAGCAACGAGATGTTCCATGTTTGAGCGATGTTGTAATTAATTTGTGGAGCTAAAAAAACCAAATTACCTCCTGAAAAATCTACTACTGAACCAGATGTTACCAAACCTAAAAACTTACTTTCAATTACGTTTTTGACATCTTTTGAACGGTATTCATGTCTTAGTTGCATGATTGCAGTCCACTTTGTTGTTTTAATCTGTTTTGTAATGAATAAAGAGTTAATCAAAGAGTTTCCATATTTGAATTTTTTTACATCTGGCGTATTAGATTTAAATCGGTTAGTTAAAAACAGTTTCACATTATTTTTAGGAATTCCTTTATATAAAAAGGATTGTATCACGATACCATAACTGGTTGTGGAAGGTTGAACATCTCTTGGGAGTTCGATATTATCTACTATTTGATTTTCCTTTGTAAAAGGGATTATTACACCCAGTCCAACTGTCCATTCAAATGGTTTTTCAATTTTTGTGATAATGTTAGCTTTTAGAGAAAAGATAGCATTACTTAACCCATAACCATTATTGGTAAATTCAGGAGAAACATCATAGGTTTGTGACTTGTTTAGATAATAACCAAACTCTGTATCAACCGTTAATTTGTTTGTAAGTCCATAGGATAGAACTAATCCTGCAAAGTTAAAATTGGCATTTTTCACAAAGTTGAAATTTGATTTACGCTTACCTTCCCAGTATCCTTCCGAGTAGCTATTCCGATAAAAGGTGGTTACTCGAACAGTACCAGAATCGAGTATACCTATATTAGTAGTACCACCAACGGGATTGCCAGCAGAGCAGCATTGGCCGTATGATTCGTTCATAACCAAAATCAAAAAAACTATGAATACTATGGTTCTCATTGAACAACAATCGTAATTGATTTGCTTTCTTGATCATTGCCTGAATCTATAACATTACAAGTAACCGTATTAGTGCCACTGCAACAACTTGAAGCACCATAGGTAATTTGGTTTCCGCTCCCGATTATGAAACCATTATCTGTGCTCCAATTATATGTAAGTCCGTCTCCTGTTGCAGTAGCCGTTACTGTTGTTGTTGCCCCAATTGAAATGGTGTCTTGTTCTGCACTCAAATCTGTGTAAAAGATGGTTGATTGCCCCGTTGGATTGGAAGAATTTGTTGGGTTTTCTTTATTACAACTTAATACCATCAACCCGATAGTAGTAATTACTATAATTAATTTTACTGTTTTCATATTATTTAGATTTAATGATTTCATCTTTATCGTTCTTTTTTGGGGTCATCGATTTAAGTTTTTGTTTAATAAAAATGGAATGAGCCATTTATTATCTTCTTCTTTTAATAAAAATTGTGCGGTTAATCCACAAGCAATTCCACTGAATATATGAGCTGTTAATGTTAATAAAAACAACTGAGGCCAAGCCCAATTTACCCCGAAAGGACCTACCATTTTTGCCATTGGTGGACCAACCATCATCCCAATTTCTATGGCAAATAAAAGTAATGTTCCTGCAAGCATAGCTGTTTTATAATTTTTCAATTTCCCAAAAAAGAAAGTATATAAAATTCCGAAATTTATTCCATTCAGGAAGTGTACTAATAATCCTGCAATGAAAATGGAGTTAAAAGAATTACTGCCTGTTACCATTTTCCCAAATTGCATCGGTACATCTTGTGGCAACCATCCATTAATAACTCCGTTTTGCCGGACTACATCCAATGCAAGCGTGAGCATTATGCCAGATATCACTCCAACCTTTAATCGTCTGAATAAATCGGGATAATTTTTCTTGCTGTATATCCATATTCCAATAAAAACTATTATTGAGGGTATATACACAAAGTAAATGTATGGAACGGCAAAATCGTGTGCCGTAATCACCATTTTCGGACCCAATGATTCGCCCTTGTAATATTGCGAATAGGCAAACGAAAGGGTTACCAACTGTATAGGGACAAAACCTGCTGTAAAGAGAGCGATTAGCGTAAGTATTGATTTTTTATTGAGCATTTTTCTGGAACTCCCTCCTTTTTAGAATTCCATGTTTACTTTGTAACTTCAGCAATTACTTTGGCGATTTTGCTGTCCAATTCGTTGGCAATTGCTTCCGTACCTTTATAGGGCTTAAGCGTTACAGATGGCTGGAAGTATCGAACCATTACTTTTTCGTCTTTTTCCATTACGATAATTTTAAGCGGTATAGCAATACCTGCCATTTCATTTATTTCTAATACCTTTGCCATATACGAAGGATGAAAGAAAAACAACTGTTTCATTCCCCCAACTTTCTTCCCTGCCATTTTAAGCATTTTTTGACCGTCCACTTCATGAATTACCATTAAGTTTTGTTGTTCGATAGTTCCTTTTAATATATCAACTGTTTCGCTAAACGAATACTTTGACATTACCAATTGAGAACCGTCCATTGGTTTCATCTGTGCATACGCAGTCGTTGTGAATGTACTAACCAAAGCAATTAATGCGATAGAAAACATTTTTTTGATTGATTTCATTTTTCTTAATCTCCTGTGTTTTAAAACCATTTTCTACACGAAGAAAATGTTGATTGAGTAAACAAGTCGTGCCTTGTTTTTTGTTTAACATTCCTTACGGTAAGTTAATTTGTAATTTCCTGTTTGGTTTACGCTTTAAATTATAGCTTCATTGGTTACTAGCTTAGGGCTGAAGTAACTAACAGCCTCTACTTTTGTAAAACCAACCGATTCTATAACAACACCCGATTTATTCAAGGCTTGTTTTAATTGTACTTCGCAACTGGCACAAGTTATTCCCGTGATTTTCAGTTTCAGAGTTTTACCTTCCTGCGGGGTTGTATTTGCTGTTTGTGCTTTATTGTCAACCGGTTTACAACATTGAGCATTGACCTGAGTAATTCCAATTAGGAAAAAAGCACTCATTAGAAATAAATTCTTTTTCACTGTTTAATCATTTAATTAAGTTCTTAAATATGATCTTCCTACATTTTATCAGACACCCTAAGAGAGGTAAATTACCAATTAAGAA
>JACNKR010000078.1 GCA_014381925.1 Fidelibacterota bacterium | reverse complement strand
TTTTACCAGACTGTAGTTATTCTTTATCTAATTTAACAGATAATATTGACTATACATATTCATTTTTACCAAATAATAATATTGTAGATTTATCAATAAATATTGAGAATGAATCAATTGCCAAAGATATAAAAATCATTAAATATGAATTTCAATATGACCATACAGATTTTCCAAATTTATCAATTAATCATATATCATTTAGCAATAATAATTATAATATATTTCTTCATAGTTATGAACATATCCAAAACCCCGGTAGAATAAAATTATTGTTGTTTGGAGAAATTGTTGATTATGAACAATCAGAAATAGAATTTGAAATTAGTTTTGATTTAAATGAAGATATTAATTTTAGTATCCCTACAATTCAAATTTATGGACATTCAACTTTAGAGAATAATGATATTGTTAATCAAAATAGTATACCCAATCAATTTGAATTAGAATATCCATTTCCAAATCCATTTAACCCAATTACTAATATAAGATATGGTGTTCCAAAACAATCTGATCTCAGTATTTTAGTTTATGATATAAATGGAACTAAGATTAAAGAATTATATAATGGAAATCAATTAGCTGGTTATCATTCTTTAATTTGGGATGCAGTAGACCAACCATCAGGATTATATTTTGTTAAAATGACAGCATATAGTTTTACTAAAACACAGAAATTGATGTTGGTTAAATAGTAAACTTTAGTAGCCATTTGTAAATTTAGTCAATATAGTGTAAACTAAAGTAATCCTCTGTAAACTCTATTTATCTTTTGTAAACCTGAGGTATTTTTAGGTCTGATGTGAGAGGTGGTTATATATGGGGTGTCCCAAAACCTGGGTGGTTGATGTTTTATTTAATAAAATTTTATTAAATTAGAATATCTGAGTGACCATTGAATGATAACTTTGGTCAAAAGAGAGTAAATTTTTAACAATATCACTATTTATGTCACATCATAGATTTCAGTTTGAAAAAGCAAAGCCCCCGTCGGTATAGGGGGCTTTTTAAAGGTGGCCAGAGACGGAATCGAACCGCCGACACGAGGATTTTCAGTCCTCTGCTCTACCGACTGAGCTATCTGGCCATTGCTTTCAAAAAATTGTCAATCATCGGTAATTGATTAACGCAAAGCCTGAAAATTTAGAGAGCTTCAATAATATAAACCATTAAAAATTTATTAAAAAATAAGATTTTCTACATAAATAATAATGAGTTACTAATTTTCATTTTACCAATCTAAAAAAGGAATTGAATAATCTAAAACTTTTCTCACACTCACTGAAATTTGATACACATCTGTTGTTTCTTCTGCTTGGCCTTCAGTTCCTGTAAAAGAGCCATCTAAAAAATATGGTTTTTGTAAATTAACAGCCAATGTCCCAAAACTTAAATTCCATAAAAAACCTACCCCTGGAATAACTAATGTACTTTCAGAATTAGGTGCAACTTCTCCATTCCAATAACCTTTTGATGTCTGCCGAACCATTAAGCTCGCACCAATTGATCCATTTATTAATTTTACTTTACCTGAAAATGCAGTAAAAGATAAATCAATTAATCGAGATGCTTTATAACCATATTCACTTTCCCCAATTGGTTCTTCAATGGAAAATGTTCCACCAATAAAAACGGGATTAAATTTTCGTTTTACAAAATATTGGGTTTCAAATATCGCTTTATATACTCCTTCACTCATACTGAAATGACGATGATCTTCGGTTTCTTCTGGCAAAGCAAATGGAGACTTTGTTAATGTGTTTTTTGAAGGAATAACAAGTCCACCACCAAAGAATAACCGATGCCCAGGCCCCGCTCCACCATTTATCATTAAGTACCGAAGCATTATTCTAGTATCACCAAATAAACCACCAACTGCATTAATAAAGTCAGATGATGAATCTTCGTCTCTGTGATGCTGGGATTCTAAATCATTCCCCCAAGTCATTGTTCTAATCCCTATTATTTGCCCTAATGTAACATTCCAATAATTTGATAATCCAATTGTAATATTAGGAGAAACTATTTTAGCGGAAAGAGTGCCTAAATGATCACCAACTTCGATTCCATTAGCATCAACTTCACCCTCAATTTCTGGATGTCCCCAATCAATATATTGGTAATTATTATCTACACCGAGCATGACCTGTCCTGCCCAAAGCCCTACCCCTTTATCCGAATTGCCGACCGGCAATGACGGGTTACTTCAGAGTGCTCATTGACCCCATAAAGTCGCAAAGATTGTAACTATACATATAATAATTCTCATATTTTATTCCTTTAATTTTTATTAAATAGTAAAATTTTAAAACAAATTTGTTATTTTATTAAAAAATGAAGGTTTTTTATCTTTTAAATTTTCTTCAACTATTTTAACGGTAAATTTGGTATCATCAAATCTATGAATAAATTCATCAGAATTAAATTGCTTATCATTTATATCTAACTCAGCTGATTTTGAATCAAAGTTAACATTCACATTTTTCACACCACTAAACTCAGATATCATGTTTGTAATATTTGATGCACATCCATTACATGACATTCCATCTATTTGTAAATTTAATTTCATTTTTTATTTTCCTTCATACATAAATAAATTTTTATTATTTCTAAATGATTGGTACAATTCCTCCATTGAATTAATAACAAAATATCTGTCTTGAATTTCACTATAATCAAATCGTGTTATCACTACTTCTTCAATATCAAATGGTAAAAATACTGACTGGCTAGACTTGTTTTCACAACAATTAACCACATTCATTAATTCATCATAAGATGATAAGATTCCTGCACCATAAATTTGATACTTTAAATTATTCTTTGGATTATCTTTTTGATTTTTCATTACACCAAATTCATAAGTCCACCATGCGAAATTTTGTAATCTTTTTAAATTATGAGCAATTAATTCTTGGCTAAGACCTTTTTCATTTAATAAAATTTCATAACCTAATTGACCAATTTCTGCCAAAAAGTTACAATATGACTGATTTGTTAAAAATGGCATGTGTCCAAAGACATCATGAAAGACATCAGGTTCAGGAGTATATCCAAATTCATTTTTAATAGGTGAATTATAATATTTTTCAGAAAACCGAGGAGATTGCCTAATAATATCTGTTGAAGGAAATCGCCGATTCGCATTTAATTCAAAAAATAAATACTCATCTAAAAACCCTGCCACAGTCACAACTTCCCAATCCGTAATTGATTTAATTCGATTTGAAATTGATTTAATATTTGGAAATTCATTGAAACATAATTCTAATTTTTCGATTCCTTGAATAAATTCAATAGAACCAAATTGGTTTGTAATATCAATTACCTTTGAATATAAATGTTGCCAAATTTTAGTTTCTTTTTGAGTAACATCGCCATAATGTTGTTGAATTTCCCATGAATCATTTTTTGAAAATATAACAACATTTTCAATTGCATTTGGCTTTATGTTTGTAAACAGGCTATCGTATTTTTTATATGTTTCAACCATAGAATAACTTACACCTTATTGATATTTCGCATAAAGTTTCAATTTGTAATTAATAATTATAATTTTGATTTATCTCTTATATATTTTGCCATTTTGTTTTCTAAAATATCAAGAGGCAATGAACCTGATTCTAATAATTTATCATGAAATTCCCGAATATCAAATTCATCACCTAAAATATTTTCTGCATTTTTACGAATTTCTTTTATTTTCAATTCCCCAATTTTATATGCCAATGCTTGTCCAGGCCAAGCAATATATCTATCAATTTCATTTTCAATATCAAATATAGTTTTTGCAGTATTATCTGACATATATTGAATTGATTTTATTCTGGACCAACCAAAAGCATGAATTCCTGTATCGACAACTAATCGACATGCTCTCCACATTTCGTATGTTAATTGACCAAATTTAGAATATGGCGTATCATAAATACCCATTTCATCCCCTAAACTTTCAGAGTATAAACCCCATCCTTCTATAAAAGCAGTATGTCCGGAATGTTTTCTAAATGTTGGAACATCTTCCATTTCATTCGCTAAAGAGATTTGTAAATGATGTCCTGGAACTGCTTCATGTATAGCAAGAACGGCCATTTCATATTTTGGTCTCATTTTTAAATTATATGTATTAGCCCAAAAATACCCTGGTCTTTTACCGTCAGCAGATGCACCGTAGTAATAAGCTGTTGGTGATGACATTGCTTGATATTCAGGAATTGGCTTTACACCATAGGGTATGCGAGGCAATTTTCCAAAAAACGATGCAAGTTCTGGATCAACGCGTTTACAAATTGCCCTATATCCATTTAATAAATCTTCAGGTTTATCATAATAAAACTCGGGTGATGTCCTTAAAAAATTCAAAAAGTCTGAAAATTCACCATCAAAATTTAATGTCAAAATTATTTCATCCATTTCTTTTCTAATACGATTCACTTCGTCTTTTCCAATTTGATGTATTTCTTTTGGAGTTTTATCTGTAGTTGTATGATATTTTACCAAATAGTTATAATATTTACCACCATTTGGGATTGAAGTAATTGCATAATCATCCCTCGCATTTGGATAATATTCTTCTAAGAAAAATGAATTTAGTTTTTGATAAGCAGGAATAATCTGTTCATAAATTAATAATTTTCCAATTTGTTTTAGACTATCTTTTAATGCATTTGAAATATTCAAATCAATATTTAAATATGGTGTGTAAAAAGGACTTTCATCATAGGGAATTTCTGTCTGTTTTTTAATTTGAGTACTCACTTTTTCAATCGTTACTTTTGGAGGCATTATATTTTCTTTTATGCCTCTTTTCATTACATTGATAGTTTGTTCAATAGCCGTTGGTATGGCTCTCATTCGAGAAAAATAATTATGAAAATCTTTAGTATTATTAAATGGCATTAATTCTACCATATTCGGTAAATCAATTTGAACTCCTCCTAATTGTGTAATTGGAATTAAAAAGTTCTTATACTCATAACCTTCAATAGTGGTTTTTAAATCTTGTTTATATAAATCATAATTTAATTGATTATTTTCATCTAATTGACTTCTTTTAATTTGTACAAGATTTTTAAGAGAGCTAATGTTATTTCCATGGTTTGAAATAAGCTTTTCTATGCTTCTATCATTTAACAGATTATTAAATCTATCATCGCCATACCATGTGGCAGATTCAGGATTATTTATTAATCCATTTTCCCACTCTTCTGAAAAAAATTGATGTAATTTATCCGTCTCCGTTTTTATTATTTTATTATCACAGCTATTAAATAACCCTATAATAAAAAATAAAAATAATAAATAATTCTTTATAAAATCTCCAAAAATATAAATATAATTAGAGGATTAATCCTCTAAAAACTCACCTTTTTTCATAATATTAATCATACGATCAGAACCCATCCAATATGGTATTTCATCAATAGAATTAATATTCCAAAATAATAAATCCGCTTGATACCCTTTTTTTATCATTCCGATTTTATTTCCCATACCTACCGCTTTTGCACTATTATATGTAATTGCTTTAAAAGATTCTTCAATCGTCATTCCACAATATAGCGTAGATAATGCCATAGCCATTGATAAACAGTTTAAAGTTGAAGAACCTGGATTGAAATCTGTAGCAATTGCTATTTCTAACCCATTATCAATCATTTTCCGTGCATTTGCATAATTATGTTGCCCCAAAAATAATGTAGTTCCAGGTAAAATTGTCGCAATTACTCCAGCATCTGCCATTTTTTTTATTCCAACATCTGAAATTGCCATCAAATGATCTGCCGAAATTGCACCTATTTCAGAAGCTAATTCAGCACCATTAGAGTCCATAAATTCATCGGCATGTAAGCGTGGTTTCAATCCATATTTTATTCCTGTTTCTAATATTCGTCGAGACTGATTTACAGTAAAATATCCTTTTTCACAAAACACATCACAATATATAGCCAATTTTTTTTCAGCAACTTGTGGAATCATTTCATTGCAAATTAAATCAATATATCGCTCTTTATTGTCTAAATATTCGGGAGGAAATGCATGGGCACCCATAAATGTTGGAATAATATCAATTATACAATCTCTATTTATTCGTTTTAATACTTCCAATGATTTAATTTCATCTTCAAGTGTTAAACCATAGCCTGATTTTGCTTCAATGGATGTTGAGCCATGAGCAAAAAGAGTTTCAATGTTTTCTAAAGTAAAATTGTATAATTCATCTTCTGTCGATTTCCGAACAGCATTAATTGATGAAATTATTCCACCACCTTTTTCAGCAATTTCTTTGTAGGATTTTCCTGAAACCCGCATTTTAAACTCATTTGCTCTATTATTCGCAAATACAGGATGCGTATGTGAGTCAATAAATCCTGGTGTTATACATAACCCATCTGCATCAATTTCCTCATCTACTATTGGAATATTATCACATAAATCAATAATTATTCCATTTTCAATAAGTATATTTTTATTATTTATCTCTAGAAAAGAATTATTAATATCATTCCAAGTAAAAATTGATTTAATATTTGTAATTATACTTTTCATTAAAACATATTTTCCATTGGAAGTTTAAGATCTCTTTCTTTAGCAATATCAATCGCTTTTTCATAACCGGCATCAGCATGTCTCATCACTCCAGTCCCTGGGTCATTTGTTAATACTCTATTTAATCGTTCTTTCATTTCAGGAGTACCATCGGCAACAATTACAACACCTGAATGAATTGAATATCCCATTCCAACTCCACCACCATGATGTACCGATGTCCAACTACTTCCGCCTCCAACAGATAGCATTGCATTTAAAATAGGCCAATCTGCAACCGCATCAGAACCATCTTTCATCGCCTCTGTTTCACGATTAGGAGATGCAACAGAACCACAATCTAAATGATCTCTTCCTATAACTATTGGTGCACTTAATTCTCCTGAGGCGACCATATCATTAATTACCTCACCAAATAAATTTCGTTCACGATACCCTAACCAACAAATCCGTGAAGGTAATCCTTGAAATTGAACTTTTTCTTGGGCCATTTTAATCCATCTTGCTAATGGTTTATCTTCTGGAAATAACTCTAATATTTTCTTATCTGTTTTATATATATCTTCTGGGTCTCCTGACAATGCAACCCAACGGAAAGGACCTTTCCCTTCGCAAAATAAACTTCGAATATAAGCTGGAACGAATCCAGGAAAATCAAATGCATTTTGAACCCCTGCATTCTTCTGTGCTTGACCTCTTAAATTATTTCCATAATCAAAAGTGACAGCACCCATTTTTTGTAAATCCAACATTGCATTGCAATGCTCCCCCATCGTTCTATATGATTCTTTAATATATTTATTTGGATTACTTTCTCTTAGTTCATTTGCCTCTTTTAAGGTCATTCCATTTGGAATATACCCAATTAACTCATCATGTGCAGATGTTTGGTCAGTTAATATATCCGGTACAATATTTTCACCAACCATTCTTTTTAATACATCCGCGACATTACCTAATAATCCAATGGAAATCGCTTTCCCTGTTTTTTTTGCGTGATTTGCAATTGTAAAGGCTTCTTCAAAAGAATTTGTTTTTACATCCAAATATTTTGTTTCTAATCTTCTATTAATACGATGAGGATCTACTTCAATTGTAATATTTACACCCTCATTCATGGTAACAGCTAAGGGTTGTGCACCACCCATTCCTCCAAGCCCTGCAGTTACTGTTAAAGTTCCTTTTAATGTATTATTAAAATGTTGACGAGCAACTTCAGCAAGAGTTTCATAAGTTCCTTGTAGAATTCCCTGAGTTCCAATATATATCCACGACCCTGCTGTCATTTGACCATACATCATTAAACCTTTTCTATCAAGTTCACGAAAATGCTCCCAATTTGCCCAATTTGGTACTAACATTGAATTTGATATAATTACTCGAGGAGTCCAAGTATGCGTTTTATAAATACCAACAGGTTTCCCTGATTGTATTAAAAGGGTTTCATTATTCTCTAATGATTTTAATGAATTTAGAATATTTTCTAGACATTCCCAGTTCCTCGCAGCTTTACCAAGTCCACCATAAACAATTAAATTATCAGGGTCTTCGGCAACATTAGGATCTAAATTATTTTGTAACATTCTATAAGCAGCTTCTTGATGCCAACCTTTGCAATGTAATTTGTTTCCAATTGGTGATTTAATTACTCGTGAATTCATTTATAAACCTATTTAGTTATATGTTAATATTTTGTTTAATGGGTAAAACCATTTTAATTCATTTTTATGATTATCAAATGAAAATATACTTATTCCTCCAAAACTATGCATTTTTACTAATGAAACTTTATCAATAACATCATCAACAGATTGGTTATAACATCCAATTCCCATTATAATTTTAAAATGTAATGGTTCTGGAATTCGATTAGCCATTAACTTTAGATCTCTATTAAAATAATACATTTCTGAATAATAATTCATAGGAAGTACATAGTCCACAATTCCAGATTTTAACCATTCTCCCCAATCTTGAGAAAATCTACTTTTTGCCTCTAATAAATTAGGTTTAACTGCTACAGATAATTTAGTATTTTTTAAATTTAACTTTAAAAATTGATGTGTTTGTTTTACAAGTTCAGTCACTTTATATACTTTAAATTTATTCCAATTATCAATTTGATTTTGGGTAATATTCTTATCTACTAAAGAGAAATCGGTATAATTCATTTTAACAGCAAACTCTTTTAATCCAATATTATTATTTCCAAAATTTAAATCTTTAAATCGAATGTAATCTAAATGTATTCCATCAATATTGTAATTGTTGCAAACTTCTTTTATAATATTCAATAAATAATTATTTACTTCTGGATGAATTGGGGAGAGATAATGATTTGTAAATTTATTTTTTGTTTTATTAAAAGAATAATCTCGCCATTTACTATTAACATTAATTAAATGGTTTTTATTCTTAGGGTTATACTTACCAGACCATGAAACATACATATTAAGCCATGCATGAATTTTTATATTATTAATATGACCCTTTTCAATAATATATTTTAATGGATCAAAATTCGTATTAATTGAATTATATTTTGAGACAATCTTTGAATTATACGCCGCATTATCCCTACTTCTTACTTGAACTAATAAATTACTATATCTATTTTGGGTTGCAAACTTAATTACTTTATCGATTGATTCTTTTGAGGTCATAGATTCAATTTGAACCCACATAAATGTATCTAAATTTTTAGAAAATAATTGGGAATAAAATAGGGCTATGAAAAACATAGCCCTAAATATAAATGATTTTTTAATCAATGTAATATGTCAGTTAAATTGCCTTAAGCGTCTTCACTTTCGACAACTTCACCTTCAATAACTTCAGTATCGATTAAATTTTCAAATCCAACAAATTCAATTAATGAAACTGAGGCATTATCATTTTTACGATTACCAAGCTTAATTATTCGAGTGTAACCACCATTTCTTTCTTTAAATTCTGGTGCTATATCATGAATTAATATATTAGCAATTTTTTTACCTAATGAACCGGGTAGTTTTTTTTGAATTAATCTACGCCCATGAACAGATTCTTTTTTTGCATAAGTAACCAATCGTTCAACATAACCTCGAAGCTCTTTCGCTTTAGCATCTGTTGTTCTAATTCTTTTATGCAAAACTAAAGATGATGCCATATTCATCATTAATGCTTTACGATGACTCGCCGTTCTATTTAATTTACGACCACTCTTTTGATGTCTCATTTTTTAGCCTTCACTTTCAAGATAAGCTTCAACATCCATACCAAATGATAGTGACATACTACTTAATTTTTCAACTAATTCAGTTAATGATTTTCTACCAAAGTTTTTAAATCGAAGCATTTCATTTTCTTCTTTATCAACTAATTCGCCTATTGTTTTAATTCCAGCGGCTTGTAAACAATTATGACTTCTAACAGAAAGCTCCATTTCATCAATACTTTTAAGAAGAATTGATTTTATCTCAAGAGTTTCATTCATTTTTTCTTCATCAACTGCCGCAATATTTCGTGAATCATTAAATAAAAATAAACCTAATTGTTTTCTTAAAATTGAAGCTGAATGGTTTATTGCATCTTTTGGATCATATGCGCCATCTGATGTAACATCTAGTGTTAATTTTTCAAGACCTTCCCTTGAAGCTGGGATAGGTTGGACTTCATACGAAACATTTGTAATTGGATTAAAAATACTATCTATAAAGATTGTACCCAACGGTGCTTCATCTCTTTTATTTTTTTCTGCGGGGCTATATCCCTTTCCTCTTACAACTTTAATATCAATTGTAAGTTCAGCTTTTTCAGTTAATGTTGCAATATGTAAATCAGGATTTAACACATCAAATTCTTTTAATGCATCTCCAATATCCTTTGCTGTGAATTCTCGAGGTCCATTTAACTGAAGAGTAATTGTTTCATTTGCATCACCAACATATTTAAATCTTACTTCTTTTAAATTTAAAATAATATCTGGTAAATCTTCAATGACACCCTCTACAATTGAAAATTCATGAGAAACTCCATCAATTTTAATTGCACTTATTGCGGCACCAGGAACAGAAGTTAATAATACTCTTCTTAAGCTATTACCAACGGTTAAACCGTATCCTCGTTCAAATGGTTCTGCAACAATTTTTGCATGATTTTCAGAGTCATCTACAATTTTAACTATTATTTCAGGATAATGTCTATCTTTTGTTGTTATCAATTATTTGATCCTTATTATTTTAAAGGTGTAGTTAATGTTTATTTTGAATATAATTCTACAACCAATTGTTCATTAACTGGTTCTGGAATTTCGTCTCTTTCAGGTACCGTTTCAAATGTACCCATTAGTTTTGCTTTATCTAAAAATAACCATGGCATTGGATTTTCACCTTGAATTCGTCTCATTGATTCATGGAATATTTCAGATTTTTTACTTTTGTCCCGAATTTGGATTACATCACCCGGTTTACATATATATGATGGTATATTAACAACTCTATTATTAACCATCAAATGTTTATGAGTAACAATTTGTCTTGCAGCCCGTCTGGTTGAAGCTAATCCTAATCGATAAACAATATTATCTAATCGAGATTCCAACATGCTTAATAAATTATGCCCTGTTGGACCTGCTTTAGATTGTGCTTTTTTGAAATAAGTTCTAAATTGCTTCTCTAAAACACCATATAAATATTTAATCCGTTGTTTTTCTCTAAGCTGAACACCATAGTTTGAAAGTTTTCGTCTTCTTGATTGTCCATGTTGTCCCGGTGGAAAGTTTTTCCTTGGAGAAGCAAATTTGGGTGATTCAAAAACTGGAAATTCTAATCTTCTACAAACTTTTGCTCTTGGTCCTCTAAATCTTGCCATTATACTCTTCTTCTTTTTGGTGGTCTACAACCATTATGTGGAATCGGTGTTACATCTACAATCGCTGTAACATTTAAGCCTGTTGCTCTTAATGCTCTAATTGCAGCTTCTCTTCCAGATCCAGGTCCTTTAACTCTAACTTCAATGGTAGATAGTCCCATACTCATTGCAGTTTCAGCAGCTTTTTCAGCAGCTTGAGTAGCAGCAAATGGGGTGCTTTTTCTAGAACCTTTAATTCCAGTACATCCTGCACTCCCCCAAGATATAACATTTCCAAATTTATCAGTAAGTGTAATTATAGTATTATTAAAAGTTGACTTGATATGGGCTACCCCTTCAGGATCAACTTTAATCTTTTTCTTTTTCTTACCTTTTACAGGTCTTGCCAAAGATTATCTCCTATTCAGTTTATTTAATTTTTCGTTTAATTGCCAAGCCCTTTTTACCACGACGCGTACGAGCATTTGTATGTGTTCGCTGCCCCCTAACAGGAAGTCTTTTTCTATGTCGTAGTCCTCGATAACTTCCCGCATCCATTAATCGTTTTATATTTCGACCAATTTCTGAACGCAAGTCACCTTCAACTTGATAACTATTTACAATTTCATTTCTAATTGCTAGTACATCTTCTTCCGATAATTCATGTACTCGTGTATTAGAATCTATACCAGTTTTATTTAATATGTCTCTTGATAAATTAAGACCAATTCCATAAATATATGGAAGTGCATATTCTATTTTTTTATTTCTTGGGAGGTCAACTCCAGCAATTCTTGCCAATTGTATATTCCTTAACCTTGTTTCTGTTTATGTTTTGGATTTTCACAAATTACTCTTACGACTCCATGTCTTTTAATAATTTGACATTTGTCACATATTTTTTTTACAGAAGCTCTAACTTTCATAATTAATCTTTATACCTATATGTTATTCTACCTCGAGTAAGATCATATGGTGATAACTCTAATTTCACCTTATCCCCAGGTAATATTTTTATAAAATGCATTCTCATTTTCCCTGAAACATGTGCTAAAACTATATGTCCATTTTCAAGTTTTACACGAAACATCGCATTTGGTAATGTTTCATTAATAATTCCATCGATTTCTATGGCTTTTGTTTTTGCCAATTTAATCCTATTTAGTTAAAATTATAGGTTTATCATTTGTTACTGTTATCGTATGCTCAAAATGTGCTGATGGTTTCCCATCTTTTGTACATACTGTCCAACTATCACTTTTAGTATAAACCTGATCAGTACCTAAATTTATCATTGGCTCAATCGCAAAACACATACCAGCTTTAATTTTTGCCCCTCGCCCTTTTTTTCCATAATTTGGAATTTGAGGTTCTTCATGTAATTTTTCTCCAATTCCATGCCCTACTAAATCTTTTACTATTCCATAATTATATTTATCTACATGATTTTGAATAGCAAAACCAATATCTCCGATATTGTTTCCTGGAATAGCCTGTTCAATTCCTAGGTATAAACTTTCTTTAGTTACTTTTAATAATTCAATAACTTTAGAATCTACTTTTCCAACAGTGAATGATTTTGCATGGTCTCCATAAAATCCATTCATATATGTTCCACAATCAATACCGATTATATCACCATCTTCTAGTTTTCTATTTTTTGGTATTCCATGAACAACTTCATCATTAATTGAAACACATAATGTTGCCGGAAAACCATATAAACCTTTAAAACCTGGTTTTGCACCATTAGATTTTATAAATTCCTCGGCTTTCTTGTCTAACTCAAAAGTTGTTACTCCTGGTTCCACTAATTCTTCCAACATATATAAAGTATCGCGAACAATCTCGCAACTAGCCTTTATTTTCCCAATCTCTCTTGAATTACGAATGTATATCAAAAAATTATAGCTTAGGCTAAAAGCGTTTGCGACCTTTAATTTGCCCTGATTTCAAAAACCCATCATAGTGGCGCATTATTAAATGACTTTCAATTTGTTGCAAAGTATCTAATGCAACACCTACTATAATCAATAAACTTGTACCACCAAAGAAACTCGCTAACGCATAATCCACTTGATCATCCAGCATAACTAAAATAGATGGAAAAATTGCGACTAAGGCTAAAAATATAGCCGCTGGAAGTGTCAACCGAGTTAAAATATTATCTATATATTCAGCTGTATTTTTACCAGGCCGAACACCAGGAATAAACCCACCTTGTTTTTTCATATTATCAGCAACATCAACAGGATTAAAAGCCATTGCTGTATAAAAATAAGTGAATACCACAATTAGTAATGCAAATATAATTGAATAAACAGCGTGTGTAGGTGAAAACCAAATAGTTAATTTTTCACCGAACCAATTTCCTACAGGAAAAAATGATGCCATCGTATTTGGAATAAACATAAGAGCTTGAGCAAAAATAATCGGCATTACACCTGCGGTTAATATTTTTAAAGGTATATGAGAAGCTTGTCCACCATATACTTTTCTACCAACAACTCTTTTTGCATATTGTACTGGAATTTTACGAACTCCAGTTGATACATATACAACAAAACCTGTGATAATTATTGCTGTAGCTACAAGCATTACAATTAAAGTTCCACTTAATAAACCATCTTGAAATAATCGAGTTTGTTGAACAAAAATATGTGGTGCACGAGATAATATACCAACCATAATAATTAATGAAATACCGTTACCAATACCATAATCAGTAATTTGCTCCCCCATCCACATCACAAAGATAACACCTGTTACTAAAATTATAATTGTTGTTAGAATAAATGTTATTCCTGGATTTGGCACAATTGGTCCTTGAGATGTCCCTGGGTAGCTAGTTAAAAATACGGCAACACCAATTGACTGAAGAAAAGCCAATAAAACAGTACCATATCTTGTTAATTGAATTATCTTTTTACGACCTTCTTCACCTTCCTTTTGTAATCTTTGGAAATAAGGTACAACCGCACCTAATAACTGAATTACAATTGAAGCTGAAATATATGGCATAATTCCTAATGCAAAGATAGATGCTTGTGAGAAAAATCCACCAGCAAACATATCATATAGACCTAAGAGTGAATTTGAATACTGCCCCATTACTTCTTGTAATGCATTTGTATTAATTCCAGGAACTGGAATATGCCCACCTAATCGATATATAGCAATAATCATTAAGGTGAAACCTATTTTCTTCCTTAACTCTTCAACTTTAAATATATTTAAAATCTTTTCAATCATTTGTAAATAACTTTTCCACCTGATTTTTCAATCTTAGAAATTGCCGATTGACTAAATGCATCTGCTGTTACTTCAATATTAGAAGTAATTTCACCATTTCCTAAAATTTTAACAGGTATATTTTTTTTATTAATTAAACCTTTTTGATATAAAATATCAAAATCAATTTTAGAAAGTTCTAATTTACTTAATTGATCTAAATTAATAATTTGAAATTCTTTTCGAAAAGGATAATTAGAGAAACCTCTTTTAGGCAATCTTCTCGATAATGGAGTTTGCCCACCCTCAAAATGTGGTTTTGATTTACTTCCAGAACGAGCTTTATAACCATTCATTCCACGTCCAGCAGTTCTACCCCAACCAGAAGCATTACCTCTACCAATACGCTTCGTTTTTCTAACCGATCCTTCTGCAGGAGATAAAGACCCTAAATCCATTTTATACTTCCTCCACTTTAACTAAAAAACAAACTGCATTAATCATTCCCCTAATAGCAGGTGAATCATTATGAATTACAGAATGATTTAATTTTTTTAGTCCTAATGCTTCAATTGTTGCTTTGGTTCTCTTACGATAACCAATAGCACTTTTAAATTGTGTTATTTTCAGTTTTTTGTCAGCCATAATAATTTTATCAGTTTAACTGAATAATTCCTTTACTGTAATTCCCCTTTGACGAGCAACAGTCAATGGATCTCTTAATGATTTTAATCCTTTTTCAACTGCACGAACTACATTGATTGGATTTGTTGAAGAAGTGATTTTAGAAAGAATATCAGTAATACCAACTTGCTCTAATAATATTCTAACTGGTCCACCTGCAATAATTCCAGTACCAGGCGAAGCTGGTTTTAACATTACTTTTGAAGAAGCATATCTTACATTAATTTCATGAGGTATTGTACCATTCATCAAATTAATTCTAAAAATATTTTTCTTTGCATTTTCTTTAGCTTTATTTACTGCAGACATTACATCGCTAGCTTTTCCAAAACCTATTCCTAAATGACCTTTTCCATCCCCAACAGCAACAACAGAATTAAAACCAAACCTTCGTCCACCGGTAATCACTTTTGATACACGATTAATAACAACGACTGCTTCGTCTTTTAATTCTAATTCTGATGGGTTAATTATATTTACCAAATTATTCTCCGTTAAAAAACAAGTCCGCTTTTTCTTGCAGAATCTGCAAAAGCTTTAACTCGTCCGTGATATTTATACCCATTTCTATCAAAAATTACTTCTAATATCTTATTTTCTTTAGCTTTATTTGCAAGTGATTGTCCAACAATTTCACTTTGTTGAATTTTGCTATCCGCTTTTTTTATCGATTCAGTAATTTCTTTATCTAAACTTGATGCTGAAACTAAAGTTGTATGTTTATTGTCATCAATAATTTGAGCAAAAATATTTTTATTTGATCTATAAACTACAAGGCGCATTTTTGTGCCTTTTAATAATTTATATTTAATTCTAGCTCTTTTATTTTCCCAACGAGCTTTTTTTTCTCTTTTAGCTTTTAACATAATTATGCACCTGCTCCAACTGATTTACCCGCTTTTCTTCTAATTGTTTCTTCAACATACTTAACACCTTTACCTTTATATGGCTCTGGTTTTCTAAAGGATCTAATTTTTGCAGCTACTTCACCAACTAACTGTTTATCAATTCCTTCAATTATAATTTGTGTTGGCTTAGGAGTTACAATTGTAATTTCATCAGGAATTACAAAATAAATAGGATGTGAAAAGCCTAAATTTAAAATTAAGAATGGAGGTTTTTTTGTGTCTGCTGTAAAACCAACACCATTTAATTCTAATTCTTTTTTAAATCCTAAAGAAACACCATTAATCATATTTTGTACTAATGCTCTTGTTAAACCATGTAACTCACGATTACTTTTATCATCATTCTCTCTGCTAACTAATATTGAATTATCATCAACCTTAATACTTACAGTATCACGATGCACAAAGCTTAACTTTCCGCGAGTTCCTTTTACACTAATAACATGACCTTTTTGTGCAATTTCAACACCTTCAGGAATAGCTATCGGTTTTCTTCCAATTCTTGACATATTTCTTATTACCTGCCTATACTACCAAACTTGACAAAGAATTTCACCACCAACATTCAATGCTTTAGCCTTTTTATTTGAAATAACCCCTTTTGAAGTCGTTAAAATAGAAATACCCATTCCATTTAATACTCTAGGGAGTTTTGTTGAATTTGCATATACTCTACAACCAGGTTTACTTACACGACTAATGTGTTGAATAACTGGTAGTAAATTATCATCATATTTTAAGAATATTCTTAAAATACCTTGTTTGTTATCTTTAATAAGAATGAAATCTCTAACAAATGCCTCTTCTTTTAAAACATGGGAAATTCGGATAATTAAATTTGATGATGGTACATCAACCCATTTTTTTTCAGCTTGTTGAGCGTTTCTAATTCTTGTTAATAAATCTGCTACTGGATCATTTAATGACATATTATTCCCTAATTTACCAACTTGCTTTTGTTACACCAGGAATATATCCTTTTAGAGCCATTTCTCTAAAACATATCCTGCATAAACCGAATTTTCTATAAACTGCTTTAGGTCGCCCACAATTATTACAACGCGAGTATGCTCTTGTTGAAAATTTTGGTTTACGACTTGCCTTAACTATCAAAGATTTTCTTGCCATTATGCTTGAGCCTCAGTATTTGCTTGTAAAGACCGTCGGAAAGGAAAACCAATTGAATTTAATAATTCAAATGATTGTTCATCTGTTACAGCAGAAGTAACTACTGTAATATTCATCCCACGGATTTTATCTATTTTATCATAATCAATTTCTGGGAAAATTATTTGTTCGGTTATACCAAAATTATAATTCCCCATTCCATCAAACCCTTTTACTCTAAACCCTGAGAAATCTCTAACTCGAGGGCATGCAACTGAGATGAAGCGATCTAAAAATTCAAACATAATCTTCCCTCTTAAAGTAACTCTTACTCCCATTGGGTCTTTTTCTCTCACTTTAAAATTTGAAATCGCTTTTTTTGCATAAGTAACTACAGCTTTTTGTCCTGTAATTAATGTCATTTCCTGAATTGCATTTTTTAGATTAGTTGCATTGTCTCTTGCTTCACCAATCCCCATATTTAAAACTATTTTTTCAAACTTTGGAATTTTCATAGCGTTTTTAATTCCAAGCTTATCCTTTAAATAACTTATAGAAGATTCATTATATTGCTTCTGTAGTCTAGGTATATATTTTTTTTCGGTTTTAGCCATAAATTTTACTGTATTACTTCACCTGTTTTCTTTGAAATTCTTACTTTCTTATTATCATCAAGAGTCTTATATCCCACCTTAGTTGGTTCTCCATTAAAAAGAAGTGCAACATTAGAAATATCAACAGGCATTTCTTTTTCAGTTATACCGCCTTGTGGATTATCCTGACTAGGTCTAACATGTTTTTTAACAATATTAATACCTTCAATCAATATTTTATTTCTAACAGGATAAGATTTTAAAACTCTTCCTTCTTTACCTTTATCTGATCCAGTCATTATTCGAACTGAATCACCTTTAATAATTTTCATTAAATAACCTCCGGTGCAAGTGAAACAATTTTCATATATTGTTTTTCTCGTAGTTCTCTAGCAACAGGTCCAAAAACACGAGTCCCTTTGGGTTCATTATTTTTATCAATTAAAACAGCTGCATTTTCATCAAAACGAATATAAGATCCATCTTTTCTTCTTATTTCTTTTTTTGCACGAACCACTACAGCTCTAGAAGTTTCACCCTTTTTTAATGCTCCACCAGGTATTGCTTTTTTAACAGTTACAACAATCATATCACCTACTCTAGCATACCGTCTACCCGTTCCACCTAAAACTCGAATACATAGAACTTCTTTAGCTCCTGTATTATCTGCTACCTTTAATCTACTTTCTTGTTGAATCATTTTTTATCCTATTTTAGACCTTCAGCTTTTTGTGTAACTTCAACAAGACGCCATCTTTTCAACTTACTTAACTGACGAGCTTCTATAATTTTAACGGTATCACCTGATTTTGCAATATTACCAGGATCATCAGCATAATATTTTTTATTTTTAGAAACAAATTTCTTATATACTGGATGTGCAAATCTTCTAGTCACTTGAACAACAACAGTCTTATCCATTTTAGATGGTAAAACAGTACCTACTAATTGTCTTCTTTGAGAATCAGCCATTTCTATAATTCCTTCCCTCTAATTCCCAAATCAAACTCTCGTAATACAGTTTTAATTTGAGCAACTTCTCTTCGAATTTTTGTAATTTGTTTTGGATGTTCAAGTTGTTGTAATGCTTTTTGAAATCTCATATTCATTATTGAATCTATATTATCTTTAAGCTTCACTTTTAATTCTTCAACTGATAATTTACTTAATTCTTGTTTTTTCATTAAATAGACTCCCTACGAGTTACTATTTTAGTTTTTAATGGTAATTTATGTGAACATTGAATAAATGCTTCATTTGCTAATTCTTCATCAACACCATCTATTTCAAATAAAATTCTACCTGGTTTAATAACAGCAACCCAATATTCAGGAGCACCTTTACCTTTACCCATTCTTGTTTCAGCAGGTTTTTTTGTTATTGACTTATGTGGGAAAATTCTAATCCACAATTTACCTAATTTTTTAACTCGTCTGGAAATAGTTACACGAGCAGCTTCAATTTGTCGACTAGTAATCCATCCAGCCTCAATAGCTTTTAATCCATAAGTACCAAATGATACATAATCACCGGTCATGGACATGCCCCTCATTTTTCCTTTTTGAGGTTTTCTATATTTTATTTTCTTGGGTGCTAACATTTAAATTAACTCCTATTTCTTTTTGGCAAAATTTCACCATGGTAAATCCAAACTTTTAAACCAATAATACCAAATGTAGTATTTGACTCAACATGTGAATAATCAATATTTGCTCTTAAGGTGTGAAGTGGAACTCGACCATCTCTATATGTTTCACTTCTTGCAATTTCAGCACCATTTAATCTACCAGAAGCACAAATAAGAATTCCTTCAGCACCCATACTCATTGTGGATTGAATTGCTTTTTTAATTGCTCTTTTATATGAAATCTTTTTCTCAATTTGCTGAGCAATGTTTTGTCCAACTAATTCTGAAACCAATCCTGGTCTTTTTACTTCACTTACATTAACTTGTATTTTAGTGTGAATTAAGTTTCGAAGTTCTTTTTTTAATCTTTCAACTTCTTCACCACCTTTACCAATTACAATTCCTGGTCTTGCAGTATGAATAGTTGCAATAATTCTTTTTGGTGTTCTTGATATTTCAACTTTTGATACACTTGCAGTTCTTAGTCTACTTTTAATATAATTTCTAATTATTATATCTTCGTGTAACTTTTCTGCGTAATTTTTTTCATCGAACCAAATAGAATCCCATGTTCGATTTATACCGAGTCTTAACCCAATTGGATTTGTCTTTTGTCCCATATATTAGTTAGAACCTTTTTGAGAAATGATAATAGTTAAATGTGATGATCTTTTTAAAATCCTCACTGCTCTCCCCATTGCTGCCGCTCGCCATCTTTTCATCATTGGACCACCATCAACAAATGCAGTTTTAACATAAAATTTATCCACATCGTAAGCTTCATCATTAGAAGATAAATTTGCGATTGCAGAATTTAATGTTTTTAAAATTATTTTTGCGGCTTTTTTATTTGTAAACTTAAGCGTATTAATTGCTTCATTTACATTTTTACCACGAACAATATCCAAAATTTGTCTTACTTTATAAGGAGATTGCTTTAAGTTTTTCGCTTTTGCAGTTGCTTGCATAATACTTTCTAATTACCTCCTGCATGGCTTCTAAACAATCGAGTCGGTGAAAATTCGCCCAATTTATGACCTACCATATTTTCTGATACATAAACAGGAACAAATTTATTTCCATTATGTACTGCAAAAGTTAAACCTACGAACAATGGAGATATTGTCGATCTTCTCGACCAAGTCTTTATCACCTGTTTTTTACCCATACTTCGCATATTAGATATTTTTTTCATTAATTTAGGATCAATATATGGTCCTTTTTTAAGAGATCTTGCCAATTCTATTTCCTTCTCTTAACTATCAATCTATTTGATAATTTATTTTTCTTTCGAGTTTTATACCCTTTTGCTGGTGTTCCCCATGGGGATACGGGATGACGACCACCACTCGTCTTACCTTCTCCACCACCATGAGGGTGATCAACAGGGTTCATAACAACACCTCTAACTTTAGGTCTTCTTCCTAACCATCTCATTCGACCAGCTTTACCATATACAATATTTGCATGATCTCTATTTCCAACCATTCCAATAGTAGCTAAACAATGTTCAGTAACCATTCTCATTTCACCGGAAGGTAATTTTAAGGTAATCATTCCATTTTCTTTAGCCATAATACGAGCATATGTGCCTGCACTTCTCGCCATTTGACCACCCTTGCCTTCTTTTAATTCAATATTATGAACTAACATACCCTCAGGTATAATTCCAAGCGGCATTGAATTACCAGTGGTAAAAGGAATTTGCGTTTTAGATGATAATATTTTATCACCAACTTTTAATCCAACAGGAGCTAAAACATATCGCTTTTCACCGTCAGCATATTTAATTAAAGAAATACGAGGAGATCGATTCGGGTCATATTCTATTGTAAGAACTTCACCAACACTATCAAATTTATTTCTTTTAAAATCAATAATTCTATATCTTCTCTTATGACCACCACCACGATGTCTACTTGTAATTCTTCCTAAATTATTACGACCACCTGTTTTTCGAAGAGCTTCAGTAAGAGCTCTTTCAGGTCGAGAAGTCGTGATTTCTTCAAAAGTAGGCACAGACATAAATCTTTGCCCAGGTGTATTTGGTTTTAATTTTCTAAGTGGCATAATTAGTTTTGAAAATCTCCATGAAGTATATCTATTTTACCTTCAGAAAGAGTGATAATTGCTTTTTTCCAATTCGCCCTCTTTCCTGAAGTACGTAAAACATGTCCTGAACTTTTAATAGACATATTTTTCCGTTTACCTTTAACATTAATAATAGCTACTTTCTTAACTTGAACATTAAAACGTTCTTCAACAGCTTTTTTAATTGTTAACTTATTAGCAGCTTTAGCAACCTGAAATACATGTTGAGAGTTTTCAGCCAACATACTGCTTTTTTCACTTAAAATTGGTTTTATTAGTATATGGTCCATTTATAATCCTATGAAAGCTGTTTATCTAAAAGTTCAATTCCTGCTTTGTCAAGCAGTAGCATTTCACAATCAATCAAATCATAAGTTGAAGCATCCTCTGCTTGAAGTATAGTAATATGTTTTACATTTCTCACACTCAACCACAAAGCTTCTTCTAACTTACCTACAAGTATTGTAATTTTTTTATTTAAAAGTTGTAATCCGGAAAGAATATTTAATAATTCTTTAGTCTTAGGACTATTAATTTTAAAATCTTCAACCACTAATAATTGTCCTTTACTCATCTTATCAGATAAAACTGATTTACGAGCTAATTTTTTTACTTTTTTATTCACACTAACATTATAACTATGTGAATTAGGTCCAAAAGCTGTACCACCATGAACTCTTGAAGGGTTTCTTGTTGACCCCACACGTGCACGCCCTGTACCTTTTTGTTTATGGGGTTTTTTACCAGAACCACTTACCGCACTTCTATTCTTACTCTGGTGTGTTCCTTGATGCAACGATGCCATTTCTGATTTTACAGCGAGATATACACAATGTTTATTTGGTTCTATGCCAAATACGGTCTCAGATAAAGTGATTGAAGCACTCGTCTTTTCACCTGTTGATTTATATAATTCTAATTTCATATTATTTACTTATATATACAATTCCATTTTTAGGACCTGGCACAGCACCCTTCAAATATAAATAATTATTTTCTGTATCAATTTTAATTATCTCAAGATTTCGAACAGTTACAGTATCAGTTCCAAACCGACCAGGCATTCGCTTACCTTTCCAAATTCTAGAAGGATCAGAACCTTCACCTACAGAACCAGCTGCACGCATTACACTATTTTTCCCATGAGATCTACGCCCACCGTGAAATCCATGCCTTTTCATAACACCTGAAAAACCACGACCTTTAGATACCCCAACTACATCAACTAATTGCCCGACTTCTACAGCATCCACTTTTATTTCAGCACCAGCAGTAATTGAATCATTTAATAACGGGAATTCTTTAATGTGTTTTTTAGCTACTGTTTTTGTCTTTACTGAGTGGCCTTTTATAGGTTTTGTTATTTTCTTATTTGCAAGATCAATAAAACCAATCTGCATTGCACTATACCCATCATTTTTGATAGTTTTAAGCTGAGTTACCAGACATGGCCCTGCTTCAACCATCGTAACAGGAAAGTCTATTCCAGTCTCATCAAACAAACGAGTCATTCCGATTTTTTTTCCAATTAACATATTTACCTCTTATGTCCTAATTTCAATATCAACACCAGCAGGCATATCTAACTTCATCAACGCATCAACAGTTTTAGAAGTAGAATTCATTAAATCTACTATTCTCTTATGAACTTTAATCTGAAATTGCTCTCTTGATTTTTTATTAACATGAGGAGAACGAAGAACAGTATAAATACTTCTTTTTGTAGGAAGCGGAATTGGTCCCAAAATAACAGCACCCGTATTTTTTGCCGTTCTAACAATCTTCTCAGTTGACTTGTCTAATAGCACATGGTCATATGCTTTAAGACGAATTCTAATTCTATTTAATGCCACCTATGTTTCCTACTCTATAATTTCTGTTACGACACCAGCACCAACAGTATGGCCACCTTC
>JACNKR010000016.1 GCA_014381925.1 Fidelibacterota bacterium | reverse complement strand
ATACTGATAATCGACTAATCTCAAATACAACACTCTCGAAAGAGTATGAATTGGCCAGCACTACCTTTAATTTATCACTTCAAGATTTACGTGGTATTATTATTAACGGTTTTAAAAGCGCATTTCTCTCCCATGAAAAACGGCGTAAACTTATTAGAAATGTAGTAGATGAGCTAGAAGGTGAATTCAGTTTTGAAAAAAACATTATTGTTTAGAATGATATTTTTAATAATTCCAATTTTATAGAGAAATGAAAAACTATAAACCTATTTTATTCCCATTAATAATTTATCTACTTATTAATTTAATATTTATATTTAAATATTCATTGAGACAAAATATAATCAATACATATGCTGTCGGATTATTATTCATAGCATCTTTAGTCACTTTAATATTTTTATTATTAAAATCTAATTATAAACATACAATATATAATAATTCATTCTATCTAATATCAATTGTTTTTTTTGTCTTTACATTATTTCTAAATCAATATGTTAATGGTGATAGCCTAAACATAGATAGATGGTCTGCAATGGAAGTCGCTATTAATGCTCTCTTAAATGGTCAGTATCCCTATTCAGCAATAGATCATTTAGGTGGACGTACATCAAATTTACCAACTCTAATTTTCCTTGGAATTCCTTTTTATTATTTAGGTGATGTTGGTTTTTTGCAATCATTTTCATTTCTTCTATTCGCTTTTTTAATTCATAGTAAAATCACTAATTCGAAACTGCGCATACTTTCATTATTTTTTCTTATTTTTTCACCCTCTTATTGCTATGAGATATATGTCAAGAGTGACCTAATATCAAATATTCTTATTACCCTCTTTTATTGTTTGTTTATTTACAATATATCATGGAATAAAAAAAAGTACGTCATTTTTGTAGCCATTACATCAGCATCATTGGTTTTAACTAGGTTGATTATGATAATCCCTTTAACAGTATATTTATTCAACAACTTTAAGAAAGCTGATATTAGAAAAAAAATTCTATTTATAACTGTTTCAATCTTAACTGCTTTAATACAACTTGCTATAGTCCTACAACACTACGCTAGCTATGAAAACTTTATCTATTATAATCCTTTCGATTTACAAAATAGGCAACTACCAACTTTACTAAGTCTTCTTTTCATAACGTTACCATTTTTCTTTTCAAAACCAACAAAAACTTTACAACATTTATTAATGTCATCTTTAATCTTTTTGGGACTCCCAATTATTAGTTCATTTTTGATTAAAATTTATCAAAGTGGAATTTATAACTGCATAATAAATTCATATTTTGATCTTACCTATTTTAATATACTAATTCCATTTTTAATCCTATATATAACTATTTATTTAAATAGAATAATTGAATCAAAGGATAATGAAGTTAGTATATTATAAAAATTTAGATGGAATAAGAGCTATAGCAGCATTATTAGTTATGAACTTACATTTTTGGGGTAAAATTAATATTAATTCATCTATCTTAAGTTTTTTCCATAGCCTAGCATCTGTTGGACAAACTGGAATAACATTATTTTTTGTCTTATCAGGTTTTCTCATTACAAGAATATTATTGAATAAAAAAAATACTAATAATTTTTTTACAAATTTTTATTTTAGACGATTGTTAAGAATTTTCCCATTATACTATTTATTTCTTTTAATTTATTATTTTATTTATCCCATTCTTATAAATTCTCAACCATTTGAATTCAATGAAATTATATATTATTTAATTTATTTACAAAATTTTGCTTTGACATTTAATTGGAATACTAATGGACCAGGTCATTTTTGGTCATTAGCTGTAGAAGAACATTTTTATTTATTTTGGCCAATTTTAATATTTTATTTTAACAATAAAAAAATAATTTATATTATTTGTCTATTAATTTTATTTCCTATTCTTCTCAGATTTTACATGTTAACAAAAAACTTTGAAATCTCATGGTTTACTCTTACTCAAATAGATTCATTAGCTATTGGTTCATTACTTAGTTTTTTAGAAAAAAATAAAACCCTTAATTTAAAATTTGCTAATAAGTTTTTTATTCCAGCTTTATCTTTAATTTTTATTATATCACTTTTTATTTTTTTATCAAATAATGTTAATGAAATCTATTATCAAAGCATAAAATATACTCTATGGGGATTGATTTATTTTTTTATACTTGCTTACTTATTATCAATAAATAGCAAACACCTCTTTAATTTATTTCTAGGGAATAGTTTTTTAAATTTTACTGGTAAAATTAGCTATGGATTATATGTATACCATTTTATAATACTTGATATCATCATATATCATTTCAATAATGAGTATTGGATAATTAATTTTATTCTTTACTTTATCGCAACATATATCATTTCGACTTTGAGTTACTTTTTATTTGAAATTAAATTTTTAAAATTAAAATCTAATTTTCTTTAATCTATTTTGTAATCACCGCTAATTTCCCTACCTTATTCCCTTCTTCAGGGTGAGATGAAGCCACTAAATATATTCCTGAGCTGAGGAAGTTGCCATTATCCATTCGACAATCCCACCCATTAATTACATTTTCATTATTATCTAATTGAAATGATTTTACCACAAGCCCTGATAAGGTCATCACCTTTACTGTAGCGCCCGAAGGAAACGAAAAAACGGATAATCCCGACTGGCTGGGTAGATAAATTGGATTTGGGCTCAATAGAATCTCATTGTTATCATTTGATGTAGTCTCTGCAGCGAACGGAATATGAAGAATCGAAATCCCAGAATCAGTGGCAATAAATGCACGACCACTTACTTTATCAAAAGTAATATCATATACAATATTTGACAATAATTCACTATTTTCAGTAGTAAATCCATTTTCAGTGGGCCACCGTTCCGTATTGGATTTAATTACACGAATTCCACTATGTTGGGTGATTATCCATACATTATTTTGTGGGTCCACTTTCAACCGATCGCCCTTAGTGAACCCTAAATTACCATAAAAGTCTTGTGGATAGATAGCTATCAGATTGGTACCTGTAACTAAATACCCCTGTACACCTGAATTTCCCATGACCCACAATACATCTTGGCCTTCTGTTTTGGAGAAAACCAAAGAGTATACATCTTGATTGAGTCCTCCTGGCAATATGTCTGGGTGTGATAATTCTAACCAAATATCATCAGATGAATCATCTAATGTATTTAGTGTATTGAGTATTTTAATTCCCCCAGAAGATGTATAAGAAATATCTTGTTGTTGAAATCCAAACCATACTAGGCCATTAGGACCAAAATCAAACTCTATTGGCATATATGAATTGGCATCTGGTGCAATGATATGAGTCCAGAATCCATCATTTTTTTGAATGGCCACAATTTGATCTGTATCTAGGGCAAAAGCATTTAATGCCCAAATATTACCATAGGAATCTTTTTTAAGTTGAGGAATTTGAGAATACCAACTACCCTTATCACTATCCAAAATACCATCGAGGATGCCATCATCTTTACCAAAAATTGATACATCACGAGTAATGGGGTCAAATTCAATAATACCCCCACTTTTACTTTCTGAATCAAAGAGCCAAATACCATAATTATTAAATAAATAGGTCCCTCTTTCAGATTCAACAATGGATCTTGGGAAATAATCTCCCACTTTATATTTAAATTTGTATCCATCATAGCCTTCACCCCAATTGGGATAATCATAACCAAATGCCTCAGAGTAAAAATTGGTCATCTGTCCATCATGCTCATATATTCCCCCTTCACGACCCACACCAATTAAATTACCATCTTGGGTAATAGATAATGCACTGAGTTTATTTGTGAGTATTGAATTTGGAATATGCGTACTTATCTCTCCTGTCTCTCGAGAAATATGAGTCAACCCATGATTCTGAATGCCAATAACAATATCATCTCCAATTCGATCAAATGAAGTAATGGCCACATAGATTGAATCGCTTTCACTGGGGTTAAATGGATTTTCAAATTGCCATAATTCACCATTATTATTTAATGCATAGAATGTAGATTCATCTGCCCAATTTAATGTGGATGATAAAGAATCGTATTTTGAATCTATGGGTATTGAATTGATTTCAAAGTGGGATAGTCCATCCACTAATCGAAAAATACTATTTTCAGTAAAATAGTACATATCAGTGATTTGATAGACGGGGCCTGATTCATCTACCACTGTCCACTCAGAAGATAAATACAAGGAGGAACTATACACATTTGCAGAAATGAGTCCATTATCCAAACCAATATAAATGGTATCATCAACTATATGGATGTCATGGATTTTAGAAAATGTGAATGGAAAGTTGTGAAGATAATTCTGATAATGTACATCATCATTTTCTCGAGAAAATTTTAGAATTCCATCTTGTGTATTTCCATGTCCGATGGCAAACATTGAATTTTCAATTGGATTCAAATCAGAAATAGAATCAATGAAATCCAGGTGAGAAATTTTGTCAATAGTTTCAGAATTTACATTATAAATCTGCAAACTACCATCTGAATCTGCTACCCAAAGTAAATTGTCATCTACATGAATTGAAGATAAATCAAGGGGCCAAAGTCCAGCATCAAATCCAATTTCAGTAAAAGATTCTGAGTTTAAATCGAATTGAACTACACCAC
>JACNKR010000034.1 GCA_014381925.1 Fidelibacterota bacterium | reverse complement strand
ATAATAATAATATTCATACATATAATGTAAATAGTAATTTTCATAACCATAATATAGTAAATCTAAATTAGATAATTTCAATTTTGTCCATCTATTATATTGATTTTTAATCATTAAATATACATTATCAGATTCATTTCTATCATAAATTACCAAATTAACTTTATCTTCTTCTGTTGGAAATTCTACCATTTCATAAAATGATGTATCATTTGTATAGTATAAATCAGTATTACCATTATTACCAGTATGAATTCTAATTTGTGTAGTGTCGTTAGGATCTAATTCTATTATTACATCATAACTAAGTTCAGTATCAATATAAGAAACACTATTAAAATACCATAAAGTTTGTGAATCAAAGTCAAATCCATTATATACTTCATCTGTATCTAAAATGAAAAAATCATTAACAATTGATAATTTATGAATAGGATAATTTTTTATTTCCTCAAGTTGATTTTCAATATCTTCTATTCTTGGTTCTAATGAATTTTCACAAGAAAATAAAATGATACTTATAAAAAGTAATATAATATTTTTTAACACTTAATTATTCCTTTAATTTTTAATTATTGATGAATTTATTAAACTTTTTCATAACTGATATAACAATTTTTTAATTTATCTTCAAAACTATAATCAAGATGTGATTTACGATTTTTATTACGTTCTTCACGAATCTTACCTTTTTTCAGAATTGAAAATACGTGTGTGTTTTTGAGAGTTTTATTTCGACAAGATTTAATATTCATTTCATTTAATCTTTGTGAAATTTGTTTGTATGTAAGTTTTTGATTATCTCTTAAATCTGTACATAATTCGTACAAATACTTTTGATAATTCGAATAATGAGAGTGTTGTTTGTCTGTGTATAATTGTTGTGTTCTTACTTGATAATTGACATTTAGTGTGAGTTTATTCCACGAATTTTCAAACACTAACCACACTACTCCACTGTAACTGATTTAGCTAAGTTTCGAGGTTGATCTACATTACACCCTTTATTTTTCGCAATATTGTAAGCAAGAATTTGTAATGGTATGGTTGTTAAAATAGGTAAAATACATTGGTGTATTTCTGGTACTTTTATTACAAATTTAGAAATTTCATATAGTTCATCTCTATCGAATGAAGTAATAATAATTACTTTACCACCTCTAGAGGTCACTTCTTTAATATTTGATAATATTTTTTCATATCCTTTTTTAGTAACAATAAAAACTACTGGCATATTTTCATCTATCAATGCAATGGGTCCATGTTTCATTTCGGCGGCGGGGTAACCTTCTGCATGAATATATGAAATTTCTTTTAACTTTAATGCTCCCTCTAAAGCCACAGGGAATTGATATCCTCTTCCTAAATAAAGAAAGTTTTCTGCATCTATAAAATGTTTAGCAACTTCCTGTATTTCGTCAGTATTCGTTAAAATTTCATTTACCTTTTGAGGTAATAATTCAAGGTCATTAATTAAATGAGAAACTTCCTTAATATTTTGGTCTTTTACCTGTGCCATTAAAATAGCAATTAAATTAAGAACAGTCACTTGAGAAGTAAATGCTTTAGTAGAAGCCACACCAATTTCTGGCCCCGCATGAATATAAACTCCGCAATCCGTTTCTCTTGCAATTGAGCTTCCCACCGTGTTTACAATTCCAACTGTAAGTGCACCTAAGCTTTTAGCTTTTTTTATGGCTGCTAATGTGTCAGCTGTTTCTCCTGATTGACTAATTGCAAAAATTACTGTATCTGGTCCAACAACCGTTTCTCTATATCTAAATTCAGATGCATATTCTACATTTACCGGCATTCTAACAAGCTCTTCGATGACATAGCTACCAATGAGACCTGCATGCCAAGAAGTACCGCAAGCCGTAATGATAATTCGTTTTGTATTCAATATGTCGTGTAGATGGTCTTGTAATCCACCCAATTTAATTTTACCATCATTTTTTATAATTCGGCCACGCATAGATTCTGCAATTGATGTCGGTTGTTCATGTATTTCTTTTAACATGAAATGGTCATATCCACTTTTTTCAATTTGGTCTAATGAATATTTAATTTCATTAATCGTTTTTGAAACTTCAATATTTTCATCAATATTTTTAACCGCAAAATTATTTTTATCACATATTAGTATTTCACCATCATCAAGATAAATAATTTTTCTAGTATAATTAATTATGGGTGAGGTATCCGAAGCAATAATAAATTCATTTTCTCCCACACCTAATACAAGAGGACTTCCTTTTTTTGCAGCGACCATTTTATTTGGTTCATCGGAACAAAGTACAACAATACCATAGGCACCAATTACTTCCACTAATGCTGAACGAACAGCTTCTTCAAAACTAATATTTTCTTTATTATAAATATACCCAATTAATTGAACAAGAACCTCAGTATCTGTTTCCGATTTACATTCTATTCCATTTTTTGATAATAATTTCCGAATTGATAAATAATTTTCAATAATACCATTATGTACAAGTGTAAATTTTCCTGAATTATCTTTATGTGGGTGTGCATTTAAATTATTTGGAACACCATGTGTTGCCCATCGTGTATGCCCTATTCCCACTTGAGATTGAGGGAAATTTTCAAGTTGACATGCTTTGATTAAGTCAGCAACTTTTCCAGCAGTCTTAACCTGTTGAATACCATTGTCTTGAACCCCAATACCTGCAGAATCATATCCACGATATTCTAAACGAGTTAATCCATTAAATATAACTTCATTTGAATTTTTCTCACCTATATATCCAACAATTCCACACATAAATTTCTCCTAATTTTTATCTGTAAAAAACGTAATAAAAAATGATAATTTTTGCTTTAAATCTTTTCGATGAACAATATGGTCAATAAAACCTTTTTCCAACAAAAATTCAGATCGTTGAAAGCCTTCGGGCAAATCTTCACCAATTGTTTGCTTTATGACTCTTGCACCTGCAAATCCAATAAGTGCATTTGGTTCAGCCAGAATTATATCTCCAAGCATTGCAAAACTTGCAGTTGTTCCTCCTGTAGTTGGGTCAGTTAAAAGCGTAATATACAACCCCCCTTCATTTGCAAATTGTGCAAGTTTTGCACTGGTTTTTGCCATTTGCATCAAACTCAAGGCTCCTTCTTGCATTCGTGCACCTCCTGATGAAGTTATAATAATTAAAGATCTTTTTTCTTTTCGGGCAAGATTAATTGCTCTACTAATTCGCTCTCCCACAACTGAACCCATACTACCACCAATATAAGAAAAGTCCATAATACAAACCACTACAGGTAATTCATTTATTTCGCCTTTTATTGATTTTACCGCCTCAGTTAATCCCGTTTTTTCTTCAGAAGTTTTAATTTGTTCTTTATAACTTTTTGATGCATTAAACTCCAACGGGTCTAAAGGTTTTATATTTCCACCAATTTCTTCAATATGAGAATCACCAAAAAGTAATTGAATATAATGCTTACTTTTCATTCTAAAATGATGTGAGCAACTCGTGCAAACATGATTATTCTGTTCTAATTGTTTATGAAATAAAACAGCTCTGCATTTAGGGCATTTGATCCATGTTCCCTCTGCAATTTCTCTTTTATCATAGGTGATAATTTTTTCTGCTGATCGTCTAAACCATTCAGCCATTATTTATCTCCAAAGTATATAGAATTGCATGTTTACCTTTTGTATAATAATCTTTTCTTTTACCAACAGATTCAAAACCGTTCTTTTCATATAGACGAATTGCAGACTCATTATCGTGCATAACTTCTAAAAAAATTAAATTACCCTTTTTTGATTTTACAAATTCAATTACAGAATTTATTAATTTTAGCCCTAAACCTTTACCTTGGAATTGTTTTTTAATAGCAATATTATTCAAATGAAATTCATTTTCAATCATCCACCCAAAAATAAATCCAATTACTTTATTATTTTCACATAGAACCCAGCTTTTAGATACAGGTATTTTTTCTAATTCTTCTTCAAAATGTACTTCTGACCATGGTTGATCAAATAATTCTCGTTCAATTGTTAAAATTTCATTAAGATGACTACGATTTGCGATTTGAATTTCCGTAAGCTTACTTCCCTATGTTAAATTCTGAATAATATTCTGGAGAAATTTCATCTACATTTTGCTTTATTAATTTTTTCCAATTATGTTGAAAATAATAACCTATATAATTTACAGACGGATATATATATTCAGCATTATTAATTCGCCTTTTATTTTCGGGGAAATTTACACAAATAATAGGTTCATTATAGTTTTCCCTTAAAGCAACCTGTTTAATTTGAGATTTTTTATGCAGAGATATTTTTTTTTCATATACAACTCCAGCATGTGAATACACCAAAATAGTATAATTATCATTTCGATTTAAGTTAAAAATAATACTTTCAATTGTATTAATCGGAAATAATTGAATTTGTGCTCCAAATGCTAATCCCTTTGCAAGGCTCATTCCTATTCTTAATCCAGTATAAGAACCCGGTCCCGAAGAAATAGCAATTGAATCAATTTCATTAATTGTTAAATTACAATTTTCTAATGTTTGATTAATAAATTCAGGTAATTTTTCTGAATGAATACGATTACCAATTTCTTCATTAATAATTGGTAAATTATCATTTCGCCAAATCCCCACCCCACAAGCAGAACCAGAAGTTTCTATTGCTAATACGTTGCCAATCATGAAAGGGTGATTTCTCTCTTATTTTCTGAAATATGAGAAAAATTGATTTCAATTAATTCTTTAGGGAGTAATGGTTTTATTAATTCTGCCCATTCAATAAATACAATAGAATTACTTTCAAAATATTCATGAATCCCTAAACCAACCCATCTATTTAAATCACTCTCTCTATAGCAATCAATGTGAATTACTTTAGGAATTGAATCATATTCATTTACAAGCGTAAAGGTAGGTGAAGTAACCTCACCTTTAAATCCCAAACCTTTTAATACACCTTTCATAAATGTTGTCTTTCCTGACGCAAGTTCTCCATTTATGGAAATTATGTCTCCAATTTCAAGTTTAGAAGATAATGATTCGCCTAATTTTATTGTCTCTTCTGGCGAAAGAGTTATTGCACCTTTCCAATTTTCCCGCATTATTTTCCAACCAATGTTGTAACGGGAACAATTAATTCTTCCATTGAAATCCCGCCATGTTGGAAACTATTTTTTAATCGCTTAACAAATTTATTATAATTATTTGGGTAAACAAAAAAATGCTTATTTTTAGCAATGATATAATTATAAAATTGACTTTCTTGTGGTAATCCATATTTAGCAGGGTTATCCATTGTTAAACCACCTTTTTCTGGAGAATGGATATTTCGTCCATGTTTATATCTAATTCCCGCAGAAGTTTCTTTATCACCTTTTATCATTGTTGGTTTTTCAACTCGAATACTTCCATGATCACTTGTAATAATTACTTTATGATCCCAACTTGCTAATTCTTTTAGTATAGAAATTAACCACGAATTTTCAAACCATGAATGGACTGCATCTCGATAAGCAGACTCATCATGCAATAATTCACCAATTACTTTTGACTCTGATTTTGCATGCCCTAAAATATCAATATAATTTACAACTAAACCAATTACATCTATATTTCGATATTCAGCAAAATGACTTTCAAGATTCTTCCCATCATTTATTGTTACGGTTTTATAATATTTCATAGATTTATTTTGAAATCCATTTCGATTCAATAATTCTCGCAAAAAATAACTTTCAAATTGATTATGACTATTTTCATTTGACATCATTTCATCCCATTTTTTAGGAAATTGAGATTGAATTTCAATGGGCAACATCCCACTAAAAATTCCATTTCTTGCATAGGGAGTTGCACTCGGAAGTAGTGAAATTGCATAATCATGTTGAATATTGAAATATTCGGATATAAGGGGTAACATTACTTTAATATGATCCATTCGCATACAATCAATGACGATTAAACACACTTTTTCATTTTTAGATAATGCCGGTTTTAAATGATTTTTAAATACATTTGTAACTAATTTTTCAGTTTTCCCCTCTTTAATCCAATTACTATAATTTTTAATTATATATTGATTAAATGCTTCGTTTATTTCTGAAAACTGATCATCAAAAATTTGTTTTAGTCCACTTTGATCGTGCCTATCAAACCTCAATGACCATGTAACTAATTTATCATAAACTTCATACCATTGATCTAAAGTATTAATATCTTGAATTGACTCATTAATTTTTTGAAACTCAACTATATACTCTCTTGAAGTATAATCACTTTGAATTTGTCTAAATTGAAGAACACTTTTACACGCACTTAATATTTGGCTGGGATTCACTGGTTTTGTTAAAAAATTATCAATATTTCCTGCAATTGCCTCTTCCATTAACCATTCTTCTTCATTTTTAGTAATCATGATTATTGGAAGATCAAAATTCATTTCTCTTAATTTTTTAATTGTTGTTAAACCATCAATTCCAGTCATCATCTCATCAATTAATAGTAGATCAAAATTACTGTTTTTTATTGATTCAATTGCATCTTCACCTGAATTAACAGTTACCACTTCAAAACCTCTTTTTTCTAGAAACATTTTATGAGGTTGTAAAAATTCAAGCTCATCATCAGCCCAAATTATTCGTTTTTGATTTATAGACATTATATCAATTTCCTATTTAATTGGCTTTGTATAACCAATTTAAATAATTTTTGTTCCGAGGAGACTATTTCTTTGTCATTGTATAAACGCCGTCCCACTCTTCACCATCAATAACAGGAGGGTTTTCTTTATATTCTTCACACCGACTAATTAATTTTTTGCTTGGATTTGTTGGTCGACCGGGATAATTATCTTCGTGTTTTTCAGATTCTTTAAAAGTTTCTATTGCTTCATCCCATTTCATTTCTTGATATAATTCGAAGCCTTTGTTAAATGTTTCAATCATTTGAATTGATTCTGAGGATAAATTACCTTTAAAGTCTAAAATTTCAACTGTAGTTGTTGCCATACTTTTACCCATATATCTAGTTTTATCAACAATTCTCCATTCAAAACTATCTTTACCTGCTACTTCTAAAGTCTCAATAGTTGTTGCGGTATAAATACCATACTGTTTGGCACCTTCTTCCAAGCGAGCAGCCGTATTTACAGTATCACCCATCATTGTATAGTTCATACGATTTTCAGCTCCCATATTACCGCATACAAGGTCACCATGATTAACACCAATACGAGTACGCATTTGCTTTACCACTTCTGGCCATTTATCACCTTCAGATTGCCATTTTTTACGCAACATCTCACATCCATTTTGCATTTCCACGGCTACTTTCAACCCTCTAAGAGCATTATCAGGTTGATCCATTGGGGCACCAAAAAATGCAATAATTGCATCGCCTTCGTATTTATCTAATGTACCTCCACCATTTAATAAAATATCAGTCATTACAGTTAAATATTCATTTAATAACATAACTAATTCAGACGCAGTTAATTTTTCGGAAAAAGTAGAAAATGATTGAATATCTGTAAAATAGGCAGTTCGCATACCATTGTCTCCGCCTAATGCAGGTGCTTGCTTATTATCAAACATATCATCAATAAGCTCAGGAGAAATATAGTTTCCAAAAGCAGATTTCAAAAACGCTTTATCTTTGCCTTCTGAAATTAATTTATAGCCAACATTTATGCCATATGTTAAAAATATTGTAGCCATCGGAAAGACAACAGGAATTAATGCAGGATTAGCTATTGGAATTTGAGAATTACTTAATCCCGGAATTGAACGAAATAACCAAAAATAATCTCCGGAAAACCCACCCATTGAATAGCTTAACCATACAATAATTTCTAATAAAATCATTAATGCACCATATTTGGGATCTAATTTAAAGATAACAAAAAAGGTGAAAAAACTAATTCCAAGTATAATTAAAATATGATTCCATCGAGATTGGTCATTAAATTGTAATGAACCTGTAACCACTTTAATATAGGAACCATCTAAAATTTGTTGAATCGCATTTGAATGCATTTCCATTCCAGGTGTTCTAGACTGATGACCTTTATAACTAAAGAATGGGGTTTCTTTTGTATCATGAAATACCTCTGTAGATGCACCAATCATCACGATTTTATCTTTAAAAGGACTCTCCATTATTTCATAATCGGGGTCCATTTCTACCATCATTTGATTAAATGAACTCGTTGGATCGAAATTGGACATCCAATCGGCATCATCTTCTCCAATATCATAATCTTCATCATCCATTACATTTGCTAAAGGATATCTATTAAATGTATTGTAGGGCTTCCCAAATGGATTTGCTGATGAGGTTGGTCCATAATAATTTATAAAAAATAATGGAGTTTTACCCAATGTTTTAATACTTAATGGTCCATAATTATATGTTCCTATATTTAAATCAAAAAAGGGTAAAGTCTCTTCAGGAATGTCTAAATATGCAGAAACTGCATTCACAGCAAGTGTATGATAAAATGTTGAATCATTTTCCATATTATTAAGAACTAAAAAAACAGGGTATTCTCTAGAGACACCATCAATATCTGAATCAATTGAATTCACAAGCCCTTCATACGGGTCTGAATTCATAATTCTGGAAGATGGGTGACTAATATATTGCGGTGGTACTCGAGTTGGTTCATTTACTAACTTAGAGCCAAATACAACCTTTGTCCCTTTAGATTTTGCATATAATACTGCTTCTGCTAATTGGTCATCACCATGTTCAAGGTTTTCAGCGGTACCATCAATTAATGCTTTATCTACATCAAACCCTGTTACATTTTTATATTGCCTCAACACACCTAAAGCGGATTCTGATTGAGAATCAGGTGCGTCAAATTCAAAGTCAAAAACAATTACTTTTGCACCTGTGTTTGTTAAATTTCTAATTATCTTTCCCCAAACTCGCCCTCTATGATATGGCCATGGCTCATTTGCAGATAAAATACGATAGGATTCGTCATCTAAATCAAGAAGAACAACTTTAATTCCAACATCATATACACCATTACCTCTGTCAGTTAATTCTTCACCATCATCCCATTTACCATTTTTTTCATCTGTAAATTCTTCACCTAAATCATATTGGCCATTTTTGACATCTTCAAAAGGCTCACCTATCGTGTATGAAGCATCACCATTTAAATCCCAAAAATAGGGGTAAGAAGTATATTTTCCATCACCATCTTGATCTTCAAAAGGTTCACCTTCTGTCCAAAAATTATCTGCATTCGTATCTTCAAATGGATCCTGATGTTTCTCTTCTTGAATAGGGGTTAACCCACCAAGACTATTTTGAAGTAATGATTGATTTTCTGGATCATAATAATACCCCATTATTTCATCCATGACTCCATTACCATTTGTATCTATAAATAAAGGTTCACTTCTATCCCAAATCCCATTGCTATTTTCATCTACAAACTTCTCACCTTCATCCCATACCCCATTTGGAACATCTATAAACTCTTCATTTTCATCCCAAATCCCATTTGGAACATCTACAAAATCTTCGCCATCATCCCAAGTTTCATTTCCAGTATCGACAAACGGTTCACCTATATTATATACACCATTTGAATCTAAATCTGTAAATTGTTCTGGTTCTTTAGGAATTGGTGCAACTGCCATAACCCCTGACTTTGGTCCACGCATTTTCATACGCAAGTCATAAGCAGAGAACTCAAAACTATCAAATAAACCTGAAAAATGAAGTATTAATGTAAAAAATGACGAGGCAAGAGTAAGCCCAATTCCAATAATGAGAGATTCGTGTTTTGTAAAAAATTCTTTAATTAGAAACGATACCCTAAGTTAAATATTATCATTGAATTGTTTGAAGAATTTCCACCGACATTTTTAAATCTTAATTCATAATTAGTCCTTAACACTAATTGATCAAGAATTTCATATTCAAAAGCTAATTTATAACTAATTTGAGTAAATGCACTCGATCCTGAACCTTTTGTATAATTAAACCCATTTATAATATATTTAATATCTCTATTATGTTTATAAATTGCAGAGAAATCTAATAATAATACTTTTTGCTCTTGAAATGTTTCGCCTTCACCCAGTGTATAATGATTAGAATTTAAAAAAGTTGTTGTTTCCCACTTCGGTAATAATTTCGATTTAATATTTAAACTATATGTTTTATTTTGAGATGACTGAGATACATAATCAGGATTTAGCTTTAAATGTGTAGAAGCTAAATAGTCTCTTTTATTTGATTCATAAATATTAAAAGTTAAGTTATGGGATCCAAATACATTCAATTGACTCGTAACTAAAACATTTAATTTTCTACTTTCCGTATGTTCACCATCCCAATTAATCACTGTATCAGGAGCTTCTGCAACAAGTAATAAAATTTCAGGGTCAACCTCTGTAATTCCATTTGACCTTTTTTGCATACCTACACCAAAGCTAAATGTCGGTAAACCAATTCCAGGATATAAATTTATATTAATATCATGTTTGTTAGATTCCATTAAATTTTCAACGGTAGGATCAATTCCATCAATTGAATTTTTCCATTTATAATTTAAATAAAGTCTATTTTGAAATAATCCAATTCGATCTGAAATTTGAGTTTCACGAATATTTTTTTGGATAAATGGATTCACCAATGACATAAACTGAGGTCCAACCTGACGGAAAGCATAATTTATTGAATGCCCTGCATAAAATAATCTCAAATTTAAATGGTATAAAAGAGATGGCATTGTCATTATTTCATTTAATCCAATTTCTCCTCGAGAAACATCAATTGGAATAATAGGTATTTGGTTAAAATTCATATGGAAATATTTAGAAAAACGTTCTGGGTCAAAATCAATATTATTTAAATCCATACCAGATGAAATAATATTATTATTATCATAAATTCGACCTATATATCCATCAACGGTATCATCAAAAAGTGTATCTAAATCATTTTTCGTAATTACAGGATCCCAAATATTTTGATTATACATACTAAATGCAAATCCTGCATTTACATTTATTTTTTGCCGATCGAGTGAAAACTTAAGATTACTTCCTAAAACTAAATTATCTTGAGGAGTAACGCCACCCCAGTCTTTATCCAGCAATTCATAAGTAAATGCTAAATCATCTCTAAATATTTGATTATCATTTTGAAAGAAATCAGAGAATGTAAATTCATAAAATTGAAGCGTATCATATTGGCTTAATGTATATGATAACCCATCTAATGAATCAATACCAGAAATTGACTCATACAATATTTCTTGAGAAACATTATAATTAAAACTAGAATCTGGATTAAAAAACTGTTCCATAAAGTCATATGAATATTCTTCGGAAATTGTAATCGTATCTCCATTAAAGTAATAATCATCTTCAACTAGATTTGATTGCCATGATTTATTTAACCAAATATTCGCATCACCCACATAATTATTAATAGATGATTCATTATCTTTTACTTTTATATAGTTAACATTCCATTCAAACTTATTTTCTTTACCAAATTTTAAATTTAATGCTTGAACATCTTGTTGGAATTCATAATTACTTCTATTAAATACAAAATGAATAGAATCTGTTAAATGAAAATTGTTATTATCAGGGTTAAATTGAACTTCACTTATATAATCTGTAATTGAAAATAAAGTAGTATCTGCAGGGTTAAACAAAGTATCATTAATTTGCTCTTCACCTTTAATAGTACGAAGTAATGATTTGTCTAAATCGATATACATTGCATCATATTGTGGGTCACCTTGAAGCGGTCTTAAAACCTGTCCCTTTGAATAACTTAAATCAAAATATTTAGTATTTAATGCAAGGTCTAATCCTCTTATCCTATATCCGTTAAAAGCATATTCATTAATATTTGGGTTTACATCACCTAATTTTATATTTAAATATGGAGAACTAAAATGAGCTGTATATCTATTTCTGGATTGTTCAAATGGATCCTCTAAAGAAGTCATTTTTGATTTTATTTTTAAATTAGCGTAATCCCAAACACCCTTCCATTCAAAATTATAATTATTGATATCAAAGCTTTGTTGATCTATATCTGCTTGGGTTCTATCGGCTGAGAATCGTCCAGATTGTTTAAAATCACCCTTAACAATTGGAATCTCGCCAAGTACTACTATAAACTTCCAGGAGACAGGTTCGTATGAAATACCAGTCCTATTAGTTAAAAATATCTTTACTAAATAAGTCCCTGCATTTAAATTTCCAGGTATAATTGATACAACATCACTTTGAACTGATAATAAATTAGAAACATCTCTGGCATTTATTTCTGCACGGATAGATTGAAAATCAACATCCTCAACTCCCATTAATGAAATAGCTATCATCACATCATCAACTTGAATATAATCATTTGGTTCAGGAAATAAAATTAATGCTCCTGAATCATCACCTGTAATAACATTACTTTTCTGGCTACTTGATTTAGAAGAATTACTTTGACTATTGGAAGGTTTTTTTGAAATATAATTATAATCTAATCGTGTTCTCATTGGATTATCATCGGGAGAATATAAAGGATAACTGATAATACCACCTTGATTTAATTCTGCGACGATGTAATACTCAATTAGATTACCATCTAAAAAATTAGAAGGGATTGTACCTGTCCATAGTTCACCATACAGATGAACCATTTCTATATGAATAAAATCAAATTGATTAAATGTTCTAAAAAATATATATGCTTCATCAACGCCCAAACCACCTTCATCAATAATTGCTTCTATTGAAAGGTCATTTCCTGCTCGTGCTGTATGCACAGGTTGATGATAAATTATTTGTCCGAAATTAACGGATAATAGGAAAGTTAAAAATACCCAAATTCTCATAGGGGCAAATTTATGAATATTTTATTATTCGATTACTATTCTACTGTTTTAATTATTAAATCTTTTTGATTACCTGAACTATCTTCAAATTTTATACGAATTTCTTTAGAACCACTAGATCCTGAACCTGCTCCACCACCTTCGCTTTGCTCGTCAGCAGGAAGCTCACCTGCTCTCGTTGCTCTTAATTCCAATGATCCATCAGGGCGAGAAATAGCTGTTTTACTTTTTGTTACTCTGGTAATTCGATTTGATTTTTTATTTCGAACTTCAACTAAACCGCTTAAACCAAAAAATTGGTCACCACCTTCTTCACCTTTAGAAACTACCCAAAATTCTGTACCTTTTACAGAAGCAACAGATGTAGGAGTTACAATTGTAAAGGCTCCACTTTTCTGTGAATTAATGCTAGCTTTAAATAGGCCATTATTCATTGAAATTTCTTTTTGTATTTGACCTTTATCAATATTTCCTCTAAGATACATTTCAGAGTTTTTTTGAACTTTAATTTGACTTTTATCATCTAAAAATACAAAAATAGCTAAACCATCTGGACCTGTCTTAATTAAATCATTTGGAAATAACTTTGTCCCCAATTTTAGTTTTTTATCGCCATCAACAGATTGATTTTTTTTATATAGAGCATTACCTTTAGATTTTGTAACTAAAGCAATACTCTTATTTTCTACCGCAAAACTAAATGTAAATAATAAAATTAATAATTTATACATTTATTCAACCTCAACTTCTTTTACTTTTAATAATCCTTGTTGTATCTGTGAAGCAATTTGATTAAGCTGATTTGCTGGAATTTCTTCACCATTCACCCAAATACTACCACCTGAAATTTTATACCCTTTCAATTCACCATCTCTACCAAATAATTCATTATATTTATTTTCACCAATTAAAGTAATAATCATTTCTAAAGCACCACCATTTCCTACCCCAGGTGATTCTACTTTAAACAAATAAATATTACTCAAGGAATTTTCGGCACCAATTGATGATTGATATACTCTTTGAATTTGCCAAGCATAATATTTACCAGGTTGTAAATCGATTACACCTGATGTTGGATATTGAAAAGAATTAATATTCCCAATTTCATAAAAATCATCTGATTGCGAAAGTGGAATACTAGAAACATCATCTAATGCCTCTGATAACGAACTATGTTGTTCTGGTGAAAATTCACACACTCTAATTCCATAATTACAATCAGGACAATAATCAGTTACCCATTGAAATACTGGATAGGTAGAAAATATTTTAGTTTCAGTAGTATCTGCTAAGCTTCCGCCTGGTGTAACTAATTCTAAGAAAATAGGTGAGTAAACTTCTATAGATCTTTCAATACTATCAATAATTCGCGTATCATTTTCTTTATATAAATCTACTTTAAAAGAATAATTACCATCTGGTAATTTACCAGTTTGCATAATTGTAGATAACATATTATCCATTACACTTTGACTAGGATAGGAATCAATTTGTGGAATAACTCTAAAACCACTAATTGCATCAGTATAGATTGAAAAATCTGAATTATGAACAATTACATCTCTATCAACTCCTATAATTTTAAGCGTACCCTTAAAAATATCAGTTTGAGAATGAAAACCCATTGATGGAGAATATATTGAAATGGTATAATCCAATAATAAATTTTTTAATGTTGGGGGATCAATTTGGTCATAATCTCTCACAATGCGATAACGAAAAAAATCAATATTAGATTCGCCTGTATTAAAATCAAAACTTGATACATAAAAAGATACAATTCGATCCTCGTTAAAAGATTCCTCACTAATGCAAAAATCTTCATGACCACTTGTATTACAGTCAGCATACAAAAAACCAAAAATAAATATAAATATTATTGATTTAAAATAATTTTTTATTAAAAAACTCATGATTTCCTTTAAAAAAAATGAATAAAGATACTAGGTATAAACTATTATTATTTTGATTGTTAAACAAGGTATTTGGTCACAAATAATATATATATTTTATTTATCCCAAAGTTCTTTGAATGTATTTACAGATAATATTTCTTGAAAAGAAATATCAGAATGGATTTCCATTTCATTAAAGAAAAATTGTTCCCATTTGTTAAATTCTCTTTTTGCAGTTGATCTTTTCCGCTGAAGTAGCCAGGCTTTTATTTGCCAAAAAATCCCACATTCTTCAAGTGGATCTATTCTTCTAACTTTTGAAGCATAATAATGAATCATTTCAATAGAATTAATGTTTTGGTAATATTCACATAAACAGTCCAACATAAAGTAAAAATATCTGTCAATATCTTGTCTTAAATTTTGAGACCATAATTCATCCATACCTTGTAAATATTTTCCGTTATAGAGTTGAATGACTTGTTCAAATTCAAGAATGGCTTTAAACTTCTTACCATTTAGCAACCAATTTCGACCCGTTTTATAACCATTAATAAAAATTTCTGCATCCAAATAAATTAACCCATTATTAGATAAACCGTAAGAATTATTACCTTTTATTTCTATAAACGGTTTTTTTAATTTAATATTAAATAAATGTCTTAATAAATATAAGGTTTGTCTTAGCCTTTTATCCAATAATTTAGGCTCCTCATTCCGCCATAAATCTTCAATAATTGTCAATTTTGGAATATATTGTTGATTTTGTAATTTTTTTGTCAATAAATAAGATAGTAATCTGCGGGATTGTAAAATCCAATTATGTGGTATTGGACTTTGACCATTTAAATCGACACTCAAATCACCCATTGTATTAATATTTATCTGAGCTACCGGTGTTTGGGTTAATATTCGTTTAATACCATTTTTTTTCAACTTATTATTCAAATAAATTCCTAATGGAGATTTAGGATTATTATCAATTCCTTCTACATATTTATTCAATTCAATAATTAAGTCATCTATATCTAATTTTGATATAATATCTTTAAAAGAACAATATTTTTGAAATTGAATATTTTCTAAAAATAAATTTAAATAGGTTATTATTTTTGTTCCAGAATATCTTTCAAATGGTTTATAAATATTATTTTTTCCTCCAAGTAATAAAATTAAATGTACTATCAAATGTTTATTATTAAGTTCACCTGGTAAAATAATTATTGTAGGTAATGAGGAAATTAATTGAAATATTCGATGAAAATTATTTTGTTCAGAAAAAAGTAAAATTCCACAAAATATATTTTCAATTGCTATTTTATTATTTGAATTTAATTTATTAAAATGATTTAATCCTGTGAAAAAATAGGTTGTAGCTAAACTATCATTATTTTTTTCCAAACATTCATCAATCAACAATTTATATTTATTATTAGGTGAATTATTAATATAATGAAATTCAGCTTCTATTTCAATATTATATGATGACTCTTTTCTCCTTTTCTTTATTTCTTTAATCCATTTTTTTAATTCATTATTAGAATTCATTATTTTAGAAAAACAGTAATAAACTTTAAATGCATTAAATACACCATGATGTCCTAAAGCAGGATTTGAATAAACTTGTTCATCAGCTTTTAAATAAAAATCTAACGCTTTTTTATAAGTAGATTTTTTTTGATAATAATAACTATCTCCTAAATAACCATATCCTTGTCCCGAATAAAAATTCATATTCATTTTTTCAGCAATTGAAATCCCTTTTAAAATTGTTTTTCTTCCAATTACCCTCTTTCCTGATAATACTTGGGCATTTCCTAAAATAATATAAAACATTGAATATGTCTGTTGAGTTTGATTTTTTTCAAATATATTTTTATAACTTAGAAGTTCTAATTCAGCTCTATTCCATTTACCTAATTTTATCAATGTTTCTGCCAAATTTAATATTGGTGTTTGAATACTAATATTTTTATCCATTCTGGAAAATTCTTTCACAGAATCCTCCAACCAACTCAATTCTTCTTTCGGTTTACCACAATGTATTAATGCTTGTCCAGTACTCCCTTTTGCCCATGTTATATAATGAGGATGTCCATACTTTTGTGCATATTTACGAGAAAGAGCAACATGTTCTAAAGATTTTTTCATATTACCGCTAACTAAATACATAAAAAATAAATTTGAATGAATTGTACCACAGGTATGATAACATTTTTCCTTCTCACCTATTATTAATGCTTTTTTTGCTAATAGTTTTACATCATCCCATTTATTTGCAATAATTAATTGATCAATTTTTATAGAAAAATATCGTGCTAAATTTATTCGTATCGTCTTATTTGGTTTCATTTTTTCAAAAAATTTATCGGTTTCACTCCATAATGGGTCGTCAAGTTTTATTTTCAGTCCTTTTGCTCGTGAAAGAAGCAAACAAGATAGATTAGTTTCATCATTTAATTCAATTGCTTCTTTAATTCCTTGAGATAATAAAGTGTCAGCTCTTTTTATTTCATTTAAATTTCTTAATACTGGCACAAAATCATTTATTAATTCAAGTCGTAAACTTCCATTTAATTGGTTTAATGCTCTTTCATATTGTTTAATTGCTTCATTTGTATTTCCTAATTGATATTCTAAATATGCAATTTTATAAATTTGAGAATCTTTTACTTTTTTATTATTTTCTAAATTATAGATTAATTTAATCCATCTTTTCAAATCTTCTAAACGATTACTTTTACCAAATAATTCTTTTACAGCTTTTTTTAAACAAAGAAGAACTTCCTTTTTCATTGTTTGATTTATAATATCTAATTTTTCATAATAATTGGCTTTTATATAATTAGGAATATCATTCTTATTATTTAATTGTTTAATAATTCTATAAAAATAATTATTTTGTTTTTCTTTTGATAATTTATTATAAAATTCATATCTAATTAATGGGTTAATAAATTCTAATTTATATGATATAATATCTTTTTTAACAAGATTTTCTACCAATACAATTAATTTTTCAGATGTAATATTCAAAAAATCTGAATAAAACTGAGGAGAATAGTTTTCTTCTAAACAAGAAATTATTGAGCATAAACTTAACTCGGTGGGGTTAATTTCAAGAAACTTAATTCGATCTTTAATCCCAATAATTAAATTATTTGAGATTTCATTTTTATTATATTTATTTAAAATCCAATACCCTTTATCATATTTCAATATATTTTTGGACTGCAATGATTTAAGACATTTAATTATATGAAATGGGTTACCTCTGGTTAATTTCCATATATCATTTGAAAAATTTGGAAATTTAATATTAAAATCAAAACCAAGCTTTGACTCAATTAGCGAATATGTTTCAGACTTTGAAAAAGAGGTAAGGACAATATTTTTATTAGCAATTTCATTAAATTTATTAATTTCTAAAGACTTTGTTTCAGATTTATTTGACCAAGATAAAAGAATTTTACATGATGTTAATTCCATGGAAATAAAATTATGGATTTTATTTAATATTTCTTTCTCAGATTCATTTGAAAATTGAAAATCATCTATAAATAGTATTGTATTGCAATTACAAATTTTGCTAAGTATTATACAAAGAGATTCACTTATTGTTATTAAATTGCTTTCAAATTTATCACCTGCATTTTCAATAAATAATAATTTATTAACTTCAAATTGGGAATTCAAATGACCATTTAAACTTGAAGCCATTATGGGAGTTATTATTTTTTTTAGTGTTTCAAGCGATAGAAAGGAAATTAATGCTGAAATAAATGTAGTGAGAAATGTATTATAATCAGTACATTTAATATTTATTTTTTGAACATCAAGTGAATGTTGAACAGACTGTATTAATAATGTTTTCCCCGTTCCTGTTTGTCCTCTAATAGTCAATAAAGAACCATTATTCTCATTAAATTCACAAAAATTATTTATTTGAGAAATTTCTAAATCACGATTATATATTTTGGGAATATTACTCAAATTTTAGAAGAAGAATTATAAACATTATTTAAAAAAAATGTAATACCCATTAAAAATTCATATTTAAATAGATTGATAAAAAATTCTTTCCCAAAAATTCCACCATGATTTTTCTATTCCTGCTTGCTTATGTTCTTTACCTACTTTATTACCCTGAATTGCTATTGCCTTCTTTTTTCCTTCTTTTGTACTCATATATTTTGACTGAGGAATAATACCAACTCTTGGTAAATCAAGACGATCAGCATCCCAACAGGTTCCAATTGTATCATCACTACTTATTTCACCTCTTGTATGATTATTACAGGCATAACATAGTTTTTTAAATTGTTCATCTGTTAATTGCAGATAGTTTGTATTTTTTTGAAGCCATTGACAAAATGTTTTTGCTCTAGGACCATGTTCAGAATCAAAATCTTCATTTTCTCTTTTACAATCATGTAATATAGCAAATAATTTTATGACTTCCTTGTCCGCTCCATTTGTCTCTGCAATTTCAAAACCATTTTTTTCAACCATTTTCCAATGAATAGGACCATGAATAGATTTGTTGCCAAGACTAAATTCACTGAGAATAAATTTATATAATTTTTTAAATCTCATTTACATCACCTTTCTTGATTAGTAATATACCTCTCTTAGGGTGTCTGATAAAATGTAGAAAATCAGTATCTTCTATTCCAAATTTAATTCAGGTGAATGGGAATTCAATAAAATATTTTTATTTCATTAATACAACCTTTTGTGTAGCTGTAAAACCCTGCCCTAAATTTGAGGATGTACCATCTACTGTCATTTGAATAAAATAAACACCACTCGGCAAACCTTCTGCATTCCATTGGATGGTATGATAACCTGGTTCAATTTGATTATCATGCAATGTTTCAATTAATTGACCATTAACATTGAATATTTGTAGAATTGTAACAGGTAATGATTCTACCGTTTCTGGTACACTAAAATTAATAGTTGTTACTGGATTAAAAGGATTTGGATATGCTGGATGCAGAGCAAAATCAGCAGGTAGAGCATTTGAAATTCCACTAATTTTTGATATTTCTGTAATAAGTAAGTTTTTAAACCCCTCTAGGTCTGCATCAACTAAAATAGATTCTTTAGATGATTTTACTAGTTTTAAGGTTGGGATTTCGCCTTCCTCTAAAAACCCTTCTGTTTGCTTACTAATGTCTTTTCCCATAACAGGTAAAACAGTCAATTCAGGATTATATACTGCTGAACCAACAAGAATATCATTGTTATAAGCTAAAAGAATATCATTTTCTTCAGGGTTTTTACCATCGATGATTATTTCATTTATGAGATAAAATGCCTGCTGTGTTGATTGTATAAATTGATATTCTTCGGGAATTACATTTACAACTTCTTCCTTAACAAGTATAGTACTTTCAGGACTATCACAGTTATTAAATCCCCACCTGAAATCCATATTACTATTTGAAACATTTACCCAATACCCCTTACCTTCCTCTAACATATTTAAATTACCACTCCACCCATTTTCAGTATTAAATAATCCTACTCCTTGACCGAGAATGAAATTAAAATATTGAGTTGCAAATGCTTCTCCACCAAGTGCCTCTAATGTAGATTTATTTCCATCATCCCAACGGAATGATAATAAATTATTACCCAATCCAATCTCATAAGACTCACAATTATCAATTGGACCAAGTTCAGGATAAAGTTTCCATTCATAATTGCTAGAAATATTTAACCAATAACCTTCTTGTGATGATATATTGTTTAAATTACCACTCCATCCATTTTCAGTGTTAAATAATCCAATGCCTTGCCCCAGTATGAAATTAACATCAGGTCCATAATCCATGAGGTTATTTAATATTTCTATTGAATTATCATTTTCAAATGTTCCCGGAATACTTATTAAGTTATTTCCAGAAGATAAATTATGATTTACAATATAAATCTCTTTTCCAACAGTATTGGATTCATTGCCATGAATATCAATAGCTTTAAGCGAGAAGTTATAAACTCCTGTTCCAAGATTTAATTCTGTATTAAATTCAGAAATAATTGGTGCAGCCAATATTTCTCCATTTTGTGCAATCACATAATGACTTAAATCATCATCGATATTTGGTTGCCAATCCATAGTGAGCTGATTATCATTTACATCATATTGTAGTGTCATACCGACGGGTTCAGCAGGGATGATGTTATCTACAGAATAACCCTGAACGACATCACTGGCAAAATTGCCTTCATCCATACCGGCAATGACTCTGAAATCAATGTACCCACCAGTATTTGAGGAGGAATCAATCTGAGTATGTACTTGGTAGCTGTATTGCATTTCAGCATAGGCGTTTCCGCTTACTGTGGTTATCCAGCCATTCCCATAATTAGCCTCAATTGTATAGGATTCAGGTGTTCTTAAGGAATCCGTGTCATAAATACTTTTGTAAAAGGATACAGTGACCCATCCGCCCTGATCATTGGAGATGTCCTCTATTGATGAAATTATGGGTGGTTCAAGTAAAACTATATCATCATTTTCTTCTACGAATAATGATATATTATCAAGTATCCCGCTAATATTTCCTCCTTGTCCATCATTCGGACCTCCAAAACCAAAATAATCATAATTTGACGGAAGATCGTATGGTAAAGTACCTTCAATAAATCCCATTAAATTTTCTGCCTCAGTTACTATTAATTGATAATTTTGACCATTTATAATTAATTCCAGATGGTAAAAAATACCTATACTAATTTGGATAGTATTTGATTCATAAAAACCTTCATTTTCAGTTGTTTGTAATAATCTAATTCTTTTAGAAGAAGAGTAACTATTAATATCAATAAAAATCCCAGCATAGTCTAAAAACCAAGCATCACCATTATTTAATGAACTAATAAAACCTGTATAAAAACCACAATTTGGAGAAGTAGATGTTATTTTAAAGTCGAATTGCAAATTAAAACTCTCTAAAATTTGATTATCAATTTGAGTTGGTATATAGAGTTTTTCTGTAATACCATTAGATCTTTCTACGCTCCAATTTAATTTGCCATTTTCAATTAAAAATGAATTTATAGATTCATTTATCCATCCAGCATCATATGTAAAATCATCGAAAAATGGAATTTCCATTTGATAAATATCAAAATTATTTGTTATAGATATATCGTCAATAAATCCATCCATAGAAGGCCAGTCCTGCGTATCGCCATTACCGATATATACATAATTATAGTTTAATTCACCCACGGGGAATTGCCATGTTCGTTCATCAATATATTCTCCACTATCATCAAATAACTGGAGGAGGATTGTATTACCTACAATCATCATTTTTGAAGTAAACCACTGGTCTTCTTCATATGGCAAATACCCATCTGGATCGGGTCCACTGCCACCAGGGTTTACATCTCCCAAACTAGGTGAAAAAATACTGCCATCCAAATACCGGACTGTTGGTCTAACAAAATATACTGAAAACGGTGTACCTCCTCCATACCATCCCACCTCTAACATTATACCACTTTCAGGATAAGGATTATTATTAATAAATCCATCAACGTCAGATATTAAACCTATGCTGATCCAACAATTGTTTGTTCGATTTGTTACTTTGTGCCTGACTGATAATTGGAAATTTCCAGAAAAAGAGTCTATTGGTATATAAAAATCCTGATTGACACCTCTGTCTGCATGAAACGAAACGGATCCTCCTTCATTTTCTGATATATATATATCATCCGGTTGATTACTAGTCCATCCTTGATTTGAGGAAAAGCCATCTTGAAAAGTAAATTGATTCTCATTGGTAATAATTATGTCATCAATAAATCCATCCATAGAAGGCCAGTCGTGCGTATCGCCATTACCGATATATACATAATTATAGTTTAATTCACCCTCGGGAAATTCCCATGTTCGTTCATCAATATATTCTCCACTATCATCAAATAACTGGAGGAGGATTGTATTACCTACAATCATCATTTTTGAAGTAAACCACTGGTCTTCTTCATATGGCAAATACCCATCTGGATCGGGTCCACTGCCACCAGGGTTTACATCTCCCAAACTAGGTGAAAAAATACTGCCATCCAAATACCGGACTGTTGGTCTAACAAAATATACTGAAAACGGTGTACCTCCTCCATACCATCCCACCTCTAACATTATACCACTTTCAGGATAAGGATTATTATTAATAAATCCATCAACGTCAGATATTAAACCTATGCTGATCCAACAATTGTTTGTTCGATTTGTTACTTTGTGCCTGACTGATAATTGGAAATTTCCAGAAAAAGAGTCTATTGGTATATAAAAATCCTGATTGACACCTCTGTCTGCATGAAACGAAACGGATCCTCCTTCATTTTCTGATATATATATATCATCCGGTTGATTACTAGTCCATCCTTGATTTGAGGAAAAGCCATCTTGAAATGTCAATTGACCAAATAATATATTTAAAATAGCAATTAATAATATTGATTTACCTATTAAGTTCATCATTTTTCCTTTTTTTTAATTTAAAATTCATTCTGTTAAATAGCACTTTTTTCAGTTATTTTAAATTAAATATTAGTTGTCTTGATGTTAGTCTTGAAAAAAGGAGGTGGGTACTATGATTACGAATTAAGAATTATAAATTAGGAATTACAAATTAGGAGAATTTTACTTCATAAAATATTGGTAGGATGAATGAACTCATACTTAGATGAATTCAGAATGAGATAAAGGATGATAATTTATATTGAAAACAAAAAAGCCTTTGAAAATACAAAGGCTTTTTTAAAAGTTACCGGCAACGTCCTACTCTCCCACACTGGTCTCCCGTGCAGTACCATTGGCGCTATAGAGCTTAACTTCCGAGTTCGGAAAGGGATCGGGTGTGACCTCTATGCCATAGTCACCGGATAAATTTTCGTGAGTTTTGCTGTATGATTAGTGTCTGCTTATATAAGAATAAGGAAAAATTGATTAAGCCTCACGGCTTATTAGTATCACTCGGCTAAATACATTACTGCACTTACACCTGTGACCTATCAACCCAGTCATCTACTGGAAGCCTTTAGTCCCGCTAAAGCGGGAAGGGAAATCTCATCTTAGGGTGGGTTTCGCGCTTATATGCTTTCAGCGCTTATCCCGTCCGAATGTAGCTACCCTGCGATGCCACTGATGTGACAACAGGTACACTAGAGATTCGTCCATTCCGGTCCTCTCGTACTAAGAACAGAGCCCTTCAAATTTCCTACGCCCATGGAGGATAGGGACCGAACTGTCTCACGACGTTCTAAACCCAGCTCGCGTGCCGCTTTAATGGGCGAACAGCCCAACCCTTGGGACCTTCTCCAGCCCCAGGATGCGACGAGCCGACATCGAGGTGCCAAACCTCCCCGTCGATATGAGCTCTTGGGGGAGATAAGCCTGTTATCCCCGGAGTACCTTTTATCCGTTGAGCGATGGCCCTTCCACTCGGAACCACCGGATCACTAAGCCCTGCTTTCGCACCTGCTCGTCCCGTCGGACTCGCAGTCAAGCTCCCTTATGCCTTTGCACTCTACGCACGATTGCCGACCGTGCTGAGGGAACCTTTGGGCTCCTCCGTTACTCTTTAGGAGGAGACCGCCCCAGTCAAACTACCCACCAGACACTGTTCCGAATCCGGATAACGGATCACGGTTAGACATCAAACAATACAAGGGTGGTATTTCAAGGATGACTCCACGAACACTGGCGTGCCCGCTTCAAAGTCTCCCACCTATCCTGCACATATAGAATCTAATGTCAATATCAAGCTGTAGTAAAGGTTCACGGGGTCTTTCCGTCCTTCCACGGGTAGCCGGCATCTTCACCGACATTACAATTTCGCTGAGTTACTGGTCGAGACAGTGGGAAAGTCGTTACACCATTCGTGCAGGTCGGAACTTACCCGACAAGGAATTTCGCTA